>CAYJIB010000045.1:0-9422 GCA_964370125.1 uncultured Desulfovibrionaceae bacterium
AACTCTAAAACCGATAACCCCAAACACCCCTAATCTCCCTCGAACCCAATAGAAGATAAATAAAGTTAATGAAATAACTCCCGTGAAATGATAAGTCCCATTCAAAGAAAAACTCTAAAACCGATAACCCCAAACACCCCTAATCTCCCTCGAACCCAATAGAAGATAAATAAAGTTAATGAAATAACTCCCGTGAAATGATAAGTCCCATTCAAAGAAAAACTCTAAAACCGATAACCCCAAACACCCCTAATCTCCCTCGAACCCAATAGAAGGTAACTAAAGTTAATGAAATAACTCCCGTGAAATGGTAACTTTACTTCAAAAAAACAAATTAACCTTACACTTCAAAAAGCATTTCCAAATCGTCTTTTGTGAGTGATTTCCAGGTGTCTTGACCGGGGATAACGGCCTCGGCAACGCCTTTTTTCATTTCTTGCAGTTTCAAAATCTTTTCTTCTACTGTATTTTGGCAAATAAGTTTGTAGGAAAAGACTTGTTGCGTTTGGCCTATGCGGTGCGCTCTGTCTGTTGCTTGATTTTCGACAGCGGGGTTCCACCAGGGGTCATAGTGGATAACATAATCGGCAGAGGTCAGGTTTAGTCCTGTTCCGCCCGCTTTGAGTGAAATAAGGAAGATGGGAATGTCTTTACTTTTGTTAAATATATCAACCTGATCTAAGCGGTTTTTGCTTGTTCCGTCGAGATAACAGAAGGGAATATCAGTCATATTGAGCCAGCCTTTGATGATTTGTAAGAGCTGGACGAATTGAGAGAAGACAAGAACCTTATGGCGGCCGTCAACTATATCAAAAATCATATCCTTAAAGGTTTCAAATTTGCCAGAAGGTAAGGAAGCTGTAGAAAAGCCTGGCATATCGGTCTTTAAGAGGCGGGGGTGACAGCAGATTTGGCGCAATTTGAGCAGGGCATCAAGGATAGACATTTGGCTTTTTGCCATGCCTTTTTCTTCAACCGTTGCAAAGACTTGCTCACGTAATTTCTTGCTAAGTGCGGCGTAGAGCTCTGCTTGTTCATCAAGAAGGGCGCAGTAGGTGACGGTCTCGATTTTTGGCGGCAGGTCTTTTGCTACTTCGGCCTTAGTTCTTCGCAGGATAAAGGGTTTTACACGATTGCGCAAATATTCGAGCGATTCGGCATCACCATCACGAATAGGCTTAACGACACCACGCTGAAAGGCGTGTTGTGAGCCAAGAAAGCCCGGCATAAGGAATTCAAACAAAGACCACAATTCAAAGAGATTGTTCTCAATGGGTGTACCAGAGAGGCAAAGGCGCATTCGAGCGTTCATGCTGCGCACAGAGCGGGCTGTTATGGTGTTTGGATTTTTGATGTTTTGGGCTTCGTCCAAGATGATAGTATTAAAATGATACTTACTAAGCTCTTCAAGGTCACGTCGCAAAAGGGCATATGTCGTGACAACAAGGTGCGAATTTGCGATTTGCTGGAACATATTTTCACGCCTTGTACCATAGATGGTTAGGCATTTGAGCTTTGGCACAAATTTTTGCGCCTCTCTTTCCCAGTTTGGCAAGACAGAAGTCGGCACAACGATAAGGTTGGGGTCTGTGTAGCCATTGTCGACAAGATGTTGTAAAAAAGTGAGTGTTTGTAGTGTTTTACCAAGGCCCATTTCGTCAGCAAGGATACCGCCAAAATTGTATTCGCTAAGGAAGTTTAAATAAGAAATACCTTGGCTTTGATAGGGGCGCAAGCTGGCATTAACATCTTTTGGCGTGTCGATTTGTTCGATTTCTCCAAAAGAGTGAATTTTTTCTCGAAGGGCGTCCCAGAAAGAATTTGTTGTAGCATTTGGCATGTCTTCGAGCAATTTGTCAAGGACGGGGGCTTCAAATTGCTTGAATTGGCGTTTTGGGGGCTTTGAAGGATCAAATCCAAGGGCTTCTAGCTTGTGGGCAAGTTTTTTGAGCCATGCCTCAGGCAGGCTTGTGTATGAGCCGTCTTTAAGCTGCACATATCTGCGGCCTCTCGCCCACGCTCGCCAAATAGACTCAAGGGGCAAGGCTTGTCCGTCATATTCAACCACGATATCAAGATTAAACCATTGCTCTTTTTCATTGCTTTCAAGTGTTGCGGTGATGGTTGGTTTTGCCATACGCACTTTATAGCGAGAGAGGGTTTGCTCGCCGTAGACACGCCAGAGTTCTACCAATTTTGTGTAGGAATCGAGCAAGAAGGCGATGGCCTCTTCGGGTTCCATAAACCACAATTTGTTGTTTCTTGGCTGAAAGCCCATGTCGGTAAGCTGTGTAATGAGGCTTTGCTCTTCTTCTTGGCTGCGTCTTGTGAGGAAGGTTTGATTGTTATAGATGTAAGAGCCTGTTTGGAAATCAGGATTTGGCCCAGGCAGGATATATTCGCCATGAATGGTTTCATAGGTATTTTGCACTTCAAGGGTAAGAAGGCTTCCTTCTTCGCCAAGGAAGAGTTTTGGATCATAGGTTGAAGGCTGAAAGAGCGGTTCCATGATGCGCAAAAAGTCTTCGGGCTCTGAGAGTTCAGAAGCGGGGAGCGAGGCCCATACTCTGTCAAGAAATTCAGAAATATCTTCTTGTGGGATCTTTGGTTTTTCGGCCACAAGGCTTTTGATCAGCGAGGGCGAGAGGCTTGTTTGTACAGGGTAGAAGGTTTGATTCCAGCAGACCCAAAGGGGCATTTGCCCATGAAAGGTGATTTCTGTGCCGATTTCGTCGGTAATGCAAAAAGGTTTTTTGTTTGGGCTTTGCAAAAAGACATCAAAATGCAGGCCCGTAAGATCATCAAGATTTGGGTGCAATTTAAGCGCAAGTGGGCTTGTCACAATAGAGCAAGGAATGGCAGAATCTTGCCAATAGAGATAATATTCATGGCGAATAGCCCAAAAAAACCACGAGACATAGCCTTCGGGAATTTCAACTTTGTGGCCATAATAGCCAAGGTATTGGCCGATTTGTTCAGCTACTTGCAAAAAGCTTGGCGAGGTTTCGCACCAATTTGGATTGTTTAAAATTTGTTCAAGGCTTGTTTCTTGATGTACACTTGAGATGCCTGTTTTGTTTTGTCGTCCTCTAAAAAAGGCGACGGTAAGGCGGCCAGGCTCTGGATAGAAGCGATAAATCAAATAATGTGTGCCGATTTCGGGTTCAAGCGAGGTGGCAAAGAAGGAACGAAAAGATTGACGCCATTCTATTTTGTGTTGTTCGGCTGGTTCTTGGTGTTGTCTGTCTTTGTCAAGTTCAAGGCTAAGGCGCAGGGCGAGGGCTGCCACATGCGAACAAACCCCCATTGAGGCCTCATAGCAATTGCATTGTGATGCGCTTTGCTGTTCAGCTAATTTTAGGCTGATTATAGGGCTGTATTGCTGGAAGTCTTCGCTTTGCACAAGCCCGTCGATAATCCACATCTCGCCTTCTTTGCGTATGGTAGTCTTGCTTACACCATTGCTTGCAAGAATTTCTTTGCCTGCATCTTTGATGTATTCTGGAATGCTTTGTTCAATAAATTTTTGCACCAAATTGTATGCTACGTGTTCTTCGCGTAAGTTCATGCCAAATCCTAGGGTGATGAAGGGCGGTATATGCAAAAATGTGCGCATTGCGCAGGTCTATATACCTGAAATAACAAGTTTTTTGTAAAAATTGTACGCTGTTTGCTCAAACATGTTTCAAAAAGTCTACAAAAAAGGCGTACTAGCACTACATACTCAAAATGCAAGCCTTTGTCAAGGCGAAAGCATTTTTTTTGTGATTGCTTTAATTTTTTTGCTTTTTGGAAGATTTCGCTTTTTGGGTGAAAAAGGAGATTGTCATTACTTGTGCCTTCTTTATCCTTGACAGAAAACAAAAAAAATGACAACTTACTTTGAATATTTACACATTTTAAAGGAGTTTGTTATGAAAAAGTTATTCTCTCTCGCACTTGTTTTGGCTCTTTTCTTGGGCTTTGCTGGCACTTCTCGTGCAGCTGATCAAGACCTTGGAAAATTCACTTGCCAAGAGCTTTTGGCTAGCGGAACGCAAAATATCACTATGATGATGTTCTGGATGGACGGTTATTTGAGCGCTCAAAGCGACAACACCGTTTTGAGCGATGCATGGTTGCAAAAATTTGGTAACCACATCTCTACTTACTGTGCAGCCAATCCAAAGAAAACCCTCATGGACATTATGGCAAACGTGCCTGAATAAATTTTTCCGTTAAGAAAAAAATAAGGGGAAGAATGCACATTCTTCCCCTTTTTCTTTGGCTAAAACAAGAGATAAAAATTTACAAATTCCACTGCTCGTGCCAAATTTTAATATATTCATTGGCCTCTGCTTTTTCTGCTGGGCTTATTTTCTTTGCAAAAGCCTTATAAATTTTTTCGGCATCGTGGGCTTTTTTTCTTGCTGCCAAGTCCATATAGGCAAAGCCAAGAGAGATGTCAGTTGGCACGCCTTCACCATACAAATACATGCGCCCCAAGACATATTGTCCGATTTCATTGGCCTGTATAGCCGCTTCTTCAGCAAGCTCTTTGGCTTTTTTAAGGTTTTTTGGCATGCCGTAGCCTACAAGATTGTAATAGGCTAGTAAGCCTAAGCCAAAAGCGTCTTCGTCTTCAGCGGCTTTCTTTGCGTATTCTAGTGCTTTTTGGGGATTTTCTTTTACACCTATGTTTTGATAATACAGCCAACTCAGTACAGCATAGCCCAGAGAATTTTCTTGTTTTACTGCGGCTTGTGCCAATTCTAGGGCATATTGCGCATCGGTATTGCCACCAAGACCAATAGAATGAAAGAGGGCCAAGAGGGCTTGAGCGTCTGGGTCATCTACCTTTACCCCTTGTTTTGCGGCACGGAGGGCCCCTTCGGCATCACGAGGCACACCAAAGGCTTCGCCCATATAGAGGAATTGCGCCAAAACAGAAGCAAAATCAGGATCTTTGTCAGCCGCTTTACGCACCAATTTAAGGCCTGTCTTTGTGTCTTTATAGTCAGGATCTGTCAGGTAGATTGTGCCAAGTAAGGACATGGCACCCGCATTTTCTTGATCGGCAGATTTCTTTAACCACATAAGGCCAAGGGCTTCGTCTTCTGGGGCTTCATCGCCAAAATAATACGAAAGCCCAACATAGGCCTGAGCGTCTGGATCGCCATTAAGGGCATCGGGATAAAAAGCTTTTGCATCGCCAACAAGGCCTTTGCCTTCTCTGTCAATGCCGCCTTGTTGTTCTCTGTCCCTACCAGGACCTCTACCAGAACCTCTGCCAGAACCTCTGCCAGAACCTCTATCAGAACCTTTACCAGAAGAAGCTCCATCAGAAGAGCCTTGCTCAAGCCCATCAGCCACATAGCCTTGTGCCATTTGGAAGACATCGCTTAAAGAAGAATTGCCTCCAGAATTTGCGTCGTCCAAAGGCTCATCTCTTTGTCTTTGGTTGCCAAATCCTCTTTCGGGCTGTCTGCTTTCTTGAGGTCTGTTTTCTGTATAAAGTATAGAAGGAACAGCGCTGTCAGAAGAACCAATAACGGTGGGTTCGACATCGCAAGAACGCAAAAAAGCGACAGCGTCCTCGGCTGTGAGGGCGGCATTTATGCCCGCTCCGCCGTCTTCATCACTCGCTCTCCAAGTATTGATGCCCACAACTTCCCCACGGCTGTTGATAAGCGGGCCGCCACTGTTTCCAGAGGTGATGGTGGCTGTGTGAATGATATTGCGGGTTTTATCGCCTTGCACAAAGGCGCTGACATTGCCTTCTGTGTAGACAAGTGGAGGGAGGCTATTGAGTTCGCCTTCTTCGAGCTTTTCCATGCTTTTGTCAAATTGTGTCACCAAATAGGGGTAACCCCAAGCGCTGATTTTGTCAGTGCGACCAAGGGTCAGATTAAAAGAAAGGGAGGGCAATTTTCTTGGCGGTTTAAAGCGCAACAGGGCAAAGTCATAATCGTCGGTATAGAGTTCTTTAATGAGCGTTGCCTTTATTGGCCCGAAGTCTTTTCCAAAAATATAAATTTTTTTTTCGCCTTCTGTCACGTGGGCATTGCTTAAAAGATAGCCATCACCCACGACAAAGGCCGTGCCCATGCCATAAGAATCGGGCTTGTCAACAAGGACAAAGACTGTGCTTGCCTCCATGGTTTGTGCTATAGCAAGGCGGCGACGCTCGGCTCTTTGGACTAGAGCGTCAAAGTCGTCTGCCGAGACAGCAAAAGCCCCTTGCGGAAGCAAGAAGCTTAACAAAAGCAAGAAAAAAGTGAATGGAGCGAAGTTTTTTACTTGTGTTTTCATAAGGTATTCTTTTTGTTTTTTGTGTGGAAAAAAATCTTGCCAAGTACAGTTTTTTTAAGTCTGTACTTGGCAGAATACTAGAAAAGCTTTGGCAATTCAAGTGCTTTTTTGCGATGAGGAAAAGTTAAAATGCAAACTGAAAAAGATAACCCGCAAGGACAGCCATGCCCAAGATGACCACAAGAAAGGCAATGATCATAGGCGTTTTGAACATTGATTTGAGCAAAATAAGTTCTGTAAGGCTTGCTCCACCGCCACCTACAATGAGTGCCATAACCGCCCCAAGACCCATACCTTTTTCAACAAGCACAGCGCTTAAGGGGATAAGGGCTTCTACTCGCACATAGAGAGGGATGCCGATAAGCGCTGCAAAAGGCACAGCAAAAAGAGAATCGCCACTGGCATAGCGGGCTATAAAGTCGCTTGGCACAAAGCCGTACACAAAAGAACCGAGCACCACACCAAACAAAAGATAGGGGAAGACCTGCTTAAATTGCGTCCAAGCCGCTGAAAAGGCCAGACGAACTTTTTCAGAAAAGGTGAGTGTGCTTGTTTGAACTTCTGCTCCACAAGAAGTTTCGCAAGAGTTTTCGAGATTTTGCGCTTCACAGCAAGAAGGTTCTTGTACAGGTGCACAGCAGGAAGTAGCCTCAGTTTTCTTTGCTTCTGTAGAGCAACAAGAAGCGCTGGCCTTTGCTTCACCTTCAGGAATGATATAACGTTCAAAACCCATTTTATCGAGCACAAAACCCGCAACAATAGAAACAATTAAGGCAACAAGAGCATAAATACTCGCTGTTTGCAGGCCAAAAGTCGCTACAAAAATACCAAGAATAATAGGATTGAGGAGGGGTGAGGTAAAAAGAAAGGTAAGTGTCGGCCCAAAGCCCGCCTTGGCCTTGAGCAAGCCACGCAACATAGGAATGGTCGAACAAGAACAAAAAGGTGTCACTGCGCCGATAATGGCACCCAAAATATAACCACGGCCGCCAGATTTACCTAAAATAGCCTGAATTTTTTCATCTGGGATGTATTGCTGCAAGAGGCTGACTGCAGCACTGATAAGAATAAACAAAACAGAGAGTTCAATCCCAAGAAAGAGAAACATGCCAAGGGCATTTTCAAGCATAGGGTAATAGGCTTCCATAACAATTCTCCGAAAATTTGTTAAAATGTAATTGAAAGAAGAAAGTGCTTTGTGCACTCTTGTTCATTTCTATATTTTTAGAATAATCAAAGTATTTATCTTGTCAAGTCCTTTGAATGTGTTTACAGTAAATAAAGTTTGGTGAACGTTTTGGAGGCTGTATGCAAATTGAAACAATCGCTTCTGCGCTCAAAGAATTGGGGCACCCCACACGTCTTGGGATTTATCGTCATTTGGTCAAGGCGGGTGATTGTGGTGTGCCAGTTGGCGACATACAAAGGGCTTTGCAAATTCCAGCTTCAACGCTCAGTCATCATATTTCTGCCCTTGTATCAGTGGGCCTTATCAAGCAGGTGCGTGACGGCAGGACTTTGTATTGCAAGGCGCAATACGCTCTTTTAGAAAGTATTATTGCTTTTTTGATGGAAGAATGTTGTCTTGGGGACGGAGAGAGGGTGAATTTGCCCTAAAGAAGAAAAGATGAAAATCTTTTTTTGCGGAATGAGTATAGCCTTGCCACTAAAGGCGCCCCAAAGAATTTGGGGGCAGTTTGTGTTTGCGAAGAATGAACAATTGCGCAAATGGACAGCCCGGCTATGGTGTTCGTCATGGAGCAAAAAGTCGCCACAGGAAGTGGCGAGCCATGCAGTGCAAGCGAAGTAAGCATTAGGCTTTTTACAAGCTTGTAGTGAGTGGGGCTACAGGACGTAGCCCCCAAACGTAGTCTTTCTGACAAAGCAGATTACCCTTTTTCAGCGACTTGCCTTAACCATTAAGGAGTTGGAGCATGGTTTGAGGTAGGGCATTGGCTTGAGAAAGGATCGAAACACCTGCTTGCGTCAAGGTCTGGTGCCTTACGAAGTCGGTCATTTCTTCGGCAATTTCCGCATCAGAAATACGCGATTCTGCAGCCTGCAAATTAAAGCGTTGAATAGTCAACTTTTCAACCGTTGTTTCAAGGCGATTTTGCACCGCTCCAAGCTCAGCACGAATATGATCCTTTGCTTGTATTGCCGCATCGATCACTTCAAGGGCATTTCTGGCATTGTCTTGTGTTAGGATATTGTTGCCCGGCACAAGAGAGAAAGAAGAATGCACCTTATCAAGCTCGTCCTGAATGTCAGCTAACTCTGCTGGATTTATCGCATTAGCAGCATCGTCACCCGGGATACCAAGTTGCGGTGGATTGGTGGGAATGTCTGGCGTGCCGACATAGGCCGGGCTTCCGTCAGTTTGAACGCCGCCTGCTGAAGCAGAAAATTGATCCATGCTAAGCTTAAAGCCAAGTCCGCCAAATTCTGCGCTGGCTGTGGCAAATTCTGCAAAAGAGGCAAATTCTGTGCCGTCAGCCTTTAAAAAGAGCGTTCTGTCTTCTTCAAAGGCGGCGGCAAGCTCGTCCCCTTGAGCGTCTGTCATGGTAAAGGGCTGTGTCGGGTCAAGGCCTTTGAGCATTTCTTCAAAGACAGTATACGACTCGGCCGCAACCGCAGGATTGACTATTGGGTCTTCTTCGGTTCCATAGGGGGCAGTGCCCGCTTTTTCGGCACTTGGCGAAGAGGCGATGTCATTGCGGATATCAGTAATTTCTGCGGCAGAAAGAGCGGCATTGCCAGTGAGTTGATTGAGATTTATGTCGATTTCAAGGCCGCCTTGTTCAATTGGAGCCTTCATAAAGGCCTCAAGGCTGGCAAAAGGCTCGGCGGTATATTTGTCAAGATAGCGATCTTGGTCAACAAGCCAAGCGTCTTCAAGTGCCTTAACTTGCGCACCGCTGAGTGTGACGCCGCCTGGGCTATTTTCTAAAAATTGATCAAGGCTTTGAGCGGTGTGCGAATCAGCAGCATAGACATTTGGATCGTCACCGGCCGTTGCGCCAAGGCCTAAGGCAGAGGCCGTCACTTCGCCGATTTCAATGCTGAAATAATCTTCTGCAGAATCGTTGCCCGAACCAAAGTGGATTTTTAGGCCGCCTTCGGTCACTGCT
>CAYJIB010000045.1:9432-15003 GCA_964370125.1 uncultured Desulfovibrionaceae bacterium
TTGGGCCTTCGAGTGAACCGTCAAGAAGTTTTAAGCCGTTAAAGTCTGTGGCATTGGCTATGCGGGTGATTTCGTCTGCGACAGTTTGATATTCGTTATTGATGATGTCACGCTGAATGGAATCATAGCTACCTGTGGCGGCCTGTTCAGCCAGCTCTTTCATGCGAATGAGTTTTGCGTCAATAACACCGAGTGCGCCGTCAGCAGTTTGTGCCAAAGAAATGGCGTCATTGGCATTGCGCTTGCCTTGCTCAAGCATACCGATTTCAGAACGCATAAGCTCACGAATGGCGTAGCCAGAGGCGTCATCAGAAGCTTTATTGATGCGCAAACCGCTAGAAAGACGCGCGGTCGAGCTTTCTAAGCGTGTGTAATTATTGTTCAAAGCGTGCGAAATAGAAAGCGACATCATATTGGTGTTAAGAATAACAGACATGGGCAAACTCCTCGGCAAGATAACAAGCTGCTTGCGTGAAGCAGGGATTTGTGTTTTTTGTAGTTTTTTGTAAAATTCATGCAAAAAGTAAGCCATATGTTTTTTTAGTAAATATTTAGGCTACTTAATTTTTTCTAGTTTTTTTCTAGTTTTTTTAGTTTGTTAACTATTATGAATAAAAGGCAAAATCTGCCTTCTTTGTCGATAATGTTTCTTGAGACCTCTGCACAATTCCAAAAATTGACAAAATACACGGATGCTCTGCTGTGCTCGCAATGACTTTCGATACACCACACGTCATTGCGAGGAGCGTAGCGACGCGGCAATCCATACGCTTCGCTGCACTCGCAACGACTTTCACAATAACATCAGGCCATTGCGTGGATCGTGGTGACGCAGCAAGCATTCAGGGGGCACCCAAAAAATTTGGGGGCCTTTGCCTTTGCGAAGAATGAGCAATTACGCAAATAGACAGCAGAGCATCCATGCCTTGTTGAATTATCCGGACATCTTTTCTTTGCAAAAAGCGTACAAAAAAACAGGCAAGCCGAAAATCAGCTTGCCTGTCTTGTTTTTGTTTAGTTTAGGGCCTAAGGGCCACCAAGGTTATTATGAATTAACCACCGTTTTCAGTTGCGGTTTTTTGTACTAAGAGGGTGAGCTCGCCATTGTCGTATTCGACGTAGTCAATGCTTCCAATGCTGACATCAACGCCCATGCCCCACTCAGCGGCACCTTCACCGCTGATTACACCATTGGCGTCAAATTCGATGCCAAAGTCTTCAAACTTCATTTCGGTGAGGTTAATGCCTTCGCCTTCACCGGCAATGATGATTTCCATATTGGTGATGGTGCCGTCTACCAGCTTATCAATAACCTCTTCTCTGCTACCTGATGCAAAGAGGGTATCCATGTCAGCACCGCCGTCAACAAACACATCGTCCATATCCATGTAGATGGTATCGTCGCCTTCGCCGCCGATCAAGATGTCTGCGCCTTCACCGCCGTAGAGGGTGTCGTTGCCGCTACCGCCGATGAGGATATCGTCGCCTTCACCGCCGTACATGACGTCGTCGCCACCAAGGCCAAGAAGGATATCGTCACCGCTACCGTCTTCAGTGCCTTTGTCACCACCATACATAGTGTCGTTGCCATCTGTGCTTTGTTCCATGTCATTTGCGGCTGTTTCAAGCTTGGTCAAGCCGTCTTTATCTACAGAACCGTCTTCGTTGTAAGCTAAGTCTTTCACCTTATCGGTCAAGTCGTTTGACAATGCTAATACCTTGGCTTTATAGGCGGCCACGGCATCTGCATCTGTCAAATCCAAGTCAGATGGAGGCTCGATATTGCTTTGTGAATAGTCACCTGTGGCGCCAATAGTTGCTGCAAATTCAGCAAGCTCATCATAATCGCCGTCACCGATAAGTGTATCTGCTCCGCCTTGGCCGTATAAGGTGTCATCTCCACTGCCTGCAAGAAGAAGATCAGGGTCATTGGTGATGCTGCTTGCAAGTTGTTCGTTTACTAACCAATCTGGGTAATTGCGCATATATTCGGCGAGCATTTTTTCATCGACTGTAACAGCTGGTCCTAAGTGTGTCTGCAAAGATTTAATGAGGGTTTCAGTGTCGATGCCACCCACAAGAATATCATTGCCGCCAGCAGTTATACCTATGCTTGTTTCCAGAGCAGCTGTTGTTACAGAGCCTTCTTCAGCAGTAAACAAGTCCTTAATATTACCGTCGTCTACAATCTCAGACTTGTGGCCTGTATCTGGATCAGGCTCAGTTGTGTCATATTTATCAAGTGTTCCTTGATTTTTTTCTGCATCTGCACCAATACCAATGGCCTGGATTTTATGCTCTTGACCTGGTAGAGGTATATATCTGCCGTCAGCTTCCATAGCATAAAGCGGAGAACCGTCTGGGTTAAAGAGCAAATCGCCATCAGCATTTGTTGCTTGCTCTAGCTTAATGTCCATGGCTAGCAACAACTTATTGAACGCTGCTGTCCTTGCAGCCTCTGAATCGTGTGGCTCACCGTCGGTTATGAGGAATGTTTCATTTGTGAAGCCTTCTTGTGAGACTTCTTCAAACCACTCAGCAGCATTGTTAAAGCCTGTGGAATAATCGGTGCCCCAGTGGAAGCCTGTGTTAGCGCCAGCTAAAGGATCATAAACATCATCAATGTCTGTGCCGTTTTCTAAAGCTTCTTTAATTTCATCAAATGCAGCCTGGCTATATTCAAATTCCCCAGTTAATTCATTATAGGTAACGCCTTTTGAATTGTCCGCGACGATTGCCGCAATGGCACTATATATATCATCTACGGATAATCCCTCAAAGTCGTTTAAGTTTAAAGAGCCGCTAATATAGGTCTTGCCATCATTGTATACATCTTTAGCACCATTTTCTGTACGATCCCAGAAAGTGGTGATCAAAATGTTTACTTCACCACCTAAGTCACTATTAGCATGAGTATGCAATGTGTCGACGATAAAGTCAGCAATGGCATCACAAGCTTGACCAAGGCGACTTATAGTTTGACCGCCAATATCATCAATATCACGATGGTCGTCATCATACATAGAGCCTGAAGCATCAAGAACGATAGCGATATTGTAGTTTTCACCTGGGTTAAGTGTTGTCGCTGTGCCAGCAAGGCCAACTACCTTGTCGTCCGTTTCGCCAGGGCTCTGTGTTGCTGTAATTGTAAATGCATCAGAGTCACCGTCAGCATCTGTAACTGTGACGTCAACAGACTTCCCTTCTTCTGGTACGCCTGTTACTGTAGCAGTCCAGAATTCGTTTACATCATTAGGACTTGCAGGGTCAACATAATTGCTTAAGGTAGTGCCGTCACTTGCTGTGAGGGACGTTACTCCATTATCGTCAGTTGTGATTATACCGCCGTCTTCACTTGTCCAATTGCCGTTTTCATAGGTAAATGTGTCGCCACCAAATTCAAGCGTTTTACCTTCAGCATCGTCAGCACCAAACTCAATTCTTACTACGGCAGTTGCTTCACCAGCTTCAGTGGTATTGTCTGTTACTACATCTGAGTGTTGTGCTGGCCCATCGTCATTGATGTTTATGTCAATGCTTTCAGTAGTAACAGAGTCGTCGTCTGCGTCTTTAATAGTTACAGTGAAGCTGTCAGCAAAATCGGTCTCTGTGGCGTCTGTTTCGCCCGCTCCAAGGGTGCCGTCATGATCAAAGCCTTCTGTTTGTACGAATTTATAGGACAAAGTATTGTCGCTATTAAGTGTAAAGACAAGTTTGCCACCATTGACATCTACGCTTGAAGTATTGCTTGTGCTAAAGTCTAGCTCAGTGGAGCTGCCATTTTTAAGATTGACAGTAAACGAATGATCTTCAGCCTTTCCATCTCCAAGTTCAAAGCCAATCTCACCGTCAATATCATAACCATCAACGGCCTGATCAGTTCCACCCGGCAAGACAGAATCGTCGGCAAGAATGTCTGTTCCTTGCGCAGTGATTTGTGGCGCATCGTCTGTACCTGTAGCCGTAATAATAAGCTGAGTTGAAGAAGTGTCGCCGTCACTGTCTGTTATTGTATAGTCAAAGGTGAAGTCTTCGCTTTGCGTATCATTAAGGCTTTCGTCTTTATATTCAAAAGTATAATCACCATTTTTGTCAAATGTAATTACGCCTTTGTCAGACTCAAAAGTCCATGGGCCTGTTGGATCTGTGGTCGTCTCTGTCCAACCTTCCATGCCAGTGGCAGGGAGTTTAACTTCGGTAAGCGTTCCATCGTCAGCGCCCATTTTGTCGTTGTCCAGAATATTGCCACTTATGCTTGGATCGCCTTCTGTAATGGCATTTTCATCAAGCGTAGCACTTGGCCCATCGTCATTGATGTTTATGTCAATGCTTTCAGTAGTAACAGAGTCGTCGTCTGCGTCTTTAATAGTTACAGTGAAGCTGTCAGCAAAATCGGTCTCTGTGGCGTCTGTTTCGCCCGCTCCAAGGGTGCCGTCATGATCAAAGCCTTCTGTTTGTACGAATTTATAGGACAAAGTATTGTCGCTATTAAGTGTAAAGACAAGTTTGCCACCATTGACATCTACGCTTGAAGTATTGCTTGTGCTAAAGTCTAGCTCAGTGGAGCTGCCATTTTTAAGATTGACAGTAAACGAATGATCTTCAGCCTTTCCATCTCCAAGTTCAAAGCCAATCTCACCGTCAATATCATAACCATCAACGGCCTGATCAGTTCCACCCGGCAAGACAGAATCGTCAGCAAGAATATCTGTTCCTTGTGCAGTAATTTCTGGAGCAGCGTCAGCTTTAACGCTTACATCAACGGTATCGTAGTCACCGTCTGTGTCTGTCACGCCAAAGGTTAGCCCAACATCACCAGAGAAACCTTTCATCTGATTCATTGTCCACTCGCCGCTTGTGCTATCAACGGTTACGGTAAAGTAAACGCCGTCAGTACCTGTTGCGGTATAGACATTATTTTCAAAAGTAAGGGTTAAGGTTTGGCCATCAACAGTAATTGTTGGGTTACCTTCTGGGCTTGCATCAAGACCTTTAACGCTTACACCAGCAATGCTGTCAAGTGAGAAAGAATCTACGCCGTCTGCACCTTCGCCGCTTATGACACCGCTTGCAACGGAAACTGCATTTGCGCTTCCATCTGCATCTACGGCTACAGCGTCAGCCTTTGCATCAATGATAGCGTCATCAATCGTTACTTTAATGCTTGTGTCAATGGTGTCGCCATCTTTGTCAGTAACAGTCACGTCGATGTCAGGCATGGTGAAGCTTTCGTCAGTTCCACCAGTTACACCGTCAGGATTATCGTGGCCGATATTGTCATTTAATGTGAAGTCGTATGTTACTTCGCCAGAGGCAGAGTCATACTTTACATTTGTGATTGTGCCGTATTTTACGTCAGTACCAGTAGCGTCTTGACCTGTGATTTCAACAGAACCTGTAGAGTTGCCGCTTGCGTCAAAGGTGAAGATCTGGCCGCCTATTGTTACAGAGGCAATACCGTCAGAAGATTCAACAGTGAAGCTTCCTGGAACAGTTGCGTTTGCAGTGCCGATATTGTCTTCATGTACAGTAAGGGCATCTGGGCCAGCAGTAATTTCTGGAGCAGCGTCA
>CAYJIB010000046.1:0-14902 GCA_964370125.1 uncultured Desulfovibrionaceae bacterium
GGGGGAGATATATGCGAAGCATATCCTCCCCCCCATAAGCCCATAATCTCCCTCGAACAATAACAAAAGATAACTTATCAACAATAGAGCAAGTAATGTGAAAAGATAAGTCCTTCTTAAAGAAAATCCTATCCCAAAAAACTATAATCCGCTTGCTCCCCTCTGCTTTCGCTTTGCTTTGCTTTGCTCAAGCGCCCCCCTCCGGGAGGGGGTTTTAATTGTTGCTCCGCCAAACAAAAATTATTTGTATACGCTTTTACGATGACCAATTTTGATGATAAATACCGTCAGAATGTCGTCTTCTAGCTAGCAGATAAGCCTATAACCACCAACTCGAAAGCGCCAATATCGCCTAAGCGTCCTTTAAGCTTTTCGCCTAAGCTTTTTGAATCATCAACAACTGAAAGGCGCTCGCGAATAAAAGCAAAAATACGCTTAGCATTTGTCCTTGAAATGCTCCTAAGCTGCTTCTTTGCTTGTGCATCAATCCTAACTTCCCAAGCCAAGCTCTTTCTCCACTTCAAGAACAATACGAGTGCTGTTGAGATTTATTTCAACAAGGCGCGTTCTCACCTTATCGCCCACCGTAAAAGTACGACCTCTTCTGCTGACAAGACTTTGCCTGTCGGCATCGTGCGCATAATAACCGTCTGTCAAGCTCTCCATAGGCACAATACCCTCTACAGGCATGGCGTCAAATTCTACAAAAAAGCCAAAAGACATTACAGCAGAAATGATTCCCTCAAAAAATTCGCCTTCACGACCTAAAAGAAAAAGACAAGACAAACGGCGCAAGCTTTCCCTCTCTGCATCAATAGCAGAACGCTCTCTTTTGTTGCAGGTGTCACAAAGGCGAGCGAGGGTCTTTTCACGGGCAATAGGGTCAAAAGCACAGCCTAGAGCCTGTCGCAAAGCACGGTGCACAAGTAAGTCAGGATAACGGCGTATGGGCGAAGTAAAATGGCAATAACACTTTGAGGCAAGGCCAAAATGCCCTTCTAATACTTGATCGTATTGAGCCTGCATCATTGCGCGCAAAACCATACGATGCGCAAGACGCTTGGCCTCTGCATCGCTTGAGGTGTCGATGTCATTCAACAAAGCGGGCAAAGATAAGGCAGAAAAGCTGCTGGGTACAATATCTGCAAATTGGCTGTGTTTTAACTGTTCACGAAGCCTTTTTATTGAATCTTTGTCGGGCTTTGGATGTACACGATAAGGAAAGGGCAAGCCTTTTTCTGTTAAAAAGCGAGCAACGGCTTCATTTGCGGCAAGCATACAGGCCTCTATAAGCCTATTGGCTTCGAGGTCTTTACGGCGAACAATATCGACAATGCGCAAGTCTTTTCTTTGACTTTTTTGGCCTTGCTTGCTTGGCTTATTGCTCGGGCTGTCATTTTCAAAAATGACCTTTGCTTCAGGGATATCAAGGTCAAGACTGCCTTCTTTTTTGCGCTTTGCTAAAAGGCCTTTTGCAAGCTTTGCGGCAGATAAAAGCATGGGAATATGATCGCCGATAAGGGCAAATTGCTCGGGATTTAGCTTTGTTTGAATATTGGCTGTATCCTTATTTTCTAAGACGCTTTGCACTAGATTGTAAGTAAGGCGGGCATGAGAGCAGATGACCGCTGACATAAAATCCGCTTTTTCACAAATAGCTTCATGATTCATGCGCATATGCGCCACCATAACAGCACGAGCCTTGTGCGGAATAAGCGAACACAAATTGTTTGACAAAGCTTCAGGCAACATAGGCTCAACAGAAAGAGGAAAATAAGCAGAATTGCCCCTTTGTTGCGCCTCTTTGTCGAGCAAAGAATTGGTACGCACATAGCGGCTGACATCGGCAATGGCCACCCACAAATCAAAGCCCCCTTCATGCTCTTGTACAAAGATAGCGTCGTCAAAATCTTTGGCGTCTTCGCCGTCAATCGTTACAAAGGCCTTATCACGCAAATCAACACAATGCGGCTCGCTCAAAAGCCCTTCAATGTCGGCATTCTGGGCTATGCTTTCAGCTTCGGCAAGCACAACATCAGGAAAGGCTGTGGGGATATTGTGATGATATTTGGCAAGCTGCTCCTGCGCCCAAACACTGTGATTTTTTCCTAAAATTTCAATAGCCTTGCCTGTCCAGAGTGAAGGGGCTTTATCAAATAGCTTAATGTCTTCAACAAGGACAATGTCTTGGGCTTCGATTTCGCTTTCAAGAGCGCTTGTATTGACAAGCAATCGGTGGGGATAACGATAGTCGGTAGGCACAAAAAGCCGACCAAAAGGACTTGTTTCTCTGCTTTGCTGCACCATGAGGCTTTTGGTCTTTCTTTCAAGAATATTTGTGATAGTGCCTTCGTCGTGATACTGCTTTTTGTTGTGCGGATTTCGTTGCTCTTTTTTAATAATCAGTATCTCAACAAGGTCTTTATGCCAGGCATTGTTTAAGGCTTTTGCTGGAATATAAATGTCTTTACGCTTTTTTTCGCCCTCTTGCTTGAGGATAACAAAGGCCGCTCCACTTCTTTGAATGTCGACATGGCCTTGCAATTTTGCAAAACGTGCTGTGGGCGCCCATGTAAACTTTCTGCCTTTCTTTTTTGACTTTGTGCGGGCAAGGTGGCCGGCGTCAACAAGCTTGTAAATAAGCTCTCGAATGAGATCTTTATCGCCTCTTGGCCTGTGTGAAAAACGCAAAATGGCGTCAATGCCTAAGGGATAAGGCACACTTTCAAAAAAAGCGAGCAGGCTTTCTTGAGTAAAGGGCTGGCTGCCTTTTTTGCGAGCTGAAGACGATTTTTTTTTGGTTTTTTTGCTTTTATATTCTTTCATGTACATTCCTTATTTTTTTGAAAAATTGTGCGTATCCCACCAAGCGTCAAGCCAAGAAGGAAAGGATTGGTGAGTAAAAAAAGATTTTCCAAAAACAAGTTCTACATGAAAAATGTAAAGAGGAAAGTCTATGTCAAGGTGTGCAAGACGGGCGGCGTCTTTATAGGTGCAAACGATAGGCGTGTTCAAAGATTTGAACAGAGCAAGATCTCTTGCTGTAAATGCGTGATGATCAGGAAAGAAATGACTGCTTGCTGGCGGCCTGCCAATGAAGTCTGTCAGACTTTTTTGTGCTTGTTTGGGCTGACCAATACCGCAAACAAAGGCATAGTCTTCTTTGCTTTCATAAGGATTTTTGGTAAAAGAATGACAAAAGCTTGCCCCGCCTTCTTCGCAGTTTTGACGAAAGGCTTCTTGGAAAGATTGCAGGCCTTTTGGTGCAAGTGAAAAGGTAAATACTGGCTTGCTTAGACCTTGCAAGCGTTTTACAAGCTGCGCTTCACAGTCTTGAATATGCTGAGGCTCAAGTTTTATGAAAAAAGCGTCCGCAAGGCGTAGGGCTTCTTTGTCTTCGCGCCATGAACCAGCGGGGATAACACGGTTCCATTCTTCGTTTAGGTCTTTTGGACGCAAAACTACCAGCTCGAGGTCACGGCCGATGGCTATGTGTTGCATTGCGTCGTCAAGAATAAAGAGGTCGGAGGCGAGTTCTTTAAGGGCATAATGTGCCGCCCTGACTCTTTTTGGATCAACAATGACATGCGTTTTTGGTAAAGAATTGAGTGTAAAATTGGGCTCTTGTGTGTTTGCTTCTTCCTTGTTTTTTGTTCTACACTGTTCTTTGGCCCTTGCCATAAGGTAGAGCATAAGCGCTTCGTCGCCCACTTCTTTTGCTGTGTGCTTGTCGCTAACAAGGACAGGCGGATTTGTGGCTTGGCCCTTGTAACCACGGGTCAAGATGGTGGGGCTTAGGCCTTTGGCTTTTGCCCAGTCCATAAGCCAAGCGACAAGGGGGGTTTTCCCAGTGCCTCCCCAAGCAATATTGCCCACAGAAATGCAGGGAATGGGCATTTTTGTTTGTTTTTTTAGACCTTTTTCGCTTGCCTGACGACGTAAACGCAGAGCAAAAGCATAGGCCTTTCCAAGAGGGACAAGATATTTCTGGACAGCAGAAAAGATTTTTGATTGGGGCAAAGTATGCTCTTCCTTTAAAAAAATACAACGATAAACTTCTTTTGTATTCTTGCCCCCAGGCTTTTTTTTGTCAATCTTTCTTTTTGCCTTATAGCTTTTTAATCGGCATCGAACAATAGAGTAAGTTTTTGATACTGAAAACTTTTCAGCTTTGACTTTTAGGGTCGTGGTTCAAAAATTTTGCCTTAAAAGCGTCAAAAAAGGGTATAAGTTTGAAAAGTGGCAAAATTTTGAAATTTTCTATACTTTTGTGTGAAGAAGTAATGTTGCGCTAAGGCTTTGAAATATTATGACAAACAAGAAAGACCATTGGAAAAAGTTACTTTGGCACGCTACTTGCTATACTAAAAGTGTCTCCTACCAATATATCTTTTCTCTCAAAAAAAACCTGTACTTGTACAGGTTTTTTTTGTTGCAAATTTTTTGTGTGTAAGATTGTAGCACGATACAAAAAATCTTAACCGATCAAAAGGCTTCTTCCAAAAATACATCCAAAAAAACATTGACAAGTCTTCATTCTTCGCAAAGTATCGCAAGCAGAAAACAAAAAAACAAAGGACACTTCAATGCCTATCCCTTATGGCTCTTTAGCCAATGCTTTTGCTATTGTTCTTGGTACATTTGTGGGGCTTTTCTTTGGGCAAAAGCTCTCTAAAAGCCTGCAAACACTCTTGTATCAAGGTATAGGCCTGTGTCTTTTGATGCTTGGCTTTCAAATGTGTATTCCTAGTAAAGAGCCCTTGCTTGTGATTGTCAGCATTATCGGCGGGCTTATTCTTGGTGAGCTTTGCCAGCTTGAGATGAGGCTTATGCGTCTTGGTTCTTGGCTTCGTGAGAGAATACGCTCAAAAAATCCTGCTTTTAGCAATGCCTTTATCAACGCCTCTGTACTTTTTTGTGTGGGGGCGATGGGGATTATGGGGGCTTTTGATGAAGGGCTAAGAGGTGACAGGACAATCCTTTATTCAAAGGCCGTGCTTGACGGTATTATTTCTATGATTATGGCTTCAAGCATGGGTTTTGGGGTCTTGTTTTCGTCTGTTGTTGTCTTTTTGTATCAGGGACTTTTGACAATTTTTGCCAGTTCAATCCATGAATATTTCTCGCCAGCTATCATGACAGAACTCGTCGCCACAGGCGGCATAATCGTCTTAGGCATCGGCTTAAATCTCTTACAGATTACACAAATAGCCTTGTCAAATATGATTCCAGCCTTATGTATTATTGTCGTACTTGCTCAATTCTTTATTCACTAATTTTTGATCAATAATACAGAAAAATCACCATTTTTTAGAGGTTTATATATACGCTTATGGCACATGAATTTATTCACATAGAAGGCGCACGCCAACACAATTTGAAAAATTTGAGTTTAGACATTCCCCGTGACCAACTGGTTGTTGTTTGTGGGCCTTCTGGTTCTGGAAAATCAACTCTGGCCTTTGACCTTGTCTATGCCGAAGGACAAAGACGCTATGTTGAGTCTTTGTCTGCCTATGCTCGCCAATTCTTGCCCAAGATGGACAAGCCAGAGGTAGACCTCATAGAAGGCCTCTCGCCCGCTATTTCACTGGAACAGCAAAGCTCTGGGAAAAATCCCCGCTCAACCGTCGGGACAGTCACAGAAATTTACGATTTCTTGCGTGTTTTTTATGCCAGACTAGGGCAAATGCGCTGTCCTGTCTGTGGAAAAGCCATTGAAGCTCGCTCGATTGATGAAATCATTGCCGATATTTTGCAGCTCCCCGAAGGGACACGCTTTATCGTGATGGCGCCTCTTGTTGAACATCAAAAAGGCACACACCTTGATTTATTAAACAAACTCAAGGCAGAAGGTTTTGTGCGTGTGCGAGTAAATGGTGCGATGACAACAATCAACGACATGCCAAAGCTTGAAAAAAACAAAAAACACAGCATCGACCTTGTTGTCGACAGGCTTGTTATGAAAGAAGGCCTGCGCACTCGCCTTGCGGACTCTTTAGAGCTTGTGCTTAAGCACAGTGACGGGCGTGTTATTATTCATGAACCAGACAAAGTAAAGAAAGGCGCAAAAAATCCTTATGAAGGCGATACCGTACATTCAACAAGTGCGGTCTGCCGTACCTGTCGCATCAGTATGCCAGAGCTTAGCCCGCAACTTTTTTCTTTTAACAGTCCGCAAGGGGCTTGCCCTCGTTGCGCCGGTCTTGGCATGGTGGAGTATTTTGAACCCCGCCTTGTTGCGCCAAATAGAGGCCTGGCTTTGGCGACAAAGGCTATTGTGCCTTGGGCAAATCCGAAAATTTTGGCACGTTATGAAGTCGCCTTAGAAGAGCTAGGTAAAAAATACGGCTTCACCCTGTTTACGCCTTTGTCAGAATTTTCAGAAGAAGCGACAAATGCCTTATTTTATGGAGAAAGCGAAAAAGAAAGCCCAAAAGGAAAGAAAGGCTCTTTGCGTCGCAATCGCCTTGGCGGCTCTATTATTATGGACGAAGGGAGTCCAACATTCACTAGCGAAGCCCTAAAAAGGCTTGAGCAAATCAGCAACAATCATGCCGGCCTTGGGGAAGATGGCAAATGGCGTGGCATCATTCCTTTGCTTGAGCAAGGAATGCGCTACAATGACGCTTGGCGTGACTTGCTTTCTCGTTATTTGCAGACGACAGATTGCCCAGAATGTCACGGTGCGAGACTGCGCAAAGAGGCTTTATCGGTTTATGTTGACGACTTGCCAATCGATCAATTTTGCGCCATGCCGATAGGTCGCTTGCTCAAATGGATCGAAGAGCGGTCTTTTTCTGGGCGTCAGGCTGTTATTGCTGAACCCTTGGTCAAAGAATTGCAATACCGTTTGCACTTTATGGTGAATGTGGGTCTTGATTATATCAGCCTTGGGCGCACGATGGGGACTTTGTCTGGTGGAGAGTCTCAAAGGATACGCCTAGCCTCACAGCTTGGCTCTGGCCTTGTTGGTGTGACCTATGTGCTTGATGAACCCTCAATCGGCCTGCACCCAAGAGACAATGAACGCTTGATAAGTACCCTAAGGGCCTTGCAACAAAGGGGCAATACGGTCTTGGTTGTTGAGCATGACGAAGCCACAATTTGTGAGGCCGATACCCTTATCGAGCTTGGGCCGGGTTCGGGTGAACACGGCGGCGAGCTTGTTTATATGGGGCATTATGCCGATTTAATAGCCAAATCTTCAAGCCTTACAGCACAGTATTTGCGTGGCGATATGTCTGTTCCCTTGCCCGATGAAAGACGAGAGGCCAAGGAATGGTTAACCCTAAAAGGGGTCAGCACCAACAACCTTAAAGGCATTGATTGTGCTATTCCTCTTGGTCTTTTGACCTGTGTTTCTGGTGTTTCAGGATCGGGGAAAAGTTCTTTGATTATCGATACCCTCTATAAACATTTGGCCTTGGCGCAAAATATTCGAGTGGACCACCCTGGGCAGATTGAAGGTATTGAAGGCATCGACAAAGTCGAGCGTGTTGTCGCCATTGACCAAAGCCCCATTGGGCGTACGCCGCGTTCAAATCCCGCCACCTATACAAAGATTTTTGACGAGATACGCCAGATTTTTTCCATGACACAAGACGCCAAGAAGCGTGGCTATGCGGCTGGGCGTTTTAGCTTTAATGTGAAGGGGGGGCGATGTGAGGCCTGTTCTGGTGACGGCGTCACACGCATTGAGATGCATTTCTTGCCAGATGTGACGGTTTGTTGTGAGGTCTGTCAAGGGCGTCGTTACAATCACGAAACCCTTGAAGTGCGCTATCGTGACAAAAATATTGCCGAAGTCTTGGAGATGACTGTTGAAGAAGCCAGAGTCTTTTTTCAGGCCTATCCTGTGCTTGAGCGTCGTCTGTCTATGCTTGAAGATGTGGGTCTTAGCTATATTCGCCTTGGGCAAGCGGCGACGACCCTTTCTGGTGGCGAGGCGCAGCGTATTAAGATTTCTCGTGAGCTTGGCAAGCGTTCTTTGCCCGGGACGATTTATATTTTGGATGAGCCGACAACAGGCCTGCACATGCACGAGGTGGGCAAGCTTGTAACGGTCTTGCATCATCTTGTCGATAAAGGCGCAACGGTGGTGCTTATTGAGCACAATACCGATGTCATTCTTGCTTCTGACTATATTATCGACCTTGGCCCTGGAGGTGGTGAGGACGGGGGGAGTATTATTGCTGAAGGAAGCCCAGAAGCCATTATGGTCAATCCCGCCTCTATAACGGGAACTTTTCTTTTAGAAGAACGCAAGGCGCGTCGCAAAAGGCGTTTGGCCAAAAAATAATTGTGTTTGTTTTTGTATGATAAGCGTAACAAGGTTTTCTTGTTGCGCTTTTTTTGCTCTAAGGCTCTTAATAATAGGAAAGGCTTGGTGAAAATGCTAAGCAACATAAAGCACTGTTACGAAGAAAAAGCAATCTCGCAAAAGCCTTTGCAAGGCAGTATACAGATGACAGAAAAAATTAGGGTGCTTTATGTTAAAAAAAACGACTATCGTAATTGCTTGTGAAGTCCTTCGCTACGAAATAAACTTTCTTATTGAAAAAATGGAAGAAAGACCGCAGGCTATTTTTTTAGAGCAAGGCTTGCACGATAAGCCCGACTTTTTGCGAGCCAATATTCAAAAGCATATTGACGAACTTGAAAAGCAGAACAAGCCTCATGAAATTCTTATGGCTTACGGTTTTTGTTTTGGAGCTTTGCACGGTATTCGAGCACAAAAAGCTCAGCTTATTGTGCCAAAGGTTCATGATTGTATCCCTCTTATCCTTGGGGATGCGCCAACAAGAGTTACACCAAGCCGGCAGAAAACGCAGTTTTTTTGGGCTTCTATTGGCTGGTTAAAATATTCAATAATGGCTTATTATGAAAAAAAGGCCAAACGTTATCAAGAATATTGCGCTCGCTATGACAAGACAATGGCCGACAGCCTTATGATGATTGAAGAGGCTTGTTTCAATAGCTATTCTTCCTTGTGTTACATTAAGTGGGAAGGACTTTCTGGAAAGTCTTTTGATGAAGAAGTTCAGGCTTTTGCCAAAGAACACGGGCTAATATTCACAGAACACAAGGGTTGCCCAAGCTACCTTCAAGCTCTTTTGCATGGGGGAAAAGACAGACGCCGTTTTTTTCGTGTGCCGGCGGGTATGACCCTTGATATTGACAAAGACGGCCGTGTTGTCTGCGTGCCTTTTTGAGGCAATATTGTATAATGTAAAAAAGCCGCTTCATCGCTTTTGGCAATGAGGCGGCTTTTGTATAATGTGTTTTATTTGTTTTACGTGCTAAGCTTTTCAAGGGTTTTGCGTAAATCTTCGGCGAGCTGAGCCAAATTGCGCACGGCTAAAGCCGCATCGTCCATGCCGCTTGATATGTCGTTGGCAATCTCGTTTACAGAAGATGAAGCCTTGCTGAGTTCTTCTGCAGTGGCCGATTGCTCTTCGGCAGCTGTGGCTATGCCTGTAATCAAATTTGTATTGACTTCGGCAAGTTGTTGAATTTCTTCAAGAGCTTGACCAGAAGTGTTGCTAAGCGCCGTCGCCTCTGCAATGGTGTTTACGGCTTTTTCAACCTGTATAATATTGGTGCTTGTTGATTGTTGAATGCCCTTAATGCTTGCGCCTACTTCTGTTGTGGCGCTCATCGTGTTTTCAGCAAGCTTTCTTACTTCATCAGCAACAACGGCAAAACCACGCCCAGCCTCGCCCGCACGAGCGGCTTCAATGGCGGCGTTTAAGGCAAGCAAATTGGTTTGGTCAGCAATGTCAGAAATGACTCGCATCACATTGCCAATGTTTTCTACTTGTGTGCCAAGCTCTTTGATGTCTTCAGACAAAGCGACAGAAACAGTATTGACATCGTTCATGGTTGTGACGACTTGTGCCACAAGGTTTGCCCCATGAGCGGCTTTGTCGAGTGTATCGGTCGCTTGTACCCTGGCTTGCTCGGCATTGCCCGCCACTTCAAGCACGGTGGCGTTCATTTCTTCAATGGCGACAGAGGCAGCGGCAGTTCTTTCACGCTGCATACTTGTCCCTTCGGCAACATTTGTCACTTGCGCAGACAGCTCTTCGGACGCTCTTGCCACTTCATCAGAAATCTTTGTGGCTTGCTGCACGACGTCCATGACCATGCGCTGTGTGGTCTTGATAGTGGTTAAATCAGTTACCAAGATAAATTGCGAATCAAGCTCGCCACGCTCATCAAGAATGGGGATTGCACTATAGCTAATGTCAAAAGTCTTGCCTTGAGGGTGGATAATTGTTTCATTGCTGTTTGGTCTTTTTGTTTTTGCTGTGGCGAGGGTAGCGTCTTGCGGGCTGCCTGAATCTTCATTATTAAAAAGGGTTTGGCAATCTTTGCCTTTATAGTTGGGGATAAGAAGGTCACGCATGGCCTTGTTTCCATAAACCACGTGCAAGTTTTTATCTAGGGTAAAAATAGGTGAGTCGATGCTTTCAATCAAGACAGCAAAACTGTCTAAAATTCTGTTGCTTCCTTGCACAAGGTTTGCAAATTCGCCTTGGAAGCCAGCGGCATTTCCTCTTGCTTCAAGGTCGCCGCCCTTAATGCTTCGCTCAAGTGAGCTGTATTCATCGACGATTTTCTTTAATAATTCGGGGATATTTTGCAAGGCCTTGGCCAAGTCGCCAAGCTCGTCATTGCGTTTTAGGGCAAGGGTTCCGTCAAGCTTACCAGCGGCAATTTCTGAAGCAAAGCTTGCACTGCGGCGAAGGCCACGAATGACAGGGCTAAGAAGGAAGGTGATCAGCAAAATCGCAAGGGCGGCCGAGATTATGGTTGTCATAACGGCAAGGTCACGCATATCGCCAAGAGCGCTATAGGCCTCATTCCTTGGAATGCGCACAACGACGGTGGCTTTTGCTGCAGGATTTGTGATATAGCAAAATAGCACTGGCACGCCGGTATTGCCAATAGCTTCTGTAAGCCCAGCGCCATCGCTAGACGCCCATTTTTTATAAAGAGGGGCAAGAGGCAAGGATTCATTAAAAAGCCAATCTTTCTGTTGGCTTACGGTGACAAGGCCTTCGCTATTAAGCACATAAGCAAAACCGTTTTCGCCAAGTTTGACTTCTGCCACGCTGGCTTCAAGATTTTCTAGGGTGATTGTTAGGCTAAGCACACCGACAACCTTATTGCCAGAGTAGACGGGCGCAGAGCTAATTATTACTCCCTTATTGACGAGGCGGCTAAGAAAAATTGATGACAAATAGCTGTTGCCCTTTGCGGCCTCTTGAAAATATTCTCTATCGCTAAAACTTTTCCCAAGTGGGGCTTCAGCGACATTTGAAGAGGCGACAGTCAGCCCCTCAAGGCTAAACAGATTGATACGTGAAACGCTAGGATAGAACTTGGCTTCTTTAGCCAAAAAATCGCTCATGCTGTCGCTTTCAAAGTTTCCATGTTGGGCTTCAATAAAAAAGTTTTGAATTCTGTTGTTGTTTGCAAGGCGTATGGAATCTGCTCTTCTTTCATCTAAGAATTTTGACATCGTTTGCATGAGGGTTTTAGCTTCAATGTTTAAAGACATATTGACCACTTCTTGAATGTTCTTTTCTGAAGAACGGTAGGGCAAATAGCCGCTTATACCAAAGAGCAAGAGCAAAAGAAGGCTGATCGGGATAAGCAATTTGAGTTGAAGTTTCATCTTGTGTCCTCTTTTAAAGTTTTTTTAGAAGCCTTTTCTATTGTTGTTGTGTTTTTGTGGCTCGCACTTTGTCGATTCTGTTGCCGTCTAGGGTCATCACTTCAAATCTCCAATCTTGACAATGCCCAATATCGCCCACCTGTGGGACCTTGCCAAGTTGCCACATCATCATACCGCTAAGGGTGTGATAATGGGTTTTCCCTTCATCGGGCACTGCCTGTAAATTGAGCTGGTCTTTGAGCTCGGGGATAGGGATAAGGCCGTCTAAGATCCAAGAACCGTCTTTTTGCAAAACAGCCCAGAGGTCGTCAGGATTGTTTGACTTAAATTCCCCTGTGAGGGCTATGAGCAGATCTTGTAGGGTGATTAAGCCTTGGAGTTCGCCGTATTCGTCAACCACAAACATCATGTCCACACCCGACATACGAAATTGTTCAAGGGCCTTTAAACCGCTTAGGGATTCTGGCACATAAATGGCGGGCAAGAGATTTTGCTCTATGGTGTCAAAAGAGCCTCTTTGTTGACAGAGTAAAAGGCCCTTTGCATTGACCACACCTATCATCTCGTTTATATCGCCTTTGCAAACAGGAAAGCGAGAAAAGCAAGAATTCATGAGCATTTGCAGGCCTTCTTCAAAGGGCTTTTCGATGTCAATGGCCACTATTTCGCTTTTTGGTGTCATAAGCGAGAGGACTTGTCTGTCGTCAAGGCGAATGGCATTGCGCATGATGTGGTGTTCTTGTTGCTCTAAAACACCGCTTATTGTGCCTTCGGCCAAGATGGCTTTGATGTCTTCTTCGGTGAGTTCGTCATTTCCGCTGTCATTTTTACCAAGGATTGCGAGAAGGGCATTTGTTGAGGCAGAGAGCAAGAAGACAAAGGGGCGAGACAGGCTAGCGAGAGCGGCTATTGGGCGGGCGACTTTAAGGGCTATGCCTTCGGCATTGAATTGGGCGATGCGTTTTGGGACAAGTTCACCCACAACGATAGAGAAGAAAGTGATCAATAAAACAACAACGCTTGTGGCGAGAATGGAGCTTGTTTTTTGGTCAAGTCCCATGCCTAAGAAAAAATGTGACAAGGGTGTGGCAAGACCAGCGCCACTGAAGATACCGTTTAAGATGCCTATGGCTGTAATGCCGATTTGAATGGTCGAGAGAAATTGCGTAGAATTTTCGCCAAGGCGGATAGCGATTTTTGCAGCTTTATCCCCTTGATTTGCGAGCCTTTGCAGGCGGCTTTTTTTTGCTGTGACGAGGGCAATTTCTGACATGGCAAAAAGACCGTTTAAGAGTATCAACACGACAAGTATGGCAATGTCCAAAAAATCCTTCCTTGTTAGAGGTTTATAAAGGGTCAAAACTCTATTTTGTTGAGCTTTGTCTTGCACTAAAGTAGATAATCAAAGCTTGCAAAAAACTTTGCCTTGCTTTTTGTAGTATTATAGATACACTCCCTTTACGCATTGTTTAACATAAAGGACAACTGACAATATGATGATCGATATTGGTATGATTTGTGGTGGTCTACTTCTTTTATACTATGGTGGGGAAGGTCTTGTCAATGGGAGTGTGGCTATTTCGCAACGCCTTGGCGTGTCGGCTGTGCTTATTGGCATGGTGGTTGTGGGTTTTGGCACATCAACACCTGAGCTTTTGGTCTCAATAAAGGCTTCTCTTGCCAGCCAGCCAGACATCGCGCTTGGCAATGTTGTTGGCAGCAATATCGCTAATATCTTGCTGATCCTTGGCTTTTCTTCGCTGATTACGCCTATTCTTTGTAAAAATCCCGCTATTTTGCGTGACGCCTTTGTGGTTGTTTTAGCGAGCCTTGTGCTTTATGGTCTGACTTTTGCGGGACATATTGTGGCTTTGTACGGTTTTTTGATGCTGGCCTTGCTTATTGCGTATTTGGCTTTTTGTTATATCAGAGAACAGCAGCTCGCCAAGAAATTGTTGCAATCGGGCCTTCTAAAGGCAGAAGACAGGCCAGAACCAGAGATGGGTCTTGCAAAAGCCTTGATTTTTGCTATTGGCGGCATAGCTCTTCTTGTTTTTGGGGCGAATTTCCTTGTTGAGGGGGCGAGCAATGTGGCCCGCTCTTTTGGTGTTTCTGAGGCGGTTATTGGTCTTTCTCTTGTGGCGGTTGGCACTTCTTTGCCCGAGCTTGCGGCTGCTCTTGCGGCTTCATTAAAGAAGCAGTCTGACATTGTGATTGGCAATATTTTAGGGAGCAATCTCTTTAATATCTTGTGTATCCTTGGGATTACGGCCATGATAAAGCCTATTCCTTTGCAGGGGCAGATAGCTGAATTTGATATTCCTCTAAGTCTTGGCATTTCATCTTTTACCTTCGTAATTATTTTCCTCACAAAGCGCATTGGGCGCGTAGTGGGTCTTTTGTTCTTATTGTGTTATGTGGCTTATATCAGCTCTTTGTATCTTTCTGGGGCTTAATGTGTTTGTAAAAAGCACGCGGACAGAGCACAATTTTAATCGCATTTTCTTCCGTAAAAAAAGCTTGCCTTTTTGTGCGTCTCTAAGTATTATGTGTTGCCTATTTTGCATGAACTATTCTTTCTTTTCTCTTTTAAAGGTGAAAGAAGATATTTTTATTCAACCTTAACAAACAGCGGAGCTAGACCATGTTTTCTTTTCTTATTGTTCTCGCCTGTGGTGGGTATGCCTTGTACTATGCCTACACACTACAACGCCGTGTCTTTGAAGCCAGTACAGGCAACGAAGACATGCAACGCATTGCCGGTGCCATTCAAGAAGGCGCACAAGCCTACCTTAATCGCCAATACAAAACCATTGGTATCGTTGGTATTATTGTCACAATTTTGCTTGCTGCCTTTTTAAGCCCTCTCGTGGCTTTTGGCTTTGTGCTTGGAGCGGTGCTTTCTGGTATCGCCGGCT
Organism: uncultured Desulfovibrionaceae bacterium; assembly: GCA_964370125.1. Lineage (GTDB taxonomy): Bacteria > Desulfobacterota > Desulfovibrionia > Desulfovibrionales > Desulfovibrionaceae > CAYJIB01. The sequence goes on from CAYJIB010000046.1 coordinate 14,605, forward strand.
ATATCGGTATGAACGTTTCTGTTCGCTCAAATGTGCGCACAGCCGAAGCCGCTCGCACTGGCCTTGTCCCCGCTCTTGACATCGCCTTTCAAGCAGGAGCCATTACCGGCCTCTTGGTTGTGGGTCTTGGTCTTCTTGGCGTGGCCTTGTTCTATGCTGTCTTGTCACTTTTTGGCGTTCCACAAAGAGAACTTATCGAAGCCCTTGTCGCTTTAAGCTTTGGTGCTTCGCTCATTTCTATTTTTGCTCGTCTTGGTGGCGGTATCTTCACCAAAGGTGCTGACGTTGGCGCTGACCT
>CAYJIB010000047.1:0-13841 GCA_964370125.1 uncultured Desulfovibrionaceae bacterium
ATATAAGATACTTATAAGTTATAAAGTAAACAAAGTGAAATGGTAACTTCTTCTCGAAGGTAAAAGCCAAAAAAAATTAACTTCAAAGCCTTATAAAATACTAATATTTTATAAATAAGTAATGCGAAATGCTAACTTCTTCTCGAAGATAAAAGCCAAAAAAAATTAATTTCAAAGCCTTATAAAATACTAAACTCTTCACCAAAAAAACTGATAAGGAACACACTATGTACACAAAATGGAATTGCTCTTGCGAAGCCCTTAACGAAAAAAACACTCGTGTGCTCGCCTTTAATGCAGAAGATTCTTTGATGAGGGGCTATGTCTTTGACATATTACTCTTGGTTTCAAATGTTGACCCAAAAGAGGCCCCAAAGCTTCTTGAAGATATTATAAAATCCCCTCTTATTACCCTCAAAGCCAGCAACGACAAAGGCGATACTCTTCTTCGTCACGGCATGGCGACAAAAGTATCTTACCTTTTTAGCGATACTGAAAAACTTGTTATAAGGCTTGAACTCCGCCCACGAAGCCACAAACTCACACTCTCCATGCATTCACGAATCTTCATCAATATGAACCTGCCAGAAATTTTTACAAAGACGATGAAAGAAGAAGGCTTTGTTGCGGGGCAAGATTTTGAAAATGGCTTACAAAGCAAGTACGAAAAACGCCCTTTTACCTGCCAATATAATGAATTTTCAAGCGATTTTATTTCTCGCTTCCTTGAAAGATCTGGGGCATACAGCTATGTTCGCCAGGATGAAGAGGGCGATGTCCTTATCTTGTCTGATTGTGACAAAGCGGTTGAAAAATTGCCCATTCAATCTGACTTGACTCTCAGCCAAGAACAACAAGACGCTGTCATCACACATTTTTTCAAAAGCATTGAAGCCACTGCAACAAAATTTGTCTTGCGTGATTACAGTTCAGAACAAAGTGAAATGACAACAAAACAAGCTGAAAACAAAGAAAAGCTTTATGCTGGTGGCGAAATCAATATTTTTGGTCTAGAATATCTTTATGGAGAAGTTGACATCAATAAAGATGTTGTTGTCGAAGACGACACAAAACACGCTAAAAACATTTGCAAAGCCCTCTTGCAAGCCACAAGTGTCAAAGCGCATACGGCTTCTGGTGAAAGCTCTATCCCTTGGCTGCAAGCAGGTTACAGTTTTACAATAGATAATGAAGAATTTCAACTTATTAGCATCAAGCATTCATGCAATATGGCTTCTGATAGCTTAGAAGAGCGTGTCGTGCGAAGAGCCCGTCATGCCGGTTTTGTTCCAAGTACGGTACACGGCTATTCAAATGCTTTCACTTGTTTTCCTTTGGAGCTTGGGCCTTATGCTCCCCTTATATCCACCAAAAAGCCCCAAATTGCTGGTTTTTTAAACGCTGTCATTGACGCCGCCGGTGATGGAAAATACGCTGAAGTCGACAATCTTGGTCGCTATAAAGTGCAATTTTATTTTCCTGAAAAAGTCATTCACTCTGATTCTGATGAAGCCTCAGCTGGAAATAAATCTATCCCTGTGCGCATGATGCAGTCTCATGTTGGTGACGATTCTGGTATCAATTTTCCGCTTTTAAAAGGGGCAGAAGTCCTTGTTGTCTTTACAGGCGGAGATCCTGACAGACCTGTCATTATGGGGGCTATACCTAATGCGCAAAATATGAATATTGTTACCTCAAAAAATCATGATGAAAACCTTATTCAGTCGCCTGGCGGTCATCAAATTCAGATGAAGGACACTGAAACGAGCAAGAGCATGACTTTTCAAACGCCTGGGGGGCAGAGGATTGCTATGTATGATGAAGAGGGCAAGCAGGAAATACGCATTGAGGCGCTGGACGGGGTGGGTTATATGCGTTTCTACAAAATGTAGCAAAGGGCAAAGTGTTGAAAAAGGGGCGTCTGCGGCGTTGGGCATCGCTTTTGCGTCGCTCGTGTACCAAAAGCGTACACTTCGCTAGCAAAAGCTCGCCCGCCTTTCATCCACCCCTTTTTGAACACTTTGCAGGGCGCTGAAAAAGGGCAATCTGCTTCGTCAGACAAAGATTTTAGCGTATAATCTCTACAATATGCGAAAAACGGTGCTTGGAAAAATTTTACGATAGAAATTGAAAATTTGAAATTATCATAAAAAAAGTAGGTTTTGTATGGGCAAAAAAGTAGGTGTGACATCAACCGTCAATGCAGACGCAAAGATCACTCACGGGACAACAACAGGCATAACAGTGGGCAATAAAAACCTGCTCAACTGCTCAGTGAACTCAACTGTCCTTGTTGGCTTATCGGGTACATTCAATATCTCTGCTGGTGTAAAGTCAGACATTGGAGCGGCCCTAAACTTCTCAAAATCAAAAACCAATGCCACGGCAGTCGGACAAAGAATTAGCGCACTTGCAACAAATATTGCCACAACACAAAATGAAATATCAGGCATAGAAAACAGCATCGGTGTCGAAACAAATGATGTAAATGGCGAAGAAGTAAAAACCCTTGGCGCAAAACTTGAAAGCATGGCCACTGCCTTAAAGGCCGTTGCCAACACAACAAGCGCAGTCGCCGCAAGCATCAACTCGCTCGCAAGAAATACTGAAGCCATCGCCGTCTCAACGGGTGTTGCCACAGCCGAAACAGGCCTTGCGACAACGCAAAATATCCTAGAAACAAATGTCCAAGAAATCTCTACAATGAGAAACCAAATGGCTGGCCTACAGGCCTTTATTTAGTATATTATTCAAAGAGTATACAAAAATTTAACTTTAAAGACTTTAGCAAAAGTAGGGATTATGAAAAAAACTGCAGCCTATACACAAACAGTCAATGCAGACATGAGTGTTGTGCACGGAACAACCACAGGCCTTACCGTCGGTGACAGCAATCTTGCAACAGCAGGCATAAGCACAAATGCTACGGTTGGTGGCGCAATAACAGCCAATATGGCAGCAACCCTCACTTGCAATCTTAGCGCCGCATTTAACTATAGCTTGGTTAAAGCCAATGCCACTGCCGTAGGCACAAGGCTTTCAGGCTTTGATACGACTATGGACGGCATGAGAAACGATATTGACGGCATTGAAGATTGCATTGGCGTACAAAGAAACGAAGCAGAAGGCGCTGAAAACAAAGTTGTTGGTGGAAAGCTCGAAGCCCTTGCCACAGCAACAAGAGCCGTAGCCGCCGCAACTTCTACCAATGGCGCTAGCGCCAGAGCCCTCGCATCAGAAGTACGTGCTGTTGCTACGCAAAGCAATACACAAATCGACGGATTCACGACTACTTTCACCGATTTTCGTTTGAGTGCCGCCACATCAAAAATCAATGCAACAAATAATAAAGTCGCTGCCCTGCAAAGTTATATTTAACTCTCACTCACACAGAGGCAAATCGAGGCAAATCATGGATAAAAAAGTCGCTTGGGAAACCTTAGCTGCAGCCACAGCAAGCCTTACTCTCGGCACAACAACTATTGCCACGGCGGGAAACAGAAATACCCTTACCCTAGGTTTTTCTGTTAACGCAACTCTTGCGCTTTCAATCGCCATAAGCTTTACCGTTGGCCTTAACCTCAATCTTACAGCGGCCTACACTGCCGCACTTGTTAAGGCCAATGCCGACGCCACAGCAAAGAGACTGCAAGCCCTAGAGGCTAAACTCGCTTCGCTGAACGATGATGTAAGCACCATAAAAAATTCTGTTGGCGCCATTACAACTGAAGTAGGTGGTAATGAAAATACTGTCATTGGCGGCAAAATTGAAGCCCTTGCATCAAGCATATCAAGCGCTGGCCTTGCAACAACTGCCCTTGTCACCGGCACAAGATGTTTACTTGAAGAAACTGAAATTCTCGCCACAAATACAAATACCACACTGAGTGAAATTCGTGTAGCCGCAACAGCGGCCAGAATGGATATCAATAATTCAAGCCTTGCAAGCATGGGCACAGAAATTGCCGCCATGCAAACCCTTATCTAAGCGCTTTATATTAAAAATGCACGCTCAAGCAATGTAGGACAGTCATGAAAGTTTACAAAGACAATGAACATTCTCTTAGCCTCATGCCCTTTAGCTGGCAAGGAAAAGGCCATCTTATGCTGACAATAGGGCTCTATACCAGCTTAGACCCGCAAGGCGGTCAAGGGCGACTTCGCACTGAGCAAGATTTTTGGAAAGAAATTCCCGAAGTCTTTGCCGCCCTAAATCTCCCCCCTGTTATCGACTACGGCCTGCCAAAAACTGCAGGTGAGGTCTTTGTGGCAGGTTTTTGTAAAAGTCCAAATAAAGAAAAGGTCGAAGCCCAAAATGTGCGCTTTGAAGTTGGCCAAGTAAAGAGAAGTTTTACCGTTTTTGGCGAAAGAGAAAGACTGCCCGGCGGTGGCTATACAAAGCCCATTCCCTTTTCTGCCTTGCCCCTTACTTGGGACAGAGCCTTTGGCGGGCCACATTCAGAAAAAAATCCTTTAGGAAAAGGCCTTGATGAAGACAATAAACTTGGTAAATTTTTGCCTCAAGTCGAAGATCCGCAAAATCTCTTCCTTTCTGATACAGACAGGCCAGATCCACAATGTCCCCTGCCTATTCCCATAGAAAATCCAAAACGCAGAAAGCTGTCAGGCACTTATGATCAGGCCTGGCTTGACAATCGCTGGCCAGCCTATCCTGACGATTGCCAGCCAGAATTTTTTCAAAGTGCCCAAAAAGCCCAAAGACTACCAAATACACAAAACAAAGATGCCTTCTTTGACGGTACAGAAAGCATCGAAATGCACGGTATGCATCATGACTATCCGCTCATTAAGGGCAAGCTCCCCCCTGTCCGTCTGCGTGCCTTTGTAAAAACTTGTGATGAATTTGTCCCCTTTTCGCCAAATCAACTCTATAAAACGCAAACAGGGCAAGACGAACAAGCAGAAAAAGAAACAAGAAAACTCCCTTATAGCAAAGACCTAGACGCCCCTGGCCTTTTCCATGAGCTAGATTTACACCTCGACACAATTTGGCTTTTCCCTGATATTTTAGGTGTCTACACTCTTTATCGTGCTCTGCTTCCTGTTTCAGACGATGAACTTGACGATATTTTGCGTGTCCTTATTGTGAGTGAAAATCCAAAAGAAGCTCCGCAGAGCCTTGAATATTATCGAGATGAAATGCAAAAACGTGCCTATCCTTCTGTAGAGATTGATTTGAGCCCCTTTATTGAAGCGCAAGGAAAAATCAGTAAAAGCGTAAAAGTGGCAAGAGACTATCCAAAAGTCTTTGAAAGGGTAAAGAAAAATTTCCTTGGGCAAAGCCCTGTCATGCCTTTAAGCCTTGGCGATATGGCTTTTTCATCAAAAAAAGTGTTGCAGCAAGGCCACAAGACTCTTGATATTCTTGAAGGGCAGCTTGCCGAACAAAAAAATCTTTTCAGCCATGTTATCAATTTTAACAAATTTAATTTGCAGCCTCTTAGGGCCATGCTTCATGCCCAAGAAGCCAGTTTGGATAAGGTCTTTGCCGAAATTGACAAAGATTTTATGGAGGTCACAAAACAAGTAAGAAATGCCTTTGCCTCTGCACAAAAAGACATTCAAGGGCATTTACAGCCCTCGCCTTACGCTTCACCCACAGAAATCGAAGTCAAGGCAGAGCTCAATAAAGCAAGCTTAGAAAAATTCGCCTTGCTTGATAATTTTTTGCCAGAAGAATTTTTAGCTCAGCCAGAGAGCATAAATCCTTGGCATGATAAAGGTTTTCCTCTTGTCATAGCCGCAAGAAGAAGGCTCAATCGTGACAGCACTGTGCTTACTTATTTGCAAGGCCTTGGCTTTGAAGAGCAAAGCCTGCACCACGCTTGGCTTGGCCTTATCCATGAAGATATCAAGACCTATGCACCCGAATGGGGCATTCAAACAGCCCTGCATTCTACTGTCGAAGCCCACACCTTACCAAAAGGTCTTGTTGTGCCACACTTTACCGGCCCAGCCCTTAGCAGCTTGTCGGTCTATCCTCTTCATGATGATGGAGAATTACAGCTTCGCGGCCTTGGCACAGAGGCAACATCCATCGTCTTTGCCCCAGGTTCTAAAAGCGTGCCTCTCTCCCTTCCAGCCTCACACTCCGGTGGCCCTGTCCTTGTCGCGCCAGAAGCCCTTTCTGCCCTTTTTGCCGAACAAGAAGTCGGCGATTTCTGCCACATTGTTGCCGCAAAAAATCCTGAAGAACTTGCCGCTGTCGAAGACTTGCCAAGCATTGAGACACCTCAAGACAGTGAAGAAGATAGTGCACAAAAGACTACAGAAGCCAGCCCCTTAGCCATTCTTTTACCGCCCCTCCCCGAAGGCGAAAAGCTCTTTGTACCCTGGAAAGAAGCCTATCCCCTAGCTATCCCCGTCTATTTGCCAAAAGACTGCCCACATGTCTTGGCCTTAGCGGCCTTAGGCAAGAGGCTTCGCCCTCTCATCCTTGAAAAGCTCCCAGAAAAACTCGCAAAAATTCACGATTTTGATTTTCCCTTGCCGCCAAAAGACAAGCCCATGTCTTCTTTTTCTCTAAACCTCCCCCTGCCCACAGAAAAAGAATTGACCGAAGGCATAACAAAACTCATGGACGACATCAAAGGGCATTTTCCCGATACAAAGAGCCTTGCCCTAGAGGCACTTGGCTCGCACAAAAAACGTGTAGTCGACAAATTGCATGAACAAAAAATGCCGCCTCACATCATTGCCCAAGCCGAAGACATCTTTAGCCAAGCAGAAGCAAAAGCCAGCACAGCCACCGTTGAAAAAGCTCTCGCTGAAGGCCCAACCGACCTTACCGCGGCCATGGAGCAAACACAAAAAAGTCTTGAAGCCATGCGAAAGGAAATCAAGGACATCGACATCCCCGAAGAAAACAAGGCTTTTTTCTTCAAAGAGCTTGATATTGCAGAAGAAAAACTGAACAGCGCTCAAGCAGACTTTGCCCCTCTTGTTCAAATAGAAAAAGAAGGCAAGGCCAAGCTTGAAAATTTCAAAAAAGGTATACTGCCAGGTGAAGTGCAAGCCGCCTTTGACGAACAAGGCATGGACCCGAATACGCTTAAACTTCTAAGCCGTGAAGAAGTTATCGATATTCTCAATAAAAACAAAGATCTCTCACGTCGAAATCTCCAAGGCCTCGACCTCTCCGAACTCGATTTTTCAGGCGCAGATCTCTCTCATGCTCTATGCGGCAAGGCAAGTTTCAAAAAATCCTGCATGGACAATGTCAATTTCACCTTCACCCTTGCCAATGAAGCCGATTTTACCGAATGCAGCTTTCATAATGCCCTTTTTAAGCAAACGGTCCTCCAAAAAGCGGTCTTGACAAAGAGCGATTTTTCCCTTGCACAAATCGAACTTTCAAGCTTTGAAGACTGCGAGGCCGAAGGCGCAATCTTTGAAAAGGCCGACATTAAACTCTGTACCTTTGCTAAATCCCGACTTTCAAAAGCCTCTTTTTCTGAAAGTCTCTTACATCTCACAGCCTTTAATGAAGTAGAAGCACAAGAGGCAAATTTCACAAAAATTCGCGCCTTTAAGTGTCTTTTTCAGTCTACAAACTTTGACAAGGCGAGCTTTGATGAAGCCGTCGTCAATGAATGCCTCTTTCAAGCTGTCAAGGGCAAGGGCCTTTCCTTCATAGGCGCTGAATGCAAAAAAATGTATGCCGATGCCGACAGCGACTTGAGCTATGCCAATTTTACGGCTGCCAATTTAGAAGAAGCCTCCCTGCGCATGAGCCGACTCATGCACGCAAATTTCGCTCATGCAAAGCTCGACAATGCCATGATCGCCCATTGCGACCTCTCTTTTGCCTATCTTAGCGGCTTACAAGCCAGACAATGCCGCTTTACAAAATGCGATTTAACGAGGGCCGATCTCTCTGGAAGCAATCTGATGTATGGCGAACTTAAAAAATGTCGACTAAGCGGAGCCAATCTTTCTCACTGCAATCTTTTTGCCGCAAATCTCTTGCAAATCGTCATCGATAAAGGCACAGACTTTAGCCAAGCAAATTTGAAAAAAACCGCCTTGGCAAATAAAGAAGATATCCTTCTAAATAGAGACTTTTAAAAGTAAAGCCTTAATTATATTGGAGTATTTTTCATGCGTGAAAAGATCCTTGAACTAGTCAAAAACAAAGAAACAGTCGAAAATCTCGATCTTTCTGGCATCGATTTGTCACATGCCGACTTGAAAGGCGGGCGTTTTGAAAATGTCAATTTCACGAGTGCCGACTTTTCTCATTGCGATCTCAATAAAGTTGGTTTTGAAAATTGTGATTTTAGCTCAGCAAAATTTTGTCATTGCAAGGTCAGTCAGGCAAATTGGATAGGCATGAAGATGCCAAAGGCCGATTTTTCACACGCACATCTCCACATGCTGCTTTTTGGGCAATCTGACCTGCGTGGCGCAAATTTCACCTCGGCACATATTCATATGTGTACCCTGCAAGAAAGCGATCTCTCACAAGCCATTTTTCACAAAGCTCGTATTGAGCAAAATGCCCTGCAAAATACACATTGCCTCGATGCCGATTTTACAAATGCCACCCTCACCCGCCTGATTTTTTCTGAATGCGATATGCGTTCTGTCATCTTAAATGAAGCCACATTAACAAAGGTCTTTTTTCGTGGTTGCGACTTTCGCAACTATATTTTCCGTGGCATCAATATGAATATCGTCCAATTTGATTCTGCCCTGCTCGATTTTGCCGATTTTTCTGCCTGTTCTTTGCCCATGTGTAATTTTTCATCAGCTTCTTTAAAAAATGCCAATTTTGAAGGGGCGCAAGTAGAAAATGCCCTCTTCATCGGCGCAAATCTCACACAAGCCCGCCTCATTCAAGGCAATTTTTCAAAATCGATTTTTTCTGATGCCGTCTTTGACCTTGCCGATTGCCAAAAAAGCGATTTTGAGCTTTGCCACTTTCAAAGAGCAAGGATTCTCGGCGCAAATTTTTCTGGATCAAACATGAAAAATGCCGATTTTTCCTATGCCAATCTCTCTAGCAGCAATTTTGAAAATTCCGATCTCTACATGGCACAATTTCATAAAGCCGTCGAAGAAGACACAACATACGGCCAAAGTAAAAAGACCCTGCTCTTCCCCGAAGACAAAGACAAAAAAATCGCCGATGAGTTCATCCCTAAAACACCAACAAAGTTATAATATAAACACTTTACAAAGGAAATAACTATGTCAAGCACAGCCCTTTTTGAACACAACTTAGGCGCACAAATCTTTAGCGCAAGCCTATCGCAAAGCAGTGAAAATGGCTATTTTGTCAACATAAACAACAGTCTACACAAAGCAAGTCTGGCCGCTTCTTGCCTTTTATCGCCGCAAGCTGGCGATATTGTCCTCGTAGCCTATCTTGAAAATGGCGAGTATTGTATTTTGTCTGTACTTGTACAAGCACAGCCTGAAAGCGCAACACTTTCCCTACCCAAAAACAGCGCCATAAAGTGCCAAGGGGCTTTAAGTCTCATTGCAGAACAAGGCTTAAACCTGCGCACTGCTGACCTTTTAGACATACAAGCAAGAGAGACGCAATTCACCTCTGCAAAAGCGCAAGCCCATGTCCTTGAAGGCTCTGCTGTTTTTCAAAATCTTAAAGTCTGCTCACAAAACCTTGTTTCTCTTGGGAAAAGTGCCCTGCAAAATTTCAAAAACTTCACACAATGCCTTGGTGAATCAAAGCGCATGGTTGAAGGTACAGATGAAAATCATTGCAAAAATTCTGTTTTGATAGCCTCAGAACAGGCTACAGTGCTGACAAAAAACAGCCATACCCTCGTGAAAGAAACGGCACGCACAGACGCAGCCCTCATCCAACTCGGCTAGCAAAGGGCTAGAAATGCTGTGTCTACGGCGTCAGACTTGTTTTTTGCTCCGGTCACGTACCATAAGAGTACGCTCCACTCCGCAAAAAACTGCGTCTTCCTTGTATCCACAGCATTTCTAACCCTTTGCGCTGTTGCTAAAGGCAATGCCTGCGGCGCTTAAAGGCAATGCCTCCGGCGGCAAAAGGGGATAATCCCCTTTTGAAACCCTAATAAGTATGAATTGAGAGTAGATTGAATTAGTGAAAGGCTCTCTTTGAATAAATGTAGGGAGAAGACTGCCGCAGGCTGCCGCCTGCTCTGTTGAGGGGCTTACAAGGTTTGGTCTACACCCTGCAAAGTAGACATTTCTCCCCCCCCCATAAGCCCATAATCTCCCTCGAAAAATAATACAAAGAAAGCTTACTTATATGAACAACTTCCAAGGCAAAGTAAACATTCTTTTCAAAAAACCACTCAAAAAACTTATTCCCTGAAAAACTTTAGTTCTAAAAATTGCTTGCCAATAGTGCATTAAATAAGTAAACTAGCGCAAAGCATAAGGTGTATAAAACAAACAAAAGGTCAAAAAAATGTTTGCATTAAGTATGGGCGCAGGAATGGATATGTGCTTTCCAGATGTCTGCCTTACCCCAGTCCCCGTCCCAACACCCGTCCCCTACCCTAACATCGCCATGAGCGCAACAACCGCTCCCATGGCCGCTAGGGTATTGACCGAATGCACCCCAACCATCAATATGCTCTCAAAAGGCATAGTCAGCATGGGCGACCAACCAGGCATCGCTTGCGGGGCAGTCTCTCACCTCATCGCTGGGCAGACCTCATACAATGTCGGCTGCTTCACCATCATGATGGGCGGCGCACCAGCCCAACGCTTAACAAGCGTAACAGGGCAAAATTGCATGGGTGTTATTCCAAACGGCGTAGGCGCTTGCATTGTCCCAAGCCAAGTAACACTTTTAACTCTTGGCTAATTGTTCCTCGTTTATTTGCTTGTTTGCCAAAAACAAACAAGATTTTTTGCCATCAACCATTTAACATAAAAGAAGGTATGTCATGGCCAAAGAAGGTTCTGTAGCACCAAAAGAAAGGGTCAATATTGTCTATAAACCCGCAACCGGCGACGTTCAATCTGATGTTGAACTTCCTTTGAAGCTTACCATTCTTGGTGATTTTACAAACAGAGAAGACGAGCGTGCCCTTGAAGACCGCGCACCCATTTCTGTTGATAAAGACAATTTTAACGATGTCTTAAAAGCCCAAGACGTAAAGCTTGACATTGTTGTTGACAACAAGCTTGTTGAAGATGAAGAAGCAAGTATGCCTGTTAGCCTTTCCTTTGCTTCTATTAAAGACTTTGAGCCTGACTCTGTCGCCGCTCAAGTGCCTGAACTCCAAGAGCTCTTGAGTCTGCGTGAATCATTAAAAGCCTTAAAAGGCCCCTTGGCAAATATCCCAGATTTTCGCAAAAAAGTCCAAGAAGCTGTTAAAGATGAAGCGGCAAGAGCCAAACTTCTTGAGGCCTTGGGACTTAATGAATAATTTTTTGTCGCCTCTTTTGTCACTATTGGCCGTCAAAACTCCATAAGTTTCTACACAAAGTATTGTACCGAAGTCTTATATTGTTAAAATTCCCCTCATAGGAGAAAATCAATGTCCCAAGAACAAAGTCAAGCGCAAAGCCAACAAACAAGCACAGAAAGCGTAAGCCTTCTTGATCAAATCATCGAAAGCACAAAGATGCAGCCCGGTGATGAAGGTTATTCTGTAGCTAAATCTGGCTTGCAAGCTTTTTTAAAAGAAATTGTCACCGTTAAACCCGAAGCAAAAATTTCTGCAAGCCTTGTTGATGAAATGATTGCCGAAGTCGACAAAAAACTCTCCCTCATGGTCAATGCCATCATGCACAATGAAGAATTTCAAAAAGTGGAATCCACTTGGCGTTCTTTAAAATATTTGGTGGACAATACCGATTTTCGTGAGAACAACAAAGTTGAAATCATCAATGTCTCAAAAGAAGACCTCTTAGCAGACTTTGAAGATTCTCCAGAAGTTGTTCGTTCTGGCCTCTATAAGCAAGTTTACACAGCCGAGTACGGGCAATTTGGTGGCCAACCTGTTGGTGCCATCATCGCCAATTATGACTTTGGACCAGGGCCACAAGACATGCAACTTTTGCAATATGTCTCTTCTGTGTCCTCAATGGCGCACGCTCCCTTTATCGCAGCAGCAGACAAAAGCTTCTTTGGCCTCGATTCTTGGGAAGGCCTGCCAAATCTTAAAGATTTGCACGGCATTTTTGAAGGACCACAATACGCAAAATGGCGCTCTTTTAGAGAGTCCGAAGACGCCCGCTCTGTTGGCCTAACACTCCCACGCTATCTTCTTCGCCTTCCTTATGGCGAAGACACCGTGCCAGCAAAAAGCTTTAACTTTAAAGAAGAAGCAAATGCAACAGATGATTTCTGCTGGGGCAATGCCTCATTTGCCTTTGCAGCCCGCTTAACCGACTCTTTTGCCAAATACCGCTGGTGTACCAATATTATTGGGCCACAAGGCGGCGGCGCTGTAGAGAACTTGCCGCTCTACAATTTTGAAGAAGCAGGACAAGTCCAAACAAAAACCCCTACACAGGTGCTAATTTCTGAACGACGTGAATATGAGCTTGCCGAAGAAGGCTTTATCTCACTTACCATGCGCAAAGGTTCTGACAATGCAGCCTTTTTCTCTGCAAATTCTTGTCAAGCACCAAAGATTTTCCCCAATACCGCTGAAGGAAAAGAAGCCGAAACCAATTTCCGCCTCTCAACCCAGCTTCCCTATATGATGATCATGAACCGCCTTGCCCATTATATCAAGGTCATCCAAAGAGAAAATATCGGGACATGGAAAGAGCGTACAGATCTTGAGCAAGAGCTAAACAAGTGGATCAGCCAATATGTTACCGAAATGGACAATCCCGACCCGCACACCAGAAGCAAGAGACCCTTGCGCATGGCAAAAATTGAAGTAAGCGACGTTGAAGGAAATCCAGGCTGGTATTCTGTTTCCTTAAAAGCCCGCCCACATTTCAAATACATGGGCGCAAGCTTTACCCTTTCGCTCGTTGGCAAACTTGACAAAGACTAATTTTTTGTTCTAAATTTCACGGGCTTTTATGCCTTCATACATGCATAAAAATTTATCAAACTCACTATAACCTATAAGGAGCAGTCAAATGGCTTTAACTTCCTACCTTGCAATTAAAGGCAAAACTCAAGGCGATATCAAGGGCGATTGCCCTCAAGGCAATGACAAAAAAGACAAAATTCTTGTTTATGGTATGGAGCATCGTGTTGAAATTCCAAAAGATACACACACAGGCCTCCCTACTGGACAAAGAATTCATCACCCCATCACCTTTTTCAAAAATAAAGACAATGCCACACCAAAGCTCTTTAAGGCTTGTTGTACTGGCGAGCAGTGTGAAGTGACTTTTGATCAATACCGCATTAAAGCTGACGGTACAGAAGAAAAATACTTCACCATCAAGCTTGAAGACGCCATCATTGTTGGCTTGCGTGAATTTACTCCGCTCACCTTCTTGCCTGAAAACAAGCCTTATCACGATATGGAAGAGGTCTCTTTTACCTATTCCAAAATCACTTGGACCTATAATGACGGCAATATTGAATATGTAGACGACTGGAAAGCGTAAAACTTTTCGCTTCATAAAGTGATGTAAAATTGTTTTTTGGGGATTTTAATTTGAAGCAAGAGACTCTTTTTGTTTTTTTAAACTTGAGATTTTGTTTCACACTACTTATCATACTAACTTTATTTATCATTTACTTTTGAATGGGGGGGGGGATTTATTTCCCCTCCCTTTTTTTGTATGAGATTTTTTGGGGATTTTTTACTGGAACGTACCATTTCACAATAGTTATCATATTAAATTTATTTATTTTATATTATTGTGTGAGGGGGACAGGGGACTAAGGG
>CAYJIB010000048.1:0-13695 GCA_964370125.1 uncultured Desulfovibrionaceae bacterium
CTTTTCGTTCAAGCTAATAATTCTCGTACGGTGCTCAGTGGCTTTTCGTTCAAGCCAATAATTCTCGTACGGTGCTTAACGGTGTTTACATTCATGCAAGCAATTCTTGTGTAGTGCTTAATGGTGTTTTCATTCAAGCGAGCAATTCTTGCACGGTCTTCAGTCGCCTTTTATGTCATATCAACAATTCTTACACCGCCTTCAGAAGCTTTTGAGCTGGCAATTCTGCGGTGGAAAGTCTTGTACCACTTGTCTCCCCAGCTTTTTTGCAAAACAAGGCTAGCAAGCCATTCAGAAACGTGCGCCACAGGGCGTTCGGCTTCCATGGACAAGAGGTTTCGGCTGATTCCTGTGCGGCAAGAAGGACAAGATACCAAGATAGGCGTGTCGGCTGGCGTTTTCACCAAGTTATCTGCTAAGGTGTGCTGTTTGTGCAAGCGTAAAGCATTGTAAATCCTCGGGCTTGTGATGGCGCCCATGCCAGATTCTGCACAACAACCATTGCACAATTCACTTTTTGAGCCGCAATATTCATCAAGTGCCGCCCATTGCTTTGGTGCGCCCTTTACAGCGTGCACCCCAGACCATTCACGGTGGCAAGAAATGTGTGCAATAACAGGGCCTTGGTAGAGTGGTTCGTCTTGTTTTGGTAAAAGCGGCAAGACGCATTGGGTGATGTCCATAAAGGACATGGCTTCGCCAGCAGAATTTTTTAGGTCATAGCGCCCTAAAGCGTCACGGCAAGATCCACAAGCGGTGATGATGCCAAGAGGTTCATATTTCTTTTCTGTAATGATTTCTTGAAGTTTGGCCAGTTGAATTTTGTTTCTTTCTTTATTTGCTTCAAAGGTTTGTAAATCGCCAGAAGCGAGAAGGGGAGTTCCGCAACAAAGATGCTTTGGCGGCATAATGACTGTTAAGCCAGCCTTTAAGAGCAGGGCCAGAGAAGCCAAGGAAATATTGCGTGAAAAGAGTGTTCCGCCACAGCCTGGGAAATAAACGACCGCTTTTTGTTTTGCACTTTGCCCATCATCATTTTTGGGGACAAAGATATGTCCTTTGTCTAAGTGCAAGAAATGATAGGCATTTCTATAGGTAAGACGTGGGCCTTGTCCAGCGAACAAGGGGCTCTCAAAACGCTGGCGAATGTGCTTTGGCGTGACTTTTAAGATACGATTTTGGAAACGCTGTCCAAAGGAAACCGCTTTAGCAATAAGAGGCGCACGCCTTGATACGTCCTTGCTGATCCATTTTAAAGTTGCTCCCTTGATGGGGTGATTGCCAGCGCCTTCGTTTTCTACAAAATTGCGTAAGGCCAAGGCCACTTCAGCAGAAGGGATTTTTAAAGGACACATAGAGGTACAACGCCCGCAAGCCGTACAATGCTCAACAAGTTCACGCAAGGCGGCGAGTGTGTGCGGAGCGGGCCTTCCTGTGCTGATTTGCGTATAATAAATCGCTTCCACAAGTGCGCCCATAATGATGTTCTTGTTGCGTGGATGGAAGTGTAGGGCTTGCTCTGGGCACATCATCGGGCAAACAATTTTGCACTTACCGCAACGAGTACACATTTGCACAGAGGTCAGCAAGTCGATAAGGCGTTCTTTATCGGGCAAGCCGCTCTCTTTGATGTCGTTGATCAAGCGATTAAATGAAAAAGTAAAGGGTTTTACGGGCAACTCACGCTGGGTGAGCTTTGCTGGATTCATGACATCAAGGGGGTCAACTTCTTCTTTGAGCTTGCGAATAGCTTCCATGCGCTCGTCATTAAGAAAAGCGATTTTTGTGATGCCTATGCCGTGCTCACCAGAGACAACCCCGCCAAGTGCCACAGCTTTTTCCATGACTGTTTCTGCGGCTGCTTCGGCAAGGGCGAGCATTTCATGGTCATTTGAATTGACAGGAATATTGACATGACAATTGCCGTCGCCAGCGTGCATATGGCTGGCGATAATGATGCGGTTTGCCTGCATTTTTTCGATCAATTGTTCAACAGATTCAGCGAGTTTTGGCTCTCTTTCTTGCAAAGAGCGGCAATAGTCGATGCCTCTTTCAATGATTTCATCATCAGAAATGGGATCGGTCGCCATGATGCCTTGGGCTATTTTGCTGACAAAGCCAAATTCTTTGTTGAGCTCTTTGTCTTCAAAGGGCATATCGGGGAGACGCCCGACAGATTGCAAAGTATTTCGCACAGCTATGGCGGCGTATTGTTGATTGAGCTCTTCTAAGAAGATCGAAAATTCAACAAGGGCTTCCATAGGGATAACGATGTCTTCATTGATTTTGAAGCCAGAGGTGCGTCTTGCGATGGCAGAAAGTTTGTGGCGATCTTCCCAGAAGAGTTCGGCTTCTTTGGCGTCTTTTGCAATGTGGACTTGAATATTTTCGTATTTTTCAACAAGGCCAGCGATCACAGTGGCGTATTTTTCGAGCAGCTCTTGTTCATCGCTGTCAAATTGTACGATAATAACAGAAATAGGCAGGCCAAAGCCTGGGCTTTTTGCTTTGTATTCAATAGCTTGAACATATTTTACATTAAATTCTTCAAGGGCCGTAATGTGCACATCCTCTTGCTTTCTTCGTATTGTTTCACGAAGAGAGGTGACTTCATTGATGAGCTTGGCCGCGTCTTGCATGGTTTTTCCATAACATTCTAAGACCAATACTTTGGAATGTTTGGGCTTTTTATGCAAAACAAAGGTCGCGTCGACGATAATGCCGTCGACACCTTCTTTTTGCATACCAGGCAGGCCTCTCATGGCCTTGTTGGTGACGTCTTTTCCAAGTCCGGGAGAGCGGATTTCTGTGCCTGGAAGCTCGATGGTGTCGAGCACATTGCCGTCCATGTCTTTTACGCAAAAAATCGCTGTTTCGTTTGGCATGATTTTTTGACGTGGGTGGTCAACTCGTTCGATTTGAATGAGCTTTCCTGTTGGCGTAACCATGCGCCATGAAAGAAGATTGTCGATTGTTGTGCCGTATTCAAAGGCGCAAGGGCCGCCAGCATTTTCGGCAATATTGCCGCCTATTGTTGAGGCGGTTTTTGAGGCAGGGTCAATGGTCAGCAAAAGGCCGACATCTTTTGCGACGTCGATGGCGTGTTGGGTGAGCACACCCGCATCGATCCGCATGGTCATGTTTTTTATGTCGACAGGGCTGATTTTTGAAAAGCGGGTGGTGCGCATGATGACAGAGCGTTGTCGCATGGGGATAGCGCCGCCTGTCATACCAGAGGCGCCGCCTCGAGGAATGATGGCGAATTTCATTTCATTTGCCATCATGATGAGTGTGGCGACTTGTTCGGCTGTTTCTGGTTCTACCACCATGAGGGGCAATTCCATGCGCAGGTCTGTGGCGTCAGTGGAGCAGGCGACAAGTGCGCTTGGTTGTGTGACGATGGCGTTTGCTGGGAGTTTGCCTTGGAGTTTTTGCACCAATTCTTTGCGGAAATTTTGTTCATTTTCATAGGCGCTAAAGAAGAGGCTTATGCCTTCGGCTATGCTATTGGCATAGTGATGAGAGAGCGATTTTTTTTCTCTATCAAAGCGGCTCATGACGCTGTTTTTGACGGTATCCACATCAATAAAGGGATTGTAAGCTAAGAGAAAAAGCTCTTCGGCCAGAGTGGTCGCAAGGCTTTGTACAGAGCTTGGCCACTTGGCGAAGTCGTCAAGGTTAAGGCGCAAAATGCGGTTTACGACAAAGTTTGGAGCTATGGAGATATGCGGGCCGTTATGGGGCATGATGAGGCCTTCCTAAAAAAATGAGCTAAAAAGTTGATGACCTATATATAGGGATACAAGCAGTTTTGTCTAGTGTTACTTTTTGCCCAAGCTTAAGCTTCTTGGTATTGAGCTATGGGGCATGATCTTTTGGGGCTTTAGCTTTGTGTCCTGCCTTTTGCGCTCAAGTGTTCGATGGCAAGGCGCAAGACAAGGGTCTTGCTTTTGGCATTGGCAATGTACTCTTTGGCTTCTTTGAGATAGTTTGGCGAGTATTTTTGTGCAAGAAGGAAGAGGCCGTGTTCTCTTGAGGCTTCTTCTACAAAGCTTACCTTGCCAAAGGCCATGACGGATTGATAGAGGGTGCTGAATTTTTCAGGGAGAAGGGAAGTTTGCCCGACAACGGTAAAGGCGGCTCGAGGCTCAAAAAGAAGATTGTCGATCTTTTGGCCTTCTTCTGCGGCGTGCATATAGAGGCAATGGCCGTCATCTTCGAGGGCATAGACATAGCTCATGGGGGTGGCGTGAGCTTGGCCATTTTTGTCGACAGTGGCGAGAATGCCGTATTCGCCTTGTTCTAAGAGTTGCAAGGCGATTTCTTGACTAAGAGCACGATCTTTTCGACGCATTGGGTGCATGGTTACACTCGCTTGGATGACTGTGCAGGCTAAAAATATCTCTTTCCGCAACAAAAAAATCAAAAAACAGTATGTATTCAAGGCCTTTAGTATATTTTAGCACTGACTATTACCATTAAGTGAAAAGGAAACGAAAAAAGCCAAGGTGCGTAACATCGTACACACACTTTGACTTTTTTAGCTTCCAAAATACTGTTTTTCAATCTAAGAGTTAGCTATTTTGCCATAGAGATTTTTTGCTGTCAACTGCCTTTGGAGGAAGGTGCTTGGTGGGGAGCCTTTGGGGATAAGGCTTGTATCGACATCGATGTCTGTTTGATTTTGCGGTGCTGTTGCGACTGGCGGAACAGAGCTTGCTGGGCTTATTGGGGCAGAAAGGTTTGCGGCAAGTGTCGGGGCAGGGCTTGCTGGGCTGTTTGGGGCCACTGGTCTTTGTGGCATTTGCCCTAGTGTGGACTTTGGTAAGGCTGATGCAGCTACTGGGGCTGATTGAAGAGGTGCGGCAACTTTCGGCAATGGTGCAGTCGCCGGGATTGGCCTTGGAGCGGCTGCAGTTGTGGCTGCAGTTGTGGCTGCAGGATTTTGTATTTGGGCAACAGGCGCAAGGGGTTTTGGCGCAGGCACTGTTGCTTGAGTCGGAGCAGCTTGCACTGGTGCGGCTTGTATTGGTGCAGTCGGAGCAGCTTGCACTGGTGCAGCCTGAGCGCTTGCAGGTGCGGCTGTTTGTTGGGCAGGGCGCACACCATAGGCTTGTCTTGCCATGGCTTTAGAGCTTGCGCCAAAGTTTTGTGGAGCAGGATTGTTTTTTATAGGATTTTGTGTTGTGCCCGAATGTTGCATTTTTGCAGCGATGCTTTCAGCGGCGGCTCGTGCTTCTGGCAGGTCAACGATCGCGGCAAAAGAGCTTCTTAGGCTGTCTAAGATTTCGATAACGGAATCGATCATTTTGACATCAAGGCGCAAATTTGCTTCGAGCAGGCGAGAAGAGCAGATATCGTAAAGGCCGTGCAGGTTTCTGGCGAGTTCTGCGTTTACTTTGTCATTGACGGCGGCGTCGAGTTCGTTGACGATGTCAATGGCTCGTGAGATGAGTCGGCCTTTTTCTTTGTGGTCGTTCTCAAAGATTTTTTCTTTTGCTTGGTTCAAAAACTTTATGGCGCCTTCGTATAAGAGGATAAGGATTTCCCCTTGTCCGATGGTTGTCACTTGTGTTTGAACATATGCTTGTGTGCCTTTGATCATGATGGCAATTCCTTTGGTAAAATACAAAAATAGGCTGGCTAAATTAAGCTGTTGACTAGAATGACCAACTTTGCATTGTAAATAACCTTTAATTCAGGTAATTAGGGTTTCCAAAGGGGATTATCCCCTTTGGCCGCCGGAGGCATATCTTTTCTGACGAAGTAGACAGTGCTTTTTCAACAGTCTACTAGCTAATGGCGGGCATGGTTTGCAGCGCTGAAGAAATGCTTGTCGCTTGCCCTTCATAGCTTACAAGCAGGGCATCAAGCTGCGCATAATACGACCTTTGCTGCGTTTCCCAACGCTCAACACGCTCAAGCTCGTCTTCAATCTTTTCTTCAAGGTTTTCCATAATGGTTTCATAGCTGTCTTTCAAAACCATAAGGCCGCCCTTTTCATAGGTTATGGCTGAATCTCCCGAGGCATCATTCAGTTCGCTAATGTCTCTGTCTTGAGTTTGCATCGCAAGGTAATCGAGCATTTCAGAAATTTTTCCTTGCTGCATATCAATAGAACCACTGTGCGAGCCTGGGGGGCTTGCGCCAATGTTGAAGGACAGACCTTTGGCTGGGCCTTCAGTGGCGGTATAATTGCCGTCAGATCCGCCTGCGGCCTTATAGCCATTGACCATTACATTGTTGATTGAACCGTCTGTGCCGACATCATAAGTGATTTCGTGGCTACCGACATCTGTTGTGCCTGCAATATGGCTATTGTAGCTGATGTAGGAAGAGGTCGATTTTATGTCATTACCCGCAAGGATATTGGCCACAGCGAGAGGGTCTTCTTCTAAAATGGCGTCAAGGGTACGGAAAGGGCTGTAGACAGGGTCTTTAGCTTCTTCTTTGGTGTAGGTGCCAAGGGCTACATTGCTTTGGCTTGAGTCAAACTTGATGTCGTATTCTTCGCCTTTGTCTTTTCCTGTGATACTTAAGGTGTATTTATCGTCATCTCCCTTTGCTGCAGAGGCGGTAACACCAAGGGTAGTTTGCTGAGCATTGATGATGCTTGCAAATTCTTCAACAGTTGTGCCGACGGGCACTTCAAAGGTGTGCTTGTTGCTGCCATAGGTGATGCTTACAGGCACAGGGGGATCGCCGGCATTGCCAGTAATTACGGCTTCATCTTGAGCAAAGAGTTTGTCAAAGGTGAGTGTGGCTGCGGTTTCTGTTTCAAGGGGCGTTTCTTCTCCGCTGCTTTCTAGCAAGGGATCTTCGTAGAAAATGAGTTGACCATAGGTATCGCTGGTTTTGTCAGAGTCTGTAACTATGCCGATGGAAGAAAGGCTGCGATAGACTTCACCAAAGCCCGTTTCACTGTCAAAATACGATGAGCCGACATAGCTTCCTGAAATGATGCCTTTAAAGTCAGACATCATGCGTTGGATAGCAAATTCAGAGGATAAGATGCCGCCTTGACCATTGTATGTTTCTGTGCCTGTTGTGATACTTTCATTGTCGATACCGTCATCAGAGGCAGAATTTGTGCTTGTTTCATTAATAACAGCGTCTTGGTTTGTGTATTCTTCAAAGAGTTTTAAGAGTTCGTTGGTGGCGTCCATGAATTCGACAATTTTTTCTTTGATGCCTTCTGTTGATTGGCTGACGGTGATTTCTGTTTTGCCAATGTCGGTAACAGTGATTTCAAGGCCGTCGACGACGCCTTCGATGGTATTGCTCGTAGAGGTGAGCTTTACATCGTCAAAGCCATTAAGGGTAAAGATAGCGTCTTGAGATTCGCGTGTTTTGGCTGTCGTACTGTCTAAGCCAACGATGCCAGGATTGCTTGCAGAATCAAAGGTGAGACTTGCGTTTGAGCCTGTGTCATCGCCTTGCATTTGGAAGATGTATTTGTCGCCGCTTTTGAGCAGATTTGCGGTGACACCAGGATTTGTTTGATCTTCGTTAATGAGCTTGACAAGGCCTTCAATGGTTGTGCCGGTGGGGACAGCGATACTGTGGCTTTCGCCTTCGTATTCAAAGGTAAAGTCTTCGATAACGGGCGGATTTTTGTCTTCGGTGATGACGGTATTTTTATAGAAGGTTTCGCTAAAGCTTATGACGGCATTTGTGGCGAGCTGTTCAACGTTGATTGATGTTGTGCCATTTTTTGCATCGGCGTCGGCAGTGGCAGTGGCCACATCGTCGTCGGAAGATTTGACGTCTTTTTGAATGATGGCGCCAACAGAATTGAGCTCTTCGAGAGCTGTCTCAAGATTTTTGACACCTTCAATGATGGCATCAAGAGCTTCATCTTTTTGTTGCCATTGCTCGAGCAAGGCTTCTTGTTGTTGTCTTGGGATCTCTTCAACGGTCTTCATTTGTTCTATGATTGCGCTAAAGTCTGTGCCGCCAAGGCCTTGAAAGTTGATTCCACCAGAGATACTGCTCATTATTTTTACTCCCTTTGAAAAAGGAAAAATTTACCCTTTTTTGAGATTAGGCTATTCCGTAAAAAATTCTGCAAAAATCATACCAAAAAAAGCGTATAGGGC
Source organism: uncultured Desulfovibrionaceae bacterium (assembly GCA_964370125.1). Classification (GTDB taxonomy): domain Bacteria; phylum Desulfobacterota; class Desulfovibrionia; order Desulfovibrionales; family Desulfovibrionaceae; genus CAYJIB01. Next base: position 8,100 of record CAYJIB010000048.1, read on the forward strand.
TTGTAAAAGAAGCCATATACGCTGTATCGGATGTTTTGCAAAAAACTTTAGAGGTATTTTGTTTGGATTAAAAAAGCAAAAATTTGCTGTGTTTTTTTCTTGTTAGTAAACTTTAGCGACTAAAAGCGTTGCGTTTTGATGAACGCATTTGCAATTCGTGAATGATCATTTTTTCATAATCTTGAGCAGGCGAGACCTTGGTGTCAAATTCAAGCTGCAACAAGTTTTCTAGATGCTGTGTTTCAGCCCAAAAATCGAGCAATTCATCGTCATCAAGAGCCTTAAGGTGGGAATCAAATGATACTTCCTCTTCTTGTGAAAGATATTTTGCCATGGTACACCCCCTTTAGAATGCAAAGTAAACAATATACACTGTTCCCTATTTTGTCCATAGGGAACAGTGTAAAAACAGGCAAATATTCTCTATTGTCTACCGAAGGTCAAAATTCATGCCGTCTTCAATGAAAGAGTCAAGGAAGGAATCTTCACGCTCTTCTTGTTCTGGCACTTCAATACCAAGGTTGACATATTCACGATAACCCGTTCCCGCTGGGATAAGGCGACCAACAATGACGTTTTCTTTTAGACCACGCAAATAGTCGTTCTTTCCTTTGAGGGCGGCTTCTGTGAGGACTTTTGTTGTCTCTTGGAAGGACGCCGCTGAAATAAAGGAAGAAGTCGTCAATGAGGCCTGAGTGATACCAAGTACGAGAGGTTCAGCCGTAGCAGGCTCAAAACCTTGTTCAATAAAGGCTTGGTTCTCTGCCTTAAACTCGGCTTTATCGACTTGTTCGCCAACAAGGAAGCTTGTGCCGCCTGTGTCAGTAACAATAACCTTGCGGAGCATTTGACGTACAATGACTTCAATGTGCTTGTCGTCAATGGCAACACCTTGGAAGCGGTAAACTTCTTGAATTTCATCAACAAGATAGGCCGCAAGGACTTTTTCGCCCTTTGTACGCAAGATGTCGTGAAGTTCTGGGTGACCTTCGGTTAAGAGATCGCCCGCTTCGACAAAGTCACCGTCAGAGACGATAATGTGCTTGCCTTTTGGTACGAGATATTCTTTAAAATCACCTACTTCAGGGGTGACAAGAAGCTTTCTCTTGCCCTTTGCTTCGCCAGCATGGGTGACTGTTCCCGCAATTTCAGAAACAACGGCCATGTCTTTTGGCTTACGCACCTCAAAGAGTTCGGCAACACGAGGCAAACCACCAACGATGTCACGAGTTTTTGAGGTTTCTCTAGGCTTTCTAGCGATAATGTCACCAGAACGGATCTCATCGCCATTGCGCACCATGATAATAGCGCCAACTGGCAAGATATAGGTAGCGTCCATAGAGGTGGTTGAACGTGTTTTGACATTGCCTTCACTGTCACAAATGGAGATAGAAGGTCTAAGGCCGGTTGTGCGGTATTCAATGATGGTCATAGTCGACTGCCTTGTGGCGTCATCAAGTTTTTCTTGATAGGTCTTTCCATCAATAATATCGGTAAACTTGATAGTGCTGATGCCGTCTGCTTCGTCGATGTCAGCAATGAAAGGCTCGTTAAATGGATCCCATTCAGCAAGCATGGTTCCTTTTGTGACATCTTGACCGTTTTTCACATAGAGGCGTGCGCCATTTGGCAAGGAATAACGCTCTCTTTCACGTCCTTGCTCATCAACAATGGCCACTTGTCCGCTTTTTCCAAGCACAAGGTCAATACCGTCACGGTTTTTGACAGGCTTTACACGAGTGAGGATGATACGTCCAGCGTGTTGGGCTTCAAAGTTAGAACGCTCAATCTCACGAGAGGCCGTTCCCCCGATGTGGAAGGTACGCATGGTGAGCTGTGTTCCTGGTTCACCAATGGACTGCGCTGCGATGATACCCACGGTTTCGCTAATATTGACAAGATGCCCACGGGCAAGGTCACGTCCATAACACAGGGTACAAATCCCTCTTTCTGATTGACAGGTAAGGGCAGAGCGGATCATCACTGAGTTGATGTCTTTTTCTTCAAGCAAGGCCACGACTTTTTCATCAATCAAGGTATTTTCTTCAAAGAGCAAGTCGTCTGTTTCTGGATCGTATACAGGATAAAGAAGCACACGACCAAGGGCTCTTTCAGAAAGGGCTTGTTTGATTTCTCCGCCTTCTCTTGTTGTTTTGATTTCGATACCGTCAACAGTTCCGCAATCGTGTTCAGAAACGATAACGTCCTGGACAACGTCAACAAGACGACGAGTCAAATAGCCAGAGTTTGCTGTTTTAAGCGCCGTGTCAGCAAGACCTTTTCTCGCACCGTGCGTAGAAATAAAGTATTGCAAAACGGTAAGACCTTCACGGAAGCTTGAGGTAATTGGCGTCTCAATGATTTCACCAGAAGGCTTTGCCATAAGACCACGCATACCTGCAAGCTGGCGCATTTGGTCAGCATTACCTCTTGCACCTGAGTTTGACATAATAAAGATCGGGTTGAAGCTTTGATTGTGCTCAACATAACCTGTTACGGGGTCAACAATCATATCGGTAGAGATTTCTTTGTTCATTTCAAAGGAAACATCTTGCGTTGCCTTTGTCCACACGTCTACAACTTTATTGTATTTTTCTGTGCGTGTGATGATACCGTCATTGTACTGGCTTTCAATCTTTGTAACTTCATCAGTGGCGGCATCAATAATGCCTTTTTTGGCCTTTGGAATGATAAGGTCTTTCACGCCAAGGGTCACACCCGCACGAGTGGCGTATTCATAACCAATGTCTTTAAGACGGTCACAAAGAATAACAGTAGCCTTAATGCCTGCATCACGATAAGCGATGCCGACAAGGCGGGCAATGCTTTTCTTTGTGAGCACCACGTTGACGTCTTCAAATTTAAGATTTGGTGGCAAGATTTCCCATACAAGGATACGTCCAGGCGTTGTGTCATAGACCACACCATCGTCCATACGTACTCTGATGCGAGCGTGAAGGTTGACTTGGCCAGCATCTAAAGCGGCAACAACTTCCCAGGGCGCGCAAAAAGTCATGCCTTCGCCTTTTTGGAAAGAACGCACAACGGTCATATAATAGAGGCCAAGCACGATATCTTGTGAAGGCACAATAACAGGTGTACCGTTTGCGGGTGAGAGAATATTGTTGGTGCTCATCATAAGCACACGACATTCAATCTGCGCTTCAACAGACAAAGGAATGTGTACGGCCATTTGGTCACCGTCAAAGTCTGCGTTATAGGCAGAACAAACAAGAGGGTGAAGTTGAATGGCTTTTCCTTCAATCAAAAGTGGTTCAAAGGCCTGAATACCAAGGCGGTGAAGGGTTGGCGCACGGTTGAGTAGGATAGGGTATTCTCTAACAACATCAGAGAGGATATCCCACACAACAAGCTCTTCTCTTTCGACCATCTTCTTTGCGGCCTTGATGGTAGAGGCGTGTTCACGCTTTTCAAGTTCTGCATAGATAAAGGGCTTGAAGAGTTCAAGGGCCATTTTCTTTGGCAGACCGCATTGATGCAATTTGAGCTTTGGTCCAACAACAATGACAGAACGGCCAGAATAGTCAACACGCTTACCAAGAAGGTTTTGACGGAAACGCCCTTGCTTACCCTTAATCATATCAGAAAGGGACTTGAGCGGACGTCCGTTGTTGCCTGTAATCGCACGGCCTCTGCGTCCATTGTCAAAGAGGGCGTCAACGGCTTCTTGGAGCATTCTTTTTTCGTTGCGGATAATAATATCTGGCGCACCAAGTTCCATAAGGCGACCTAGGCGATTGTTACGGTTGATCACACGACGGTAGAGGTCGTTTAGGTCAGAGGTGGCAAAGCGTCCGCCATCAAGAGGTACGAGGGGGCGAAGTTCGGGCGGAATGACAGGAATAACTTCCATGACCATCCATTCTGGGTTGTTGCCAGACTCTAAGAAAGCTTCAACAACTTTAAGCCTCTTGGTCAATTTCTTTTTCTTTGTTTGCGACTTGGTGGTTTGTGATTCTTCACGCAAACTTACACGCAAGGCTTCAAGATCAATCTCTTCAAGCAGGCCACGAATAGCTTCTGCGCCCATACCGACAACAAAAGTATCTTCATTAAAGCCTGGCTGGTCAATGACTTGTAAGTATTGGTCTTCTGAGATAACTTGACGAGGTGTAAAAGGCCAAGGACCTGGATCAAGGACGATGTAGGAATCAAAGTACAAGACTTTTTCAAGGTCCGCCATGGTCATATCGAGAAGGGTGCCGATTTTTGAAGGCAAGGTCTTTAAAAACCAGATATGCGCAACAGGGGCTGCAAGTTCAATATGTCCCATGCGCTCACGGCGCACTTTAGAGGCAATAACTTCAACACCGCACTTTTCGCAAACGATACCACGGTGTTTCATGCGCTTGTATTTACCGCAATTACATTCATAGTCTTTGACAGGTCCAAAGATTTTGGCACAGAAAAGGCCGTCTCTTTCGGGTTTGAAAGTACGGTAATTGATGGTTTCTGGTTTTTTTACTTCGCCATAAGACCATTCACGTATGCTTTCTGGCGAGGCGATAGAAATTTGAATGGCTTTCAAATTTTTGATTTGTGCCGCATTGGCTGTATTGGTGCTTCGTACAGTGAAAAGTGCATCAAGACTCATTGTATATACTCCCTGAGGAACACTCATATCTAAATTTTTTATTTTCGCAAATTTTATTTTTTGTTCTGTAAAGTGAAAGGCATAAGCCGCTAAAAGATACAAAATCCCAAGCGGCTAATCGCCTTTATTCGTTTTCAAAAAATTGCGTTCTTTTGGGGCGTTTTTTGCCCTCTTCCTGATGCAAGGTGACATTAAGACCAAGAGACATAAGCTCTTTAACAAGTACGTTAAAGGACTCTGGCAAGCCAGCCTCAAGGAAATTGTCGCCTTTGACAATCTTTTCATACATTTTCACACGGCCCGCCACGTCATCAGACTTGACGGTGAGGAATTCTTGCAAGAGGTAAGACGCGCCATAAGCTTCAAGAGCCCAAACCTCCATCTCTCCAAGACGCTGACCACCAAATTGCGCCTTACCGCCAAGGGGCTGCTGCGTAACAAGTGAGTAAGGTCCTGTTGAACGAGCGTGAATTTTTTCATCAACAAGGTGATGCAATTTGAGCATATACATAACACCTGTCGTCACTCTGTTTTCAAAAGCTTCGCCTGTGCGTCCGTCAAAGAGCTGTGTTTTGCCGTCATCAGCAACACCCGCTCTTGCAAGCCATTTCCAGATAGCGTCTTCACTTGCGCCGTCAAAGACAGGGGTCTTGGTAATGATACCGTTGCGAAGCTTGCTTACAGCGACCTTGAAGGTTTCATCATCCATGCTGTCAACAAGTTCGTTGATGTCATTTGAGCCAAAGACGTCTTTAACTTCATTGCGCAAGGCCAGTGTTGTTGCAGGGCTGTCGAGCATTTCCCCAAGCTGGCGGCCGAGTTCTTTGGCGGCCCAACCAAGGTGGGTTTCCATGATCTGCCCGATATTCATACGAGAAGGTACGCCAAGGGGGTTAAGCACAATGTCCACAGGGCGACCGTCGGCAAAGAAAGGCATATCTTCTTCTGGCAAGATACAAGAGACAACACCCTTGTTACCGT
>CAYJIB010000049.1:0-13567 GCA_964370125.1 uncultured Desulfovibrionaceae bacterium
CGCTCAAAAGGGGTAAGATGCAAAAAACAAGTCTGATGCAGCAGATTGCCCCTTTTCAGCGACCTGCCTCAGCGAGCTGAAGCTTTTTTCTTAGCCCCAGCGGCAGAATGCCTACCCTGTGCGGACAAAATAGCCTTGCGCATACGCAAAGATTTCGGCGTAACCTCAATAAGTTCGTCATCACGCACAAAATGTAAAGCACGCTCCAAAGACAAGGGGCGCACAGGCGTAAGCACAACAGCATCGTCCTTACCAGAAGCACGAACATTTGAAAGCTTCTTCTCTTTTGCAGGATTGACATCAATGTCATTGTCCCTGTTATGCTCACCAATAATCATGCCTTCATAAACAGGCTCACCAGGCACAACAAAAAGTTCGCCACGAGGCTCAAGATTAAAGAGGGCATAAGCCACAGCAGTACCCGAACGATCTGACACTAAAGAACCAGAAAAACGGCTGGGGAAATCGCCACGCCAAGGCTCATAGCCCGCAAGCAAGGAATTCATAATGCCAGTGCCCTTGGTGTCGGTCAAAAATTCGTCACGATAGCCAATAAGTCCACGAGAGGGCACAGAAAATTCCATGCGCACTCGCCCGCTCCCATTATTGATGCAGTTGCGCATACGCCCCTTTCTTTGTGCCAATTTTTCTGTGACAACACCCATAAAATGCTCATCACAATCGACATAAAGCTGCTCAATAGGCTCAAGCACCTCATCGCCCTCTTTCTTTAAGATAACCTCTGGACGCCCCACACAAAGCTCAAAGCCCTCACGGCGCATGGTCTCAATAAGGATAGCCATCTGAAATTCGCCACGTCCTTTGACAATAAAGGTATCGCCTTCTAGGGTCTCTTCCACACGAATGGCCACATTGAGCAAGGCCTCTTTTTGCAGGCGCTCAAAAATTTTGCGAGACTGTACAATCTTGCCTTCTTTGCCCGCAAGCGGAGAAGAATTTATGCCAAAGCGCATGGCGACAGTTGGCTCATCAACACGAATGCGAGGCAAGGCACGAGGCTCTTCCTTTGTGCAAATGGTGTCGCCAATGCTTGCGTCAACAAGGCCGGCTAAGACAACGATGTCACCGGCACGCGCTTCGTCCATATCAGCAAGGCGCAAGCCTTCGTAGGATTGTAATTTTGTGACACGCAGGGGAATGTTTTGTCCATTTTCGTCTATGCGGATGAGGGAGTCCTTGCCTTGCACCTGGCCGTGTAAAATACGACCGACAACCAAGGGGCCAAGATACTCTGAATAGTCAAGGTCAGAGACAAGCATTTGAAAAGGCTCGTCTTTGTCATAACGTGGCGCAGGGACAGTTTCGAGCATGGTGTCAAAAAGAGGGGCAAGACTTATGCGTTCATCGTCTTCATTTAGCATAGCCACACCGTCACGGCCAACAGCAAAAAGCACAGGAAATTCAAGCTGGGCTTCTGTGGCGTCAAGGTCAATAAAGAGGTCATAGACTTCGTTTAAGACTTCTTGGCTTCTGGCGTCTTTTCTGTCAATCTTATTAATGACTAAAATGATTTTTAAGCCCAAACCAAGGGCCTTGTTAAGGACAAAGCGGGTTTGTGGCAAGGGGCCTTCTGCTGAGTCTACAAGCAAGATAGCGCCGTCTGCCATTGAAAGCGCACGCTCAACCTCACCGCCAAAGTCGGCGTGGCCTGGGGTGTCGATGATATTGATTTTGACATTTTTCCATGTTACCGCACAGTTTTTTGCAGCAATGGTGATGCCTCTTTCTCTTTCAAGGTCCATAGAGTCCATGACTCGATCGTCGACTTGTTGGTCAGGGCGAAAGACCCCGCTTTGTCTAAAAAGTGCGTCTACGAGAGTAGTTTTTCCATGGTCTACATGGGCGATAATAGCGACATTGCGCAAGGCTTCATTGCTTGTAAAGTTTGGCACTGAGGGCTCCTTCTAGGAAAAAATAAAAAGTAAATCTTGAAGAGTCTTCTTTTTGCCCTTTTCTTGGCTAAATTGCAAGTTTTTTATAGCTGTTTTTTCAAGCTTTATAGCTTTTTTTTAGCACTCGCAAAGGCACTTGACGAGGCATAACATTACATAGTATAAGGTAGGCACATTAACCATTAGCACTTTTTTAGGAGTTTTTTATTATGCTACAACGCAATATTGCAGCCTTTGCCTGCGCACTTTTTGCCCTCTTGCTCTTGGCCGGTCCAAGCTTTGCCGCAAACGTTGGTGTCGCCAATATGCAAATCATCGCTCAAGAATGCGCTCCGGCCATTGCTGCAAAGAAATTGCTTGACACACGCCTTGGTGGCGAAAAAAGCAAACTCGAAAAAGAAGCCCAAGCCCTTCAAAAGCGTACTGCTGACTTTCAGAAAAAAGCCTCAACCATGAGCCAAGCCGCACGCCAAAAAGAACAAGAAGGCCTTATGAAAGCGGGACGTGCTTTTGACGAAAAGACCCGCAAATTCTCTGCAAAAATCCAGCAAGAAGAAAACAAAATGCGCCAATCTTTGGCTGGCATTGTCTTGCGCGCCTCTGAAAGCTTGTCCAAGAAGAAAAATCTCGATATTATTATCGACTCTGGCCTCGGGACTGTTTTGTTTGCAAAAGGTTCACTCGATGTGACTGATGCGCTCTTGCAAGAAGTCAATGCCCAGTGGAAAGCTCAAGGCAGCAGATTTAAGTAAATTGAGTGTAAGCTTTTTGCCTGTTCTTTGCTTTTTGGCAAAGAGCAAGCAGGAAGCTTTTCTCATTATATAAACAAGGGAGCGCTGCTATGAGCATAAATCTTTCTGTTATTGCTGAACATTTGGGCCTTACTTTGCGTGGCGAAGACATAATTGTAAGCGGCATCAATACCCTTCATGAGGCAAAAGAAAGCGAAGTGAGCTTTCTTGCCAATCCCAAATACGCTCAAGAACTTGCAAGCACCAAGGCTGGCGCTGTTATTGTTACCGAAGCACACGCAGACAGGGTAGAAAGAGCGCTTATCAGCGATCATCCTTATAGAGATTTTGCTCGCTGTCTTGCTTTTTTTGAAAAAAAACAAGGTTCTTTTACAGGGCAAAGTCCTATAGCCTCTGTACATGAAGAAGCAGTAGTCGCTCAATCTGCCACGGTATATCCTTTTGTATATATCGGTGCAAGAGCCAAAATTGGCGAAAATGTTACGCTTTTTTCTGGTGTCTATGTTGGCGAAGATTGCGAGATAGGCGATGGCAGTATTTGCTATCCAAATGCTGTCTTGATGTCAGGAACAAAGCTTGGCAAGTCTTGTATTCTTTATGCCGGCGCTGTTGTCGGAGCTGATGGCTTTGGTTATGCCCGTGTGGAAGGCGGCATTCAAAAAATTCCGCAAATCGGCACGGTAAGTCTTGGCGACGCTGTAGAAGTTGGCGCCAATTCGACTATTGACCGTGCGGTAATGAACGCCACTCTTGTTGGAAAAGGCACAAAGATTGACAATTTAGTGCAGCTTGGCCACAATGTTGAAGTCGGCGAACACAATTTTATTGTGGCGCTTACGGGTATTGCTGGCTCAACAAAAATCGGCAACGATTGCACCATTGCCGCTCAGGTCGGCATCGCTGGGCATTTAAAAATTGGCAACAATGTCACTCTTGCGCCAAAGACGGGTGTTATGCGTGACATTGACGACAATCAAGTGATGGGGGGCGCACCTGCTGTCAACCAGCGCACCTTTATGCGCACACTTTCTTGTATGCCCGATTTGCCAGAGCTTTTTAAAAGAGTGAAGGCACTTGAAAAAAAATTGGCAGAAAAAGAAGCTGAAAAGCCCTAAAAAGGCTCTTTTAGCGACATTCATCTTATATAAGGATTTTTTATGGACTCTCTCTTGGATATTCAACAAATTACAAATTTGCTTCCGCACCGATATCCTTTCTTGCTTGTAGATCGTGTTGTGGAAATTGAGCCAAACAAAAGTATTAAGGCATATAAAAATGTCACGGTTAATGAGCCTTTTTTTCAGGGGCATTTTCCCGGCAGACCTGTTATGCCCGGTGTGTTGATTCTTGAAGCCCTTGCACAAGCGGGCTGTCTTATGGTCTTGCATCCTATGGAAGAAGAAGAACGTGAACGCATGATCTTTGTGCTTACTGGCATTGAAAAAGCCAAGTTTCGCCGTTCTGTCTTTCCTGGTGATCGCCTTGAACTGCATTGCCGCTTGATACGCTCAAAAATGCGTATGCAGCGCATGGAAAGCTTTGCTTATGTCGACGGACAACTCGTCGCCGAAGCGCAGCTCACAGCAGCCTTTATCCCAAAAAGTGGGCTACAATGATACATAAAAGCGCTATAATAGATCCTTCAGCCGAGCTTGGTTGTGATGTAGAGGTTGGCCCTTTTGCCATTATCGAGGGCTCTGTTCGCATTGGTGATCGTTGTCGCATTGAATCGCACGCAATTATTAAGTCGTATACCGTCATGGGCGATGACAATCATATCCATCATCACGCGCTCTTGGGCGGCATCCCTCAAGATTTGAAGTACGCTGGCGAAGAAAGCTATTTGCACATCGGCTCAAACAATCAAATCCGCGAATTTGCGACTCTTCACCGTGGCACTGAGGGTGGCGGGGGGAAAACAGTCATTGGCGACAACAATTTGCTTATGGCCTATACGCATGTGGCGCACGATTGTATCCTTGGCAACGGTGTTATCATGTCCAATGTGGCGACACTTGCTGGCCATGTAAAGGTTGGCGATCACGCTATTATTGGCGGCGTCTCAGCTGTTCATCAATTTTGCCGCATTGGCGAACACGCCTTTGTTGGCGGCATGAGCGGTATAGGGCAAGATGTCCCGCCTTGGATGCTGGCTTCTGGTGGGCGAGCGACCATACACGGACCCAACACCGTTGGCCTAAGGCGCTATGGAGCATCACAAGAGCTTTTGCGTGCCTTTAAGAATATTTACCGCCTTCTTTGGCTTTCTGAAACTCCAAAGGAAGAAGCCTTGCAACAAATCAGCGAAGAATACGCACATTTCCCTGAAGCATTAGCCTTTGTTGACTTTGTGCGCCATGCACAGCGTGGAATTTGTGCTGCTGGTAGATAGTCTGCGCTGAAAAAGCATGAAAATGCCTTTTTAAGCTTCAACTAGATAAAATCACAGCTCTATTTTTTAATAAAGCTTGTGTGATTTCTCTGTACAAAAAAGCTTGACTTTTTTAAAAAGTGCGTGTATTTTCCTTTTTGCTTTGTGTGAAGAGCTCCACTTAAAAGAAAAGCTTTGCACACACTAAGGCTCTTGTAGCTCAGTCGGTAGAGTGCGTCCTTGGTAAGGACGAGGTCAGCAGTTCAATCCTGCTCAAGAGCTCCATTTACAAATAAGACCCCGGAAGTGAACCTGAAAAAGGAACTTGCGGGGCTTTTTATTGTGCCAAAAACAGCTGTAAACTTCTCTGTGGCGAACACTAGACCAATAAAACGGCTTTTTAACCGAGCTGAAAAAAACATCTTTATGTCCTTTTCAACTCGGCAAAATAAATAGTCGGCACTGAAAAATAGAATAAGCTTTTGAAATTGAAAACTTTTTAGCTCAAAAAAGACTAATGAAATTGCCAGAAAATGTGTATGGAATACGATTTTCTGGCAATTTCATGGGGCCAAAAAGATATTTTTCAGGGCCGGCTACCAACATTTTTGCTTTTGCAAAAATGTTGCGCCACGAAAAATAAGCTAGAACTTGCTTCTGGCGTCCCCGAAGGGGTATTTGGAGTGAGCGTGCCTTTCTGAAAAAGGCATGGAAATGCCTTTTTCAGCGTCGACTAAATAAATTTACATCGCTTCTGAAATCAATTTCCAAAGGAACAAGGCCGCAAGGATATACGATAAGGGCGTTAAATCTTTTGTGCGCTTTGTAAAGAGACAAAGCAAAACATGGCTGATAACACCCCATAAAATCCCTGAAGCAATGCTATAGGTCAAGGGCATCATGATGAGCGTGAAAAAAGCAGGCACTGCGATCGTATAGTCATTAAAATCGATCTCACTTATTGAAGACATCATAAAACAACCAACAAAGACCAAGATCGGAGCCGTCGCTTGCACAGGAATAATCAAAAAAAGTGGCGCTAAAAAAAGCGAGACAAGAAAAAGCACCGCAATAGTCATAGCGGTAAGACCAGTTCTGCCGCCTTCGGTAATGCCGCTTGCGCTTTCAACATAGACGGTGATTGTCGATGTACCTAGAGCCGCCCCAAGCGTTGTTCCCAAGGCGTCTGCCATAAAGGCGGGTTTGATCTTCTTACTGTTTTCTTCGCCCTCCAAAAGCCCCGTTTTTGCCCCAAGACCAATAAGCGTGCCGACCGTGTCAAAAATATCCACAAAAAGAAAGGTCACAACAATCAAAGCCATCTCTAAGGTAAAGATATTGTGCCATTCAAATTGCAAAAAAGTCGGCGCAACACTCGGCACAGCAAAAAACTGCGCTGTCGAAAAATTGCTTAGATCTGTAATGCCTAAAGGAATACCTATAAGGGTTGTTGCCAAGATGCCAAAGAACAAAGCCCCACGCACTTTATAATAAAGCAAAGCCCCAATAAAGGCGATACAAAAAACAAAAAGAAGAAGCTCGGGCAACGGAATAGATCCCATTCTTACTAAGGTAGCGTCATCATTAGCGATAAGGCCTATGCCATGCAGGCCAATAAAGGCAATAAACAAACCGATACCCGCTGAAATGGCGTGTCGCATATAGGGCGGAATGGTCTTTAACAAAGCCTCTCGCACATTGGTGAGCGTCAGCACAATAAAGATCAAACCTTCAATAAAAACAGCCGTTAAGGCAAATTGCCAAGTATGCCCCATGCCGATAACAACACTGAAAGCAAAAAAAGCGTTAAGCCCCATGCCAGGTGCAAGCCCCATCGGCAAATTGGCCAAAAGAGCCATAATGCCCGTCGCAACAGCCGCGCTAAGAGCCGTTGCGGTAAAGACTGATGAAGCGTCCATGCCGCATTGGCTTAAAATGGCTGGATTGACAGCCAAAATATAGGCCATTGTCAAAAAAGAAGTCAGACCTGCCAACAGTTCTGTGCGCACATTTGTTCCGTGCTGCTTGAGTGAAAAAAGTCTTTCTAACACAAGAAACCCCTTTAATTTAAGAATGTCGCAACAATTTAAACGAAAGCAGTAAAAAAAGCGAGCATTATTTTTTTGCGAACTTGGTTTGAAAAAATCTAAAACAGTCGAAGCTGAAAAACGCATTTTCATGCGCTTTTCTGAAAGGCACACCAACTTAAAACATTCTTGTTGAGTGAATTTTCTGAATATCTACCTTGCCCGCCGCACCCTTTCTTGGGCGAACATGACGGACAAGAGCTGTCATAATCCCTATTTGCCCCCTACTATTCTCAGTATTGCCGTCAAAAGCATAAGAAGATTTTTCCACACAAAGGCGGGCGGCTTCATCAAGGGCCTTTTCAGAAGGCTGATGCTCCAAATGATTTCTACGGATAATAACATGTGCACTTGGTCCTTCTTGCACATGCACCCACAAATCGTGCGGTGCGGCAAGGCGAAGAGCGGCCAAGTTCCCCTTAGCGTCACGTCCACGCCACAGGGTAAAGCCATCATCTGTCTGAAATACCTGAATATTTTTTGGAAACTCGCCCTTAGCAGATTTTGAATTTGCCTTTTTCTTGCCTGAATGCTTAGTCTTCTGCTCCGTTGCCTTTCCTTGTTTTGTTAGGGGATGTAAAGCCTCTTGCCTTGGTCTTTGTTCTAAGAGTCTCAGTTTTTCAAGGGCTTCTTCATAGCGTCTTTGTGCGTGCGGCAGACCTCTTTTGCCCCGAAGGGCTGTGTGAAAGAGGGCTTGCATATTTTCTCGCACAGTCAAATCTTGCCTTAGTTTTATAACATCGCCTTCTTCCCCCTCAAGGCTTGGCACAAGAAGGGAAGCGTGTTTTTCATTTGCAGGCAAGGTGTGCAACCAAGCTTGCAATCGCAAAGCGATTTCTTGCTGTGCCTGCATGGCGAGTAAGCGTTCATGGTCTTTTTCAAGATTTTTGACAAGCCTTTGCAGGCTTTTTCTTTCTTTGCTGTATTGTTTTTTCGCTTCACTTTCTTGTTCTTTATTTAGGGCATCGAGCAGATGTTTTTTTCCATACAGATGCAGGGCAACAAAGACATCTTCAAAGCCTTCTTGCTCTTTGCCCTTGCATAAAGCTTCTGGCAAGGGCCAGGCCGACAAAGCACAAGGACCATCTTTGTCAGAAAGCAAAAAAACATCGCCCCCGCCTTCTTGCAAATCGATAAGCAAGGCTTGTTGATCAAGTGGCTCAAGTTCTTTAAGGGTGCGACGCAAGGACGGTGTCAAAACAGGATAGGCACGCCAAAGTTCTTCGTTCGCTTCGCTTGTTTCTCTGTCTTCACTGCCTGCGCTGTTTAGAGAGGCCAAACTTTCCTCTGAAGGCCAAGGACTGTTTTCGTCATCAAGAGACAATTGTGCGTCAAAAGAATAGTTTTCTGGGATATATTCATGAATTTCAACACCTTTCTGCATATCTATGCAAAGGCAATAGCTCTTTTCATTGTCGATTAAGAGATAAAGACGCCGCTCTAAAAAATTATAATGAACTTGCCGTATTCTTTGTTTGCCCGCGTATTTTCTTAGACGCATGATAAAGGCTGGGGGCTTTTCAAAGCCAAAAGCCTTGGGGCTAAGAGCTTCTTTGCTCAGCATAATAGCGGCTTTATCACGAGATGTGTGAACAAGCAGGGCAAACTTTCCCTCTTGTCCATAAAGACGAAACTGCACGGTATTGTTTGCAAGAGCAGCTATGCTGTCGATACGGCAATAATGCAATTTGCTGACCAAAGAAGAGGCTATGCGGCGAAAAAGATGAGCGTCCATGCCCCGAAGTGTAGCGAAAAAAGAAAAAATAGGCAAATTGGCTTGCACCACCTTGCCTATTTGATTTTTATGAATGCTTTACACATAAGGCTTCTTCAAAAACTGCCCCTTTATACTCAAGCGACAAAAAGCCTCATGTACATATAAGACTTCACAAAAACTTATTCTTTCATCACCAAACTATAACCCATTTGTTCTGCAACATGCTGTAAAGGGGCGTGATTGTTGGTTACTTGCATAAGGCGAATAAGTGTTTCAGCGCCAAGCTTTGCCCCTGTATCATAAGGATTGACTTCACGAAGCAAGGTCGAATAGGGCTTACCTACCGCTTGTGCGATCTGATTGGCACCAAGAGGGCTTTCCAAAACGAGGTCGTGAACGATACGAATAAAATCACCGGCCATACAATGCTCCTTTGTTATAGGCTATACTCTAAAAGAACCACTCATAACTTTTATAGCAACAACATTTCCTTTTGTCAAGTAGACTTTGCTTCTTTATTGTGCTATAGAGGAAATATACTTTAGACCTACTAGAAAAACAAGGCTTTTGAGTGATAATTTGTGTTATAATAATGTTATAATTCCCTTACCAAAAGTCCCAAAAAGAGCCTTCCCTTTATGTCAATAAATTTTTGTCTGCCCCAAGTTTTTAAAAAAGCATGTATTGTCTGTCTCTTATGCCTCTTTGCAATAAAAGCTCACGCAAACATTGTAAAATTGCTTCTTGAGGCGGGCGCTGACCCACATCTTATAGACGATTGGGGCAAAAAAGCTATTGAATACGCTTGGGAAAGCGGCTATACAAAGAGCATCGAGCTTCTTGGAGCTTATGAAGAAAGAGGCATTTTGCAGTAAATTTATTATGAATACAAGGGGGTATCATGCAAAGAAAAACAGAAACACGTCATTCGCCTTTAGCTGGCCTTTGGTATCCTGGAACAGCCAAAGAATTGCAAGCTCTTTTTGCTTCTTGGCAAGAAAAGCACAAAGATGTTAAGAAACAAAGACCTTCTGTGCTTCTTTTGCCTCATGCGGGCTATGCCTATTGCGGCAATGTTTTGGGAGCTGTTTTGTCTTCTGTAGATACAGAATATTATGAACGAGTGTTTATTTTGTCACCCTGTCATTATGCCGGCCTTGGTCACACTTTTTCTGTTGCCCCTGTTGGTGAAGTCATTACACCTCTTGGAGCAGCCGTATTTGATGAAGAAAGCCACAACCTGCTTGCCGCCTTGCCCTATACCTATTCAATAGCAGAGCTTCACGCAAAAGAGCATTCCATTGATGTACTCTTGCCTTGCGTGCAATATTTCTTTACAAAAGCCAATAAGCTCGGCGCTTTAATGTGCGGTCAATGGCTTTGGGACGAACTCAGTAAAAGGGGCATAGCAAGCTTTGCCAAGGCCTTTCGTGGTCTTTGCAATGACAAGACCTTGCTTATCATCAGCACAGACTTTACACATTATGGGCGGCAATTTGGCTATGTGCCCTTTACGGATGAACCCGAAAAAAGCATTCACGCCCTTGATCAAAGCGTCTATGAGGCTTGTGCAAAAAATGACGGCCTGCTTTTTGCCCAAAGAATCAGCGAAACAAAGGCCACTGTCTGTGGAAGCTCGCCCTTACAATGCCTCTTGGCTATGCTTCCTGCCTCAGCCCTTTGGGAGCAAGTGGCCTATACGACTTCTGGGGCTTTAAGCGGGAATTTTACGCATTCTGTTTCCTATCTTGGCGCTATGGTCTTTGCCAACTGGGAGGAAGACCTGCAAGATTGGGTACAGGCTGCATTGTAAAAAACATAAATCAAAAAAGGCACTTTCGTGCCTTTTTTATTGTCTTTTCGAAGCTGAAAAAAGTGTTTTCACGCTTTTTTTGCTCTTCTCTATTCGCTGTCTTCTATCACCCGCACATATTTGCAGGTCTTTACAGGGCAAGCGATATGCTCGCCTCTTGCCTTAGTATTTTTTCGCACAAGCAAGGGAGAGCTGCACTGTGGACAAGGCTCATCAATAGGCCAGTCCCACAAGGCATAATCGCATTTTGGATAACTGTCGCAAGCGTAAAAAATCTTTCCGCGCTTAGAGCTTTTTTCAACAAGACTTCCCCCACAGGGATTGCCTTCGCTGCCCGTACTTGGACAAAGCACATCAGTCGAATAAGGTGCGGCATATTTGCAATCTGGATAGCCTGTACAAGCAATAAAACGGCTTCCTGTGCGAGATTTTCTGACAACAAGGTCGGACGAACACAAAGGACATTCGCCAACCTTTTTAAGCTCTTCCTTTGGACGCTCAACAATCTCGACTTCGCCTGTTTCATTCCTGCGATAATTTGAAGTAAAAGTACATTCTGGATAGCCTGAACAAGCCAAAAACTCTCCCGCCTTGCCAAATTTTAACATTAAAGGCTTCTCACATTCTGGGCAATCTATGCCAGCTTCCATGCCCGCCTTCACCTGCCCCATGGCTTTTGCGGCTTCTGCCAAGGTCGGATTGAATTCTGCCGTAAAATTCTGCAAAAGACCAACCCAGCTTTCTTTCCCTTCTGCCACTGAGTCAAGGGCATTTTCCATTTCTGCCGTAAAATCAACATTCATCAATTTGACAAAATGGGTGCGCAAATGTTCGGTCACAATGCGCCCAAGGTCGCTTGGCACAAAATGCTTTTCTTCAAGGCGCACATATTCCCTGTCTTGCAAGGTAGAAATAATAGAGGCATAGGTCGACGGCCTGCCGATTCCCAGCTCTTCAAGCTCTCTGACAAGCGAGGCTTCGCTAAAGCGAGCTGGAGGTTGAGTGAATTTTTGTTCTTTGTGCAAGGATTGCAAGGCAAGGATTTGCCCTTCTTTCAGCGGTGGCAAGAGCACATTTTCTTCTTTTGAGGACATAATAGCCAAAAAACCGCTAAACAAAAGTCGCTCGCCCTTGATACGCCATTGGGCTATGCCAGAGTCTATTGTCACAACCGTATCATGAAAACGAGCTGCCGCCATTTGAGAGGCCACAAAACGCTGCCAAATAAGCTTATACACTTGAAATTGCGCAGGATCGACATAGGGTTTTATTTCATCAGGCGTAATGCTCACATCAACTGGGCGTATGGCTTCGTGAGCGTCTTGCGCCCCTTTTTTGCCCTTAAAATCACGCCCCTTGCCTCCTTTTGGCAAAAATTCCTTGCCAAAACGCTCTTCAATGTAGGCCGCTGCCGCTTTTTTAGCCTCATCGGCTATGCGCACAGAGTCGGTACGCATATAGGTAATAAGAGCGGTAATCCCTCTCTCGCCAATGTCCACACCCTCATACAAACGCTGCGCTACTTGCATGGTGCGTTTTGCGGGATAGCCTAGGCGCTGGCTAGCGCTTTGTTGTAAGCTCGACGTAATAAAGGGCGCTTGCGGCGATCTTTGGCGTTCTTTTTCTTCAAGTTTTGTGACGACAAAATCTTGTCCCTTAATAGCTTCTTCAAGGGCTATTGCGGCTTCTTCATTGGGGACATGGGCTTTTTTGCCCTCAATTTTGTATAATTCTAGCTTCAAACTTGCGTCTGTGTCTGCCTGTTTATCCACTTGGTCATCCACTTGGACAAGAGCCTTAAACAGCCAATATTCTTCAGGAACAAAAGCGTATCTGGCCTCTTCACGCTCAACAATCAGGCGCAAAGCCACAGATTGCACACGCCCGGCAGAGATGCCCCTTTTTACCTTATTCCACAAAAGAGGCGAAACTTTATAACCCACCAAGCGATCAAGCACACGCCTTGCTTGTTGGGCTTCAAAGAGGTCTTCATTGAGGTCACGAGGTGAAGCAATGGCTTCTTTTACGGCATTTTTGGTGATTTCGTTAAATTGAATACGTTTAATAAGTGGGCTTTTCTTCTTTTTCCCACTGCTTTCCCCACTATTCTCTTTGATGAGCTCTGCAATATGCCAAGCAATGGCCTCGCCTTCTCTGTCAGGGTCTGGTGCAAGATAGACAGTATCGACCTTTGCAGCGGCTTGTTGCAAATCTCTAACGATTTTCTCTTTGCCTTCAATAATCTGATATTGCGGGGCAAAGTCGTTTTCTTCGTCAACGCCGATGGTCTTTTTTGGCAAATCACGGATATGACCAACACTGGCAAGCACTGCCGTGCCTGGACCCAGAAATTTTTTGATAGTTTTGACTTTGGCCGGTGACTCTACGATGATCAGTTCTTTTGCCATGATATTCCTTTTTGAAGACTTTGCGCTTTTGTTTTCGTTTTGATAGGCAAAATCTTCTTTAAGGTCAAGTGTTTTTTTAACCACAAATTTTTGCACAGAAATCTTCACAGCATTTTTTACTAGCTTTTTGCGAGCAAAGGGCATACACTGTGCAAAAATGAGTTTTAATCATCATACAACCTTCAACCAAAATAAGGAAACAAAAACATGAAGACCATTATCTCTACTGACAAAGCCCCTGCGGCTGTTGGCCCTTATTCTCAGGCTATTAAAGTGGGCAATACCTTGTATATGTCTGGGCAAATCCCTCTTGACCCTGCAACTGGCAAGCTTGTAAATGACGACATTCCAACAGAAACACGCCAAATCATTAGCAATATGAAGGCTGTGCTTGAGGCTGCTGGTGCGAATTTTTCTAATGTTGTAAAGACGACTGTGTTCATTACTGATATGGCGTATTTTGCAGAAGTCAATGCTATCTACACTGAAGCCTTCCCTGAGAACCC
>CAYJIB010000050.1:0-3391 GCA_964370125.1 uncultured Desulfovibrionaceae bacterium
CCGCAGGCTGCCGCCTGCTCTGTTGAGTGGAATTATAAGGTTTAAACTTTTAACTTCAGCGCTTAAATAGCTTTTTGGGAATTCTCTAAATCTCTTTATTTTGCGGATTATTGTACGATTTTGTGTACCCCCGCAGGGATTGCATGAAATCGCGCAATTATCCGCTAATTGAGGGGCTTTGTGGGGCACTAGCCGTAGGCGAGAAACGAGCCATACGGATAGCGACAGCCCGATAAATCGTTTCCCCCAAAAAAAGAAAATCCCCAAAAAAAAACACTTGACGAACTTTCCCTTTTAGTATAAAAATTCGTGTTTATGGTGTTTTGCCTTAATGGCACAAAATAGAGACAATCAACAAGACAGAATAGTAAGATATTTTGGAGGAAGAAAGACATGGCCAATCACAAATCTGCCATTAAGCGTCACAAGCAAAGCGTTAAGCGTGAACAGCGCAATCGTATGGTCAAAACCCGCATCAAAAATGTGGTAAAAAACGCTCGTGCAGCGATCAAAGCAGAAAATGTTGAAGAACTCGACAATCTCATGACTCTTGCTACAAAAACCCTTGATAGAGCCTCTACAAAAGGCGTTATTCATTGGAAAAAAGCCGCTCGTAAAATTTCTCGCCTACAAAAAGCTGTCAATGCTGCAAAAGTTGAGGCCGCTAAAAAAGCCGAAGAAGCCGCAGAATAAGACATAGACTGAGCAGCTTTAAGAATAAATATAGCTCGAAAGCTTTGATTTTTAAGAAAAATTTAGAAAAAAAAGAAAAAAGAGCAAAGCATCAAAGGGCAGTAGCAAGCAAGCCTTGCTACTTGTCTTTTTTTGCGTTTTTCTAGCAAAGCAATTTTTTGTATATATTTTAAAATATGATCTTTTGTTATGGAAAATTTTGATTTTTTATACTTTGTTACAGTCGTAGGTACCTTTGCCTTTGCCATATCTGGCGCTCTGCTTGGAGTGAGAAAGCGCATGGATATTTATGGTATGTTTATTCTTGCCTTTGCTACAGCTGTGGGTGGCGGCGGCATGAGAGATGTTTTGATTGGCAGGATTCCGCCCTTCTTTTTTACCGATGGCATGTATATTCTTGTCTCTCTTTTGTCTGCTATTCTCGTTGCTTTTATGGTAAAGACAGTCGAACGCAATATGTGGCTTCTCAATGTGAGCGATGCCATAGGGCTTGGTCTTTTTACCTGTGTGGGGGCAAATGTTGCCATAATGTACGGCATTAAATGGTACGGAGTAGTGATTTTGGGCACGATGACGGCTACTGGCGGCGGAATGATTCGCGATGTACTTGCTCAAGATGTTCCCTTCGTTTTACGGAAAGAAATTTACGCATCAGCCAGTATTATTGGCAGTTTTATTTTTCTAGCCCTGCATTCTTGGGGGATAGGTCTTGATACAAATTTGCTTGTCTCGTCTCTTTGTACTGTCTTTATACGTCTCATAAGTATGCATTATAATTTGGAATTACCGCAAAATTTTGATAAACAAGATACATAGTCTACAAATAATAATGGCCTCTTTCGAGGCCATACATTTTGGTATTTAGGGTGTTCTTTCGCTATCTAAGAAATTCTGCATCGTTCTGAGCGCATTTTTGCGAGAAAGCCACAGCGGCATCAACCTGCTCTGGGCAAGTGCCAACATAGGTAGAAAGATCAAAGATACTGTCGAGTTCTTCCCTGCTAAAACAAGCCGCAAGTTCTGGATCGGCAATATCTGCATCACTTAGCCCTTCAAGCAAAGGAATGTCCTTTTCTCTGGCCGCATTACAAGCCTCAAGTACGAGTTGATGCGCCTTTTGCTTGCCGATTTTCTTTCCAGCCGCTAAAAGCAATCTTTCTGCCGCCACTTGTCCGGCAAGCACGTTCATATTTTTGGCGATGTTTTCTTCATAAACCTGCAAATCGCCAAGCAAGAAATTGATGGCCGCAAGTGCCTTTGCCGTAAGCAAGCTGCTTTCTGGGATGCCGTGCCAATCAAGGCGCCAAGAGCGTGCGTCTCTTTCGTGTTCGCTCATCATGCCCTGAAAACCAAGCTGGGCATTGGTGGTGACAATGCGGCATAAATTCACTATAAATTCAGAAACTTCTGCATTTCTTTTGTGCGGCATTGTCGAAGAGCCGACATAATTTTCGCCCAAAGGTTCGTGCAATTCCAAGATTTCTGTGCGTGAAAGTTGATAGATTTCATTCGCAATACGAGAAACCGTTCCACAAATATAGGCAAGCAAAACTTGGTATTCTGCAACAATATCACGGCTCATAGCCCAAGAGGTGGGTGGCACATCAAGGTCAAGTTCTTTGGCAAAAAGCTCTGTCACTTCAAGAGCTTTTTCACCAAGACCTGCTTGAGAACCCACACCGCCATGCAAGAGACAAACAAAGAGGCGCTTTTTGGCTTCCTTCATGCGCTCAATATTGCGGCGCATTTCGGCAAGCATGGTCGCAAATTTTGCCCCAAGGGTAATGGGATTGCCGTGCTGAACGTGCGCACGCCCCATAGAGGGCAAGTCTCTGTATTTTGTGGCCAAGGATGTGAGATTTTTTTCTACAAGCAAGCTGTCACGTAGAATAAGCTTGTAGGCTTCTCGCATTTCAAGAACAAGCCCCGTATCTTCAATATCTTGCGTGGCTGCGCCATAATGGATATATTGGCCGTGTTCGCCATCACACGCTTTTTGCAATTGGCGAAGTAAGGGCATAAGGGTATGCCCTGTGCGGGGGAGTTGTTCTTTTAATTCGTCAAGGTCGATGTTATCGATAGTGGCCTTGGCGTCGATTTCTGCCGCTGTTTCTTGGCTGATGATGCCAAGTTTTGCTTGAGCTCTTGCGAGTGCGGCTTCGATGCGCAACCAGCGATGAAAGCGGACTTTATCGTCAAAAACCGCTCGCATTTCAGCTGTTCCCCAAGAATTTCTGTAAAAATCTGAATTCATTATATGTGCAGGCATGATGTACCTCGTAAGTTTTTAAGTTGTAAATATCTGAAAATTTATTATATGTCGCTGGCGGCGAGTCGATTGGCCTCATCAATAACCATTTGCACTTGCTGAGCAGAAGTACCGATATGGCGTGAGTAATCCATAACAAAATCAAGCTCTTCACCATTTGTGTGCTTGGCAACTTCGGGGTCTTCAAGCAGAGCCTGCTTAAAGGAAATAAGTTCTCTCTGGGCTCGCATAGCGGCGGTGTGTACCATTTTGTGGGCGGTGAGCTTGCCCACTTTTTCGCCCAAATGGAACATGACAGCCTCTGAAAAGAGCAGACCACGAAGGCAGTCCAAATTCTTTGTAATGGCTTCTTCGCTGATGTCTAGGCCTTCTAAAATCCTGTTCAAATTGGCAAGGGCTCTGGCGGCAAGGACAGAAGATTCTGCCACA
>CAYJIB010000050.1:3401-12377 GCA_964370125.1 uncultured Desulfovibrionaceae bacterium
ATCATGCTCTGCAGGCCTAAAGAACTGTTATTCATAACAATACGGCAAACGGCGACATTCATTGAACACTTTTCGGCATTGCGCTTATGCGCCATTGTCGAAGAGCCGACATAATTTTCATCAAAAGGCTCGTGCAATTCCCAAATTTCTGAACGAGAAAGCTGATAGATTTCATTACAGATACGGGCGACAGTGCCACAAACAATGCCAAGAACACATTGATATTCAGCAATATTGTCACGAGAAGAGCCCCAACCAGTGGGGGGGAGTGTGAGGTCTAAATCGTTAGCAAGGGCTTTGGCTGTTTCCATGGCTTTGTCGCCAAGACCCGCCATCGTGCCTGTTCCGCCGTGCAACATGATGATGAAGATACGCTTTTGCATATCTTTTAAGCGTTCGATATCACGGCGAATTTCAGCAGCCCAGCCAGCAAATTTAAGCCCAAGAGTAATAGGCAGACCGTGTTGATTGTGGGTACGACCAACCATGGGGAAGGCCTTGTACTGATAGGCAAGGGGCAAGAGTGTTTTCTCTGCACGAAGCAGATCACGCTGTAAAATGGCTGTGGCCTCGCGCATTTCAAGCACAGTGCAAGTGTCTTGAATGTCTTGAGTTGTTGGACCAAAATGAATATATTCGCCATAACCATTGTCACAAACCTTTTGAACGGCTTTTAAAAGAGGCATAAGGCTGTGACCTGTGGCTTCAAGCTCTTTTTGGATAAAGTCTTCATCTAAAAGAGAAAGTTTGGCTTTTTTTGCGATTTCATCGGCGGCTTCTTGGGGAATGATACCGAGTTTTGCCTGCACTTTTGCGAGGCGAATTTCAATGTCAAGCCAGCGATCATAACGGCGACGAGCGTCAAAGACTTCTCGCATTTCGTCAGTGCTGTAAATATGCTTGTAATAAGGAGAGTCGATAATGTGGGCATTCTCAGACATGGTGTTTTCCTTTATACTTGAAGTGTTTAAGGTTAACCTATTTTTTACCTATACAAGGCATAGCCTCGTATAGTGGTAGGCCAGCAATGGCTGAAATAAAGTTTTCTGTTTTGTCTTGTGAAAGAGCGGTTGAGGTCAGTTGGCGGAATTTTTCAGACAGATCCGCAAAAGTCGCAGGGCTTTCTGGATCGCCTTTGCGATAGGCATTAAAGGCATTAAAGCTTGATCCGTCATTAAGATGAACACTTACCTCACAAGGGCGAGCCGCAGGGAAGCCAGCGTCCATTTCTGCATCGACAATCAATTCCACCTTGTTCATAAGTGCAAGAGTTTTAGGGTCTTGTACCTCTTTAAGGCTAAGGCCAACAAAGGGAATAGCCCCAAAACGAGCAAAGTGCGCAAGGCAAAAAGCTATGCTAAACTTGGCTTCTTCTAAAGTTTCTGGTCTTTCTATGCCCGCTATTTCTTTGGCTCTGGCATAGAGTCGAACAGAAATTTTTTCAATGTTTTCGGTATATTCGCTAATAGCTGGGCATTCTTGAATAACTTTTTCTAAAGCGTCAATCATCGAATGTGTCTGCCCGCAAGTGGGATACATCTTAAAATTCGCTTCTTGAATTTTATAGACCTTGCCCAGATTTTCATTGAGCTTTTCGGGCAAAGGATTGCGACCTAAAGCAAAGAGCAGGCCCGATTTGCCTTCAAAAATGTGCGAAGCCCCAGCAATGTTTTCTTGTGCCAAGAGGGCGGCCATAAGGCCTTCCATAGCAGATTTTCCTGGGTGAAAGGCTTTGGCTTCTAAGCATTTATCTTCTAAAAATTGCCAAAGTCCGGCGGCTTGCGTTCCTGCATGGCCAAGGGCATAGGCGCATTGCTCTGCGTTTACATTCAAAATCTTTGCAGCGGCGGCGGCAGCACCGAAAACGCCGGCTGTCGCTGTTGTGTGCCAAGTTGAATAATGCGCCCTACCAAGGGCTTCTCCCACACGAATGACAAGTTCATAACCAGCCACTGCGCCTTCGACGAAAGCTTTTCCCGGATCTTTTGCGAGAGGCGCAAGGGCTTGCACAACAGGAAAGACCACTGAACCCGGGTGAAGGATCGAAAGGCGGTGGCCGTCATCGGTTTCAACAATATGTCCAAAGGCTCCGTTGACAAAGACAGAAGCAAGAAGACTTGTGCTTTCTTTGTGATTGATAATGGGGAAGCTTCCTTCTCCGCCCATTGCTAAGCCAAGGCTGACATATTTTTGTGCTAAGGGGTGTTCTGCCCCCGCATAGGCAGAGCCTAACCAGTCAAGATACGATGCTTTTGCTTTCTCGACAATGTCTTCTGGAAGATTTTCAAGCTGGACATCGGCTATCCATTGTCCAAGTTCTTGTGCAAAGCTAGGCATGACCACCTCGCTTTTCTTGGCGATTTTTCACAAATTCTTTCACACGTCCAAACACTGGTACGAGTGAAAAAATAAGGGCAATAAAGAGCATAAGGGCGCTTATTGGACGTGTGACAAAAATACCAAAAGTTCCGTTTGAAAGCACAAGGCTTTGTTCAAAGCCTGTTTCCATCATCGGACCTAAAATAAGGGCCAAGACGAGGGGGGCTTGGGGCAGGTGCATCTTGTCCATGATAAGGCCGATGATACCAAAAGCTAAGGCGATAAGGATATATTCTAGGGAGTTACCTACAGAATAGGCCCCTGTTACGCAAAGCAAGATAATGATGCCCGCAAGGATTGTTTGCGATATTTTGAAGATAACCTTGGCTATGCCACGTCCTAAAGCAAGGCCTAGGGGGCCCATTATGAGATTGGCAACAAAGAAGGCTACAATGATAAAATAGGCAATGTCAGGGCTTTCGCTAAAAAGCGCTGGACCTGGGCGCAAGCCTTGAATCATAAGCGCACCAAGGAAAAGAGCAGAGGTTGAATTGCCGGGAACACCAAGGGCAAGAAGCGGCACCATCGAACCCGCAACAACAGCATTGTTTGCGGCTTCTGGTGCGGCAACACCGTGCGGAACACCCGTCCCAAAGGGCAATGTTTTGTAGCGCGCCCTTGCGTAATCATAGGCCAAATAAATGGCCATAAGCATACCCGCACCCGGGATAATGCCAACAATTGTACCTATTGCGCTCGACACCAAGATGAGCGGCAAGAGGCTTAAGAGCAAAGACAAAGGCGGAAGTGTTGGCCCGATACTTGGCAAAGTATAGCTTTCTTTGTTTGATTCACCTATTTTTATGATCATGTGAAAGACCGAAGAAACACCAAAAAGGCCGATAAGCATGGGAACAAGGGGGATGCCTTCAAAGAGGGTAAAAGAGCCCATAGTAAAGCGAGGGTAGCCAGTTTGTGGGCTTGTCCCAATGCTTGAGAGCAAAAGACCAAGAACACAGACAATGAGGTTTTTTAAGACATTGTTTCCTGACATACCCGCTACAGTCGATAGACCCAAGATGGCCAGAGCAAAGTATTCTGGTGGCCCAAATTTTAAGGCATAACCAGCAAGCACAGGGGCAAAGAACATCAGAACAACCGCGCTGCATATTCCGCCAATGACAGAACTTATGGTAGAAATTGATAAGGCAAGACCCGCTTGGCCTTTTTGTGCCATTGGATAGCCGTCATTTGTGGTCACAACCGAAGAAGCTGTACCTGGGATTTTTAATAAAATAGCGGGGATAGAGCCACCATAACAGGCGGCGCAATAAACACCCACAAGCAAGGCAAAGGCATAATTTGGTGACATTGAAAAGGTAACAGGCACAAGAACGGCCAAGGTGATAGTGTCATTAAGGCCGGGGATTGCGCCCACAACAAGACCAAGCAAAACCCCAAAGGCCAACATAAGAAAAATATCTGGACTAAAAACTGTCAAAAACTGATTGAATAAGATGCTTTCCATGGCTTTTTCCTTCTAATATGAAATCGGACTATTCATTTCCAAAGAGAAGTCCTGTTGGTAAAGGCACTTCAAGGACTATGGCAAAAAGCACATAAGCCAAAACGGAGGCGCCAATGGCTATCGCAATGCCGGCCCAACGATTGCTATAACGCATGGCCAAAAAGAATATCCCAACCAAGAGAGTACTGGCAAAGGCATAGCCAACAAAGCTAAGCGCAAAGGCATAAGCCAAGATGAGCAGAGAAATAAAGGCTATCTTGCTATAGCGTTGCCACTGAAAAGGCTCTCCACTGGCCACCTGACGGCGACGTAGAGCAGAAAAAAGCAAGAGAGCAGAGAGGGCGGCCAAGAGGGGGGCAAGATGGCTTGGAAAAAGCGCCACATCTTCGGGATAGGTGATGGCCGTAAAATAAAATATGCCAGAAAGAAAAAGCAAGGCTAATGCAAGTAAGACGTCTTGTTTCCAATTTATCATAATGTACCTCCATAGCTATAAGCAGGAAAAATAAAGGCCTGCCCAAAATAAATGAGCAGGCCTTAGAACTTATTTGGCTTGTAAAATGGGTTTCATTTCTAAAAGAATTTGTGCATTGTCATTGGCGTATTTGGTGAAGTCATCAGAACCAAGCACGACAAGGGGGAAGCCCGCTTCTTCCATACGCTTTACAAAGGCAGGATCAGCGCTCATTTTTACAAAGGCGTCGCTAAGTTTTTTGACTGTATCTGCAGGGGTTTTGGCAGGAACAGCAAGACCACGGAAAGCGCCCCATTCTGTTTCAAAACCAAGGCTAGAAAAACGCTCAATTTCTTCTGCGCCAGTATAGGCAGAGTTTGACATCATACCAATAACACGTAAAGAACCGTCTTTAATGTAGCTTGTTACTTCGCCATAAGCCATCATGGCAGATTGCACATGACCGCCAAGAAGTTGGGTCACTTGCTGGGCTGAAGATGAATTATGAATGTAGTTGAACTTAGTTTCAAAGTGCTTTTCTGCCATAAGAGCGGCAATGTGATGAGAAGTAGAATGCCCTGGAGTGGCCATGCTGATGCGACTTTTCTTTGAAGCGTCTAAGAACTCTTTCAATGTTTTGAAAGAAGAACCGGCTGGAACAACCAAGACTTCTGGGTCAAAGCAGTACATGATGACAGGGGTGAAGTCGGTATGCTTAAAAGGGGCAGCTTTAAAGATAGGATTTGAAACCACAGAGCTTGTATAGGCAAGCATGGTATAGCCGTCTGGGCGGGCTTTTGCGCCAGCTGCTTGGCCAATAAGGGCGCCACCACCGGGCATGTTTTCAACAATAATGTTTTTTCCGTTCAAATACTTCGGGGCAACTTCACTGAGCATACGCACAGTAACGTCAACACCGCCACCTGGTGCAAAAGGAACAATAACTTTGATGTCCTTTGTGGGGAATTCAGCGGCCATGGCAGGTGTGCCAACAAGTAGAGCAGCTACAAAAACTGCGAGCAAAAAGCGGATCATGTTTAACTCCTTCTAAAGTGTTAATACTTTGCCTGTTGATGGCAAATTCATGCATACCACAATGGTAGGCATATGGGCTTATGGCGAGTATAGGCTATTCTAACAGGGAAAGGTTTTATTCTTCTGTTGAAAAATCCTCAACAGGCTTTTTCTCAAGCATAATGCGCAAGACCTCTTCATCTGTAGAACGCATACCCTTACGTGCAAGCTGACCGACACTGTAAATGGTATTGTCTACAGTGTCTTTAACAATGCCTTCGCCTTCGTGAAATTCTTCAGACTGCATAGCAAGGTCATGTCCTAAAATAGCCGCATCAACCGATGAAGCGATTTTTGCGGCACAAGAAGGCTTTGCGCCATCGCAAACAATGCCAGAAACATTGGCTAGGGTATTGGTGATGGTGGCAGAAATCTGCGCTTCTGTCCCGCCATGAAGCCAGGTAATCTCTGCACCGCTCACACAAGCCGCCCTCACAGCCCCGCAATAGGCCGAAAGCTTGCCAATGCCAAATTTTTGATGAATGGCCATAAGATTGCTGACAAGTAAGGCACGGTAAAGCTTTTCTTTGGAGACATTCAATTCTTTAGCGTATTCAATCACAGGCAAAGAAACCGTCATGCCCTGATTGCCGCTGCCAGAATTGATGACAACCGGTAAATCACAACCGCTCATACGAGCATCAGAACCCGCGGCCGCAACGGCTTTTGCACGGGTACGAATGTCGTTTCCACGGCTTTTAAGCAGATTACGCCCAACACTAACGCCATATTCCTTGCTTAAGCCTTCTTCAGATATATCGGAATTGTAGACAATTTGCCTATCGAGAATTTCTTGTACTCGGTCGAGTGGGCAATTTTCGGCAAATTCCAAAATGCCAGCAACAGACATAAAATTGCGCTTTGTTCCAAAGGAATCTGTCGCTCTATTGTAGTCTTTGCCTTCTAAAATTTCACCGTCTTTTTCAATACGCACAACATTGGTATGCCCACCAGCCACTTCGACAATGGCTTCATGGCCTTCTGCTTTTGCTGTAATAACAATATGCAAGTCGGGAACACCCTTCATAAGGCCTACAGTACAAAAACCCTCTGCAACAAGTTCTCTTCCCCTTGCAGCCTCTTCTTCGCTAATAGAGCTTAAAATTTCAAGTTCAAGTTCAGGTTTGCCGCAAATCGTGCCAAGAACAGCAGAAATCTCAATGCCCTTTTCGCCTCCAGAATGGGGGACAGTTACGCCCTTCACATTCTTCACCACATTACCGCTGCAATCGGCATGAATGCTTTCTGGGAAAAGCCCCAGAGTCTTTCTTGCTATAGCAGCAGCATAAGCAATGGCCGCAGGCTCAGTACAGCCCATTGAGGGGACAAGTTCATTGTGCAAAACCTCGAGATATTTTTCCAAAATCTGTGTATCCATAAAAACACCTATAAAAAGTAAAGGTAAGAAATTTTCTTGCTAAGTACACTATAGCACGATGTATACCAAGTGGATTTTTGAGAATTTTTGCAAGAGTGCTTTGCCTTTTTTGCTGTAAAATCAAACTTTTAGCTTGGGCAAGATAAGCTGCAAGAAAATTGCCTTAAAAAAATTCTCAAAAAAACTTGTGTTTTTCTCAAAAATATGAGAATATTCTCATATTCAAGATTTATGCGAAAGCAAAAATGTTGCGCCACGTAAAATAAGCCAGAACTTGTTTCTGGCGTCCCCAAAGGGGTATTTGGAGTGAGACCGAACCAACGGCCACTCCGAAGGAGTGTTCTCGTTAAACGAGTCGTCGAGCTTTACGAGAATCGAGAGCAGCGCGTGCCTTTCTGAAAAGCGCATGAAAATGCGTTTTTTAGCTTCGACTATATAGAGGTCTTTATGTCACCTATCCTTTCTTTTTCTGCTAAAGACAAGTGTGCCGAATCTGTTGGACGCTGGGCCAGTGTGCAAAAATATATTCAGCCCTTGGCCGAGCTACTCAATGCGGAAATCCTTGTCATTGATACCAAAGGTATATGTGTTGCAGGTACTGCCCGCAATGTTGAACGTTTTGGAACGAAAGTCCCCGATGACAATGCTATCAGCTACAGTTTACGCACAGGGGAGAGCACTTTTGTGCTTGATCCTGGTTGTGATGATGTCTGTCGTAATTGTGCAAAGCGTGAGGGTTGTGCGGAGATGGCCAATTTTACTGGGGCTGTTTTTGTTGAGGGAAAAATTATCGCTGTTGTGCAATTTGTGGCCTATACTTTGCGGCAAAGAGTTGATTTGCTTTCAAAGGTAGAGCAGGCCTTTGACCTCTTGCAGCATGTGGTGAAATTTGTTTGGCAGCACGAAATGCGGCAAGTATCGTCAAAGAAAACTAAACATTTTAACACTTTTCAAAACTTTATAGGTGAGAGCGAAGCAATAAAAAAACTCAAAAACAAGATTGTGAAGATTGCTTCAACGGACAGTACTGTTCTTATTCAGGGGGAATCAGGTACGGGTAAAGAGCTTGTGGCCTTAGCTATTCACGATCATAGTCAAAGGAAGTCCAAGGCCTTTGTGCCGATAAATTGTGGGGCTATTCCTGAAAACTTGATGGAAAGCGAACTTTTTGGTTATGTTGGCGGGGCTTTTTCTGGCGCAGACAAGGGCGGGCGCATTGGCTTGCTTGAGCAAGCGCATGGCGGGACACTGTTTTTAGATGAAATTTCAGAAATGCCCCTTTCTTTGCAGGTGAAGCTTTTGCGAACCTTGCAAGAAGGGACCTTGCGTCGTGTGGGAGCTACAGAACAAAAAGTCATTGATATTCGGGTGATTGCGGCAACGAATAAGAATTTACGCCTCATGGTAGAAGAAGGTCTTTTTCGAGAAGATTTGTTTTTTCGCTTAGATGTTGTGCCCGTATTTGTGCCGCCTCTTCGTGAGCGTAAAGAAGACATAGCCTTACTTACGGCATATTTTTTACAGCAATTCAGCAAGGCGCAAAATCGTTCTTTTCGTATGTCGACAAAACTTCATGAGCTTTTTGAAAAATACCCTTGGCCTGGCAATGTCAGGGAGCTGAAAAATTTTGTTGAATTTGGGGTGAGTCTTTGTGAAAATGATGTGCTGACACTTGAAGTTATGCGTCCTCGTTTTTCTGCCTATGCCGCACAAAGCGAAAGCCGTGGTGGCTATCATACAAGTAATTATGCTAACGATTGGGAAAGTGAAAAAAAGGTCATTGCGAAGGAAGAAAGAGCCTTTTCAAGCTCTTTTGAAAAACTTACAAGCAATATTCCCCTTCTTTCAGCTAAAGAATTGCGAGAAAAAGAAGAAATTTCGTACTTATTGCAAAAATACGCCAAAGTGAAAGGTGGGAAGAAGAAGGTGGCAGAAGAACTGAGCATGAGCCCCGCCACCTTGTACCGAAAATTACAGAAATTTGGCCTATAAAAAAAGCCTTGAGATGATGCGCTACATTTTAAAATTTTTCTTGATGATACAGTCATAAATCCTGTCACCAAAGAATTTTTGAATAAAGGCAAGTGGTTTTGCACCAAAGCCGACAAGGTATCTTATCTTTGGTTTTTTGGCTTCTAGGCTTTTGGCAATGCAATCGGCAACGGTCTTTGCTCTTGTTAAATGTTCGCCTTCATACATTTCTTTCATGCCATTAGCGACAGC
>CAYJIB010000050.1:12387-13132 GCA_964370125.1 uncultured Desulfovibrionaceae bacterium
TATAAGCGCCTTTTTTTGATGTCTTGATAAGGCTTTCTGCGGCAATACTGCCCCATTCGGTTTTTATTCCGCCAGGCTCGATAACGATAACATCAATGCCAAAAGGCGCGACTTCAAGACGAAGGCAAGCAGAAAAGCCTTCAACTGCAAACTTTGTTGCGTGATACCAAGCGCCAAAAGGTGTCCAAACCCTGCCGCCCACCGAAGCAATATTGACAATTTTGCCATACTTGTTCTTGCGCATGTGTGGCAAAACTAGCTGGGTCATGCGAGCAAGGCCAAAGATATTGACTTCAATTTGCCTGCGACCTTCTTCAAGTGGCACATCCTCAACAGCCCCATAAGAACCATAGCCAGCATTGTTGACAAGGACATCGATTTGCCCTTCTTTTTTGATGATTTCATCAACACAGGCCACCATAGAGGCTTCTTTTGTCACATCAAGCTCAAGAATATGTATGCCATTTTCTTTTAAGGCTTCAAGTTTTTTAAGCCTTCTTGCCGCACCATAAACTACATAGCCCTTTTCTTTTAAGGCAAAAGCGGTCTGCATTCCAATCCCGCTTGAAGCGCCAGTAATCAGTACAACTTTCTTGTCCATGTTTTGCCCCCATTTTTTTCTTAACTTTATTTTATCAACAAAGAGGGCTAAAAACAAGTATTTTATCTCAGTTTTTGACAATCAAGGTGAAAATGAAAAGAAAAGCACGCCACAATTTATTGTGTATTGGACTCAAAATACAAA
>CAYJIB010000051.1:0-13101 GCA_964370125.1 uncultured Desulfovibrionaceae bacterium
CCTTTTGTACGCTCCACTCCGAAAAAAGCTGCGTCTTCCTTGCATCTTAGCCCTTTTGAGCGTCCTGCCTAGTATCTTAAAAATTCCAAAAACTTTCATGGCAACTAAACCTTTCTTATGCTTAGCGACCTTTGCGTTAAGGGTTCTCATAGTTTGCACAAGGTTTGGCGCTGGAAGGGGGCTTTTTCAGCGGCCAAATGAACGACTTCCTTTTAACTCGTTTTTTGCGGAGAAAGGCTAAGTCTTTCAAAAAACTTTTGTGCAAAAAACGATGTTTGGTTTTGGACGATTTGAGATGATGGAAGATTTTTTGCGCCAGCAAGGCAAAATTTTTTTTTCTGCGTAAGCGTACTTTAGTACGTGCGTATAAGAAAAAAAAATTTTAACGCAGTTGGTGTGAAAAAGCTACATCGCTCAAAAGAGTTCAAAAAAATAAAAAACTAAAAAAACTAAAAAGCTAACCAGCCAACCAACTCACACAAAATTAACTGAACAAAAAAGTGATAAAAAATGGAACAATAAAGGTAAGACTCATACCAGAAAATATACCAATAATAGCCGCATGCTCCCCAGAACTCTGCGTAATAATAGGCAAACAAGTATCCATACTCGCCGCCCCACCACTCGCCACAGAAGAAAGCTGCCCAAAATACCGCACCATAAAAGGCGCAAGAAGCAAGGTCAAAAGCTCCCTGCTCATATTGGCAATAAGAGCCATAGAAGCAAGCTTCGCCCCAGAAAATTCACCAATAATAATGCTCGAAAGACTGTAATAACCAAAACCGCCGCCCACAGCCACAACGTCCCGAAGGCCCATATCAAGGAAAATCCAGGCAAGCATACTGCCAAGGACAGTGCCTATAAAAACCGTACAAGGCACTAAAATAATAAGGCCTTTTAAGTCTCGCACCACTCGCCAAGCGTTCACATTGATGCCCATGCTCATGCCCGCCATTATCAACATAGCCCATAAAGCCCAAGTCGAAATGTCTGACTCTACAAGACTTTGCGGCAAAAGCTCAAAATGCCCAACGACAATGCCGCTGATAAAAAAAGCAAGCACACAGAGAGAGCCTTTCATGACTGTGCCTCTCTGCTCTTTTTTTCCTGCACACGACTAAGACTTTTTTTGATCGAGGGTTCAAGAAGGCGTGTACAAAGGATAGAGCCAAGGGTAGAAAGCAGAGCAATAAAGGCCCCTTGCAAGCCCAAGGTGTCGAGATTGTTCATGATTGATGGGTCTGCCCCAATGGCAAGACCTAAGAAAAAAAGCAAGAGCCGCACCGACCAAGTGAGGCCCTTGTCAACAAGTTCGTGAAATTTGCTGATATGGCGCAAGGCATAACCAATGGGAATGCCCGCCACAAGAAAAGATAGGGTAATGAACATACTATATCGTTAAGTATAAATGAAAACGTTGAACGCCTGCACAAGCCAGCAGCCGCTTAAAAAGGCTAAGATACGAGGAAGACGAAGTTTTTTGCGGAGTGGAGCGTACTCTTATGGTACGTGACCGGAGCAAAAAACAAGTCTGACGAAGTAGATTGGCCTTTTTTAGCGAGCTGCTTGGAGGGCCAGCCATGCTTCGAGGGAACTAATCTGCACAGCAATCGCCTCTGGGCCCGTGCCACCATGCGCATTGCGCCTTGCAACAGAAGCCGCAGGTTCCAAAATCTCAAAAACATCTTCGTCAATGCGATCACAAATTTCCTGCAAAGCGCTCAAGGGCAAGGCCTCAAGGGTAAGTTTTTGCGATTCAGCCTTTTGCACCGCCTCGCCAGTAATCCTGTGCGCCTCTCTAAAAGGCACACCCTTCCCAACAAGATAGTCCGCAAGCTCTGTAGCGTTCAAAAAGCCCACGCGCAAAGCCTTTTCCATCGCCTTTGGATTGAATTGAATAGCCCCAAGCATTCCCGCCATAATCTCCAAAGAATTGGCATAAGTCGTATTCGTATCGATAAAAGGCTCTTTGTCTTCTTGCATGTCACGATTATAGGCAAGAGGCAAAGCCTTCATAATCGTCATCATGCTGACAAGGTTGCCATACACTCTGCCTGTCTTTCCACGCATAAGCTCTGCCACATCAGGATTTTTCTTTTGCGGCATAATAGAAGAACCCGTCGCATAACGGTCTGGCAAACGTATAAAGCCAAAAGCAGGATGCGCCCAAATAATGATTTCCTCACACAAGCGAGAAAGGTGCATCATGCCCGTTGAAGCACAGAAAAGGGCCTCCAAAACAAAGTCTCTGTCCGAAACAGCGTCCATACTGTTTGAAAAAAGACCATACATTTCAAGCTCTCTCGCAACAGAAGCTGGATCAAGAGGATAAGTCGTCCCCGCAAGAGCCGCCGCCCCAAGAGGCGAAACACGAGCCCTTTTTTCGGCCTCGGCCATACGCTCAACGTCTCTCGTAAACATCCAAGCATAAGCCAAAAGATGCTGAGCAAGGCTGACAGGCTGTGCAGGCTGAAGGTGCGTTGTGCCGGGCAAAAGCGTGTCGGCGTGTTCCTTCGCCCTATCAAGGCAAGTCGCAACAAGATTGATAGCCAAGCTCTGCCAAGTACGCAAAGCCTCCGAAACAAACAAGCGGAAATCAAGCGCCACTTGGTCATTGCGGCTTCGGCCCGTATGAAGCTTCTTTGCCACATCGCCAATAAGCTCAATAAGGCGAGACTCAATGTTCATGTGAACATCTTCTTTGTCCGTATGCCAAATAAAAGTATGGTCTTCAATCTCCGCTAAAACAGCGTCAAGACCCTGATAAATGCGGTCGGCCTCTTCTGGAGCTAAAATGCCCTGACGAGCAAGCATGCGCACATGCGCTTTTGATCCCGCAATGTCCTGACGGTACAAAACAGCGTCAAAAGACACAGACTGCGTATACGCCTCAACCAAAGAATCCGTAGGCTCCGCAAAACGCCCACCCCAAAGTTTTTTTGTCATATTTTTTTTGCCTCCGGCATTTTTTTAAGGCAGTGCCTCCGGCCGCCAAAGGAGATAATTCCCTTTGGAAACCCTAAATCGTTATAGTATGCTTATTTTGGGAAACAAAGCTAAAACTTCACCTCAAATCCAACATTCGCACCAATACTTTCTCTTCCGCCGACATTGCTTGTCAGCTCACCATAGAGCGAGAAATTATCCCAAGCCTTACGTGCGCCAAGAGAGAGCGTTGCATAATCGTCCACATCTTCACTCGCAAAGGGCAATCCGTCGACATAGGTCACAGAGCTTTCTTTTATAAGGAAGTTATACTTTGCCGTAGCGTTTAGGCTCCAATTGTTTTCGAAATTTGCGACAAAGGTGAGCGCTGGGCTTACCTGCCAAGTGCGTGAAGCGTCTGGCTTTGTGTGCAGTCCTGCAGAATTTGTGTAATCTTCTGTATTTACGTGCGAATACGAAAGGCCAAGGCTTGGTCGCAGATTGTATTTGCCCTCTTGGAAGCTGAAGGTATAGGCGCCATTTATGCCAAAGCCAAGTGTCGTGGAATTGTAGCTGTCTTTTGTGTAGAAGGCATTTGCACTGTCTTGATTTTCTATGCTGTTGTTGCTCAAGGTGGCATTTATTGTTGCGCCAAGGGTGAAGGCATCATAGAAAAGCGTTGCGCCAAGGCCGATTGTCCCGCCATTTTGTTCGGTGTCGACTGTGCTATAGTCAGATTGTGCGCCATTGTAGCCGATATAGGCAGAATAGGCCAAATCAAAGGCGCCCACATCAAAACGACGAGAATTTATGCCTGCAAGAACACCGTAAGACTCTGTATCTATTGAATTTGCGCCAGTATCTGTCGATTCAAAATTTACATAGGATTCTGCCCAACTTGTCCAATTGTTTTGAATGGAATTTGCATAGAGGGCTTGCTCTAAAATAGCGGGCACGCTTCCGCTATTTTTGCCCAAGTTAGACACTTCTTCTCTTTCGCCTACTAAGACCCACTGGCCATTCATAAAGGCATAGCTTTTGATCTGTACGCCTTTCTCAAGGCCGGCATTGAGGGTTATAGACATTTTAGCGGTAGGGTTCGCTGCTAAGGCTTCGTTAAGTGCTCTACTAATAGAAATAGAGGTGACAAGGGCTACTCTTGGAGTCTTCATGCCAGTTTCACTTGTGATCTTCTCTATGTCTGCAGCAGCCTTCAGCCCCGCTAAGGCTTCGTTAAAGGCGGCTATACCAGCTGGATCAGCAATAACAGAGTTAGCGAAGCGATTTTCATGCACAGTACCGTCTGCAAGAAGCGTGAGGGTGATGCCGTTTCCTTCTGGTGAAAGACCCAAATCAAGAGAAAATATTCCCTCAGTATCCATATAGTCCAGAATTATTTTTTGTTCTACGTCTGTCAAAGTATTGAAATCTGTCGTCCCGTTCAGCACAACTGTATACAAAGATTTGGCATCAAAATCTACAGACACATTTATTGAGCCGTCACTATTGAGCAGGGTAGATATTGTTGTGCCATTTGCACTTGTTTCTTCGTCAATCAAGAGAGAGGCTATCCCATTTTGCGCCATATAGTTTGCGAGGGCCTCTATCGTCTCGCTTGACAAATCAGCAAAATCCACACTGCCGTTTAAGATATTCGTATACAATGTTTCAAGAGGAGAAGGATTGTTAGACATCATATTATCCAAAACATTGCCCGTGAGATCAAGGTTTAGATTTGTTGTAATGTTTGAGTTAATATCTGGCCCGCTTATCATGGGATTTGCTTGTCGATCTGAAAATGCGATGAGGCCGTCAGACTGAAGCTTCGCATCGCTCACAGTATACATCTGCGTTGGGCTATAGGCTTTTTTTGTGCCGAGTGTGAAATTTGTGCCATTATTTGTTATTTCTATTTCTGACGAAGCGATTTGTTGAGAATCTGTAGACGTGGCTGAAGAGTTTTCGATAAGGTCAATAGCTGTGATATTGATTTTTTGCCCTGTGCTATTTGCAAAATAGTCCGCTTTTTTTGTAGAGAGGTCTAGGTCAATTCTTGCGTTCAGAGGGGCAGACGTCTTCCAATTTGTCATGTTAAATCTGTCCATCTTTTCATTTATGGCATTGAGCGTGCCGCCATTTACGGTAAACTTATTGAAGAAAGGGGTGTAGGCTGTGGCGCTTGTTGGGCTTAAAGCGCCGTCCACGCTGATCATGCCATTGTTGAAAGTGACATCGCCTGCGTAGCCGCTCATGTCCGCATTTATGGCGATTGTTCCGCTGTGGTAGGCATCATTGATCGTGACTGGGCCGTCGCCTGAAATGGAATCGTTAAAAATGATTGTTCCGCCTTGCGCCCGCAGATTGAGTGTGCCTTCATTGTGAATGGCGCTTGACTGGCTATTTGCAGTATTGTCGCTAAAAAGCGTATCGTCATAGGCGGCATAAAGGTTTACAACTGCATTGTTTTCAATATTGATTGCGCCGCCTTGCCCTGTTGTTGCATTGTTTGAAAATTGCGTATTGTAGATATTTGTCACACTGCCGCTTACGGCATTGATAACACCGCCCGCATTGCCCGTGTTTTGCTCAAAGAAAGAATTGAAGATATTGACTGTGCCGCTTGTTTCAATGGCAGAGCCGTCTGCAGAATGAATCCACGCATCGAGAATATTGAGTGTTCCCGCACTTGAAACATTTACAAGTTGATTTCCGTCAGCATTGATTTGGTATTGATCATTTACAGAGCGATTACCAAAAAGCGTGAGCGTGCCTTGAGTAAGGTTTGGATTGTGTGACGCTGTAAGTGTTTCGTTTACGCCTGTTACTGAATAAGTGCGGAGTGTACCAAGATTGCTTGGGTGTGTAATTGCAGCACTAAGCCCATCACTTGCTCCTGCTATTGCATAACGATCTCCGATATATTCGTAGTTAGTTTTGTATGTATAAGCTCGTGCAAAAATTGCTGCTGAAGGAATTGTTGGAGAAAAGTGTGTTCGATTGCTATCTAAGACATTATAGGCAACCGTTCCCTTAATTTCTTTGTTATCTGCGCTTATTTCATCGTCCACATCGAGATAAAGCACAGAGCCGCTTGCCGTAACAAAATCGCTCCCTGTTCCGCCAGCAAAATGCTCTTGTGCTTTTCCGTCTGTGAAGAAAAGTGAACCGCCGCTTAGGTTCAGAGTATTGTCTGTAATGATGCCGTCCATCATCACAAAGCCGTTTTGGAGATCGTCTGTCCTTCCTGCCAAATCGCTATTGATCGAGATTGTGCCATTCGGCCTATTTGTTATAGCATTGGCCGCACCCGAAATATTGTCCTTGATATGCACATAGCCCATGCCGTTTTGAGGATTGCTTGAATCAAAGCCTGTATTGATATTGAAAATGCCTTCATTGTGTAGAGCATTTGAAACATCATTTGCCGTGTTTCCTGCAAAAAGACTTAGGCCATTGCTTGTGAAGAAATTTATTGTGCCTTTATTATATATCGCCCCACCACTGACAGCGGCCATGTTGCCGATAAAGGACGCGCTTAGCGTGCGTATTGTGTCATTATTATAGGATGTCCCTGCATTATAAAGGGCCCCACCGTTCTTTGCAGCATTGGCGATAAAGGAAGCGTTGACTTCGTTTATTGTGCCAGCAGTATATATCGCCCCGCCGTCTTGAAGGGAGGTGTTCCCTATGAAGGAAGCCTTGAGCGAATTTAGGCTATTGTTTGGTGAAATACTTATTGCCCCGCCAGCATCTGTAGATGAAAGGCCGACAAAAGAATCTGTAATATCGCCTGTGGGATTGCTAAGACGTGTGGGAAGGCCTGTTCCATTGTCGTCAGAATAGGCTTCATAAGAGCTGAGCAAGGTGTTTATGCTTCCTGTAGAGGAATTATTGTCGTAGACATTGCGGAAAAGTAAGCCGTATTTTTCGCCGTCTACCTCAAAGCTTTTGAAATACGTTGTGGCGGGGTCTACCTTTTCGATGCTGTAGTCATTTGCTGTGTATTCTAGGGCATGAGCGCTCTTTGGCAAGAGCGTAGCTCCCCCAAAAGAAAGCGAGGCGACAGCCAGGCTGGCAATGGCTAATGAACCGAAAACATTCATTAAAGTGCATTTTTTGAGGACGGCTTTATAGCGATTTTTTAGATTTGATATGGCATTTTTTGTGAGCATGGGGAATTCCTTATGGCTGAGAGTCGTGGCTCTTGATGTCTCAAGCGCAACAATATATCAAACCATTATACGTAAGTAGCAAGTAATGTCAATGAAGGCTTGCGTGTTGACTTGCATGATTATTCCAAGCAAAAGTCATGCTTACAAAAAGGCCTGCAAAGCTGCTGAAACGCTCTTTAGTAAACGCTGAAAGTTCCGAGCATATTATTGTCAAGGGCTTGTTTTTATTATAAAAATATAAGGCAAGTCTATTAAAAAGCATATCTAAAAGTCGCTTGCACTCCATGGCTTGTTTCATGTCGTGACTTTTGCAGATCATAGTCTAAGGCAAAGCTCACATTGTCTTTTGCCACTTCAAAGCCGATTCCACCATTAAAAGCAAAGGCGTCTACATTTTCAACATGATAGGCCGCATTTCCAGCTACTGTTGGGATTGAAGACGTAGAGGTCGCTTTCAAATCGCCAATGTATAGCGAAGTCCGAGATAGGGCATAATATCAAGCACTTGATTTTCAAAGAGATAGGCCGCTTCTGCGCCGACAGTGAAAATATTGCTGTCCATGTCGGCATCTGCTTTTGTATAGCCAAGAGAAGTCGGCAAATACATATCCACTTCATGATTGACATGCGAATAGCCTAGGTCTGCCGATAAAGTGAAATTATCATAATATATTGCGCCATAAAGAGAGGCGCCGACAAAGTTAAAATCGTTGTCGGTCTTGTTGAAATCTCCATGAGAAGTTGATGAACCGCCGCCGCCATTTACGGCACAAATGCTCCTGAATCAAAAGCACTTATATTTGTGTGGCTATAGAAGGGGCTCGCCCAGACAGCAAGCCCGTTTTTGATAGAATTTTGTTCAGAACCAGCTGCCATGCCTTGCTTTTGATTGCGAATATCGTCAAGATAGACAATGCTTGTGCTCTCGCCTGAGAGGAAAGCCTTCAGTCGGCTATGAAAACTTTGCTATCGACCTCTGGATTGAGTTGTGAAAAATTGAGAAGAAGTTCAGCTGTTTGTCTTTGCGTTAGGGGGTAATCTTGCAAAATTTTATCGACACCGCTTGGCGTCGGTGTCAGCGTTGGTGTTGGTGTTGGCAAGGCGGAAATTTTAATACTGTATGTGCCGTCTGCAGGATCAAAATCTTCCACTTTCAGCACTTGCAAAGAAGATGTTGACGTGAGGTTTTCGCCGTCCCAGGCGCCTGTTGCAATCGAAGAAGCAGGATTTGCAAAGTCACTTGCAATGTGAATAACATCGTCCATAATAAAGGCGCCTTTTCCCCAGCAGTATTGCCTATAAAGTTGGAATTAATGCGGATATTTAAGATATCAACAGTATAAATAGCCCCGCCGAAAGTAACTGCCCTATTGCCTATAAAATTGGCATTGATGTTGCTGCTTATGGTATTACCATCTTCATTGTTAATCGCCCCACCGTCGGGGTCGCCGTGTAAAAGATAAAAATTGCCGCTGATGGCACCTGTGGGCTTAACTTTTCGTTCGCCTGCTGTGGCAAGTGCATCAGTACCTGCTTGATTGTACACAGAAAAATCATTTGTTCCATCGCCGTCAAAATCAAAGCCTGCACTGCCGCCATCGCCTGTCTTGATTTGCCAAGCAGAATCAGTGCGAGGAATAATATCGGCAATGCTTGAATATGTATCCGCACTTCCATCACCTTTTTTGAGCAAAACACCTTTTTGCACACCATTTACATCTGTAAAGGTGGAATAATACGTCGTGCCTGGGTCATAATCTTCAATAACAAGCATATCAGTATTAACATTTGCGGCATAAGCCTCATTTGTGCTCAAGCCGCTAGCTATCGCAAAGACAGAAGCGAGAGTTAAAGAGCCAAAAACGTTCAATAAAGAACATTCCTTTAAGACGGCCTTGTAACGATTTTTTAGATTTCCGATGGCGTTTTTTGATAGTATGAAATTCCCTTTGTGTGGCTGTTTTTTGCTCGTCAAGCATTGTTTGTTATAATAGGGAAATTGTCAAGCAAGGTTTAGTGCAAAAGCAGAAAGGCAAAAAGGCATGGATGCCTTGTTGAATTATGCAGACATCTTGAATTAAATTCTTCAAACTCACACAAAAGAGCGGCTTTTTTGCTCCCGAAGGGGGCGAAAAAGCCGCTCTTATTTGAGGGGGTTTGCACTAGCCGTAGGCGAGAAACGAGCCGTACGGATAGCGACAGCCTGATGGGGGAAATCATTTCCCCCAAAAAATTAAATAAAATAAACTCTTACAATTTCTTGTAGCCACGGAGGCGTAGGCTGTTTAGGCGTATGAAGCCTTTTGCGTCTTTGTGGTCATAGCTATCGCTTTCTTCGAAGGTAGCGAGGTCATAGTTATAGAGGCTTGTGGAGGATTCTCTTCCTACTGGCCAGGCTGTGCCTTTGTAGAGCTTTAGGCGCACTGTGCCGTTTACACGTTCTTGGCATTGGTCGATGAGAGCTTGCATGGCGTCACGTTCTGGCGAATACCAAAAACCATTGTAGATGGCGTCGGCATAAGGCACTTTGATTTGGTCACGCACACGCAGGGTCATGCGATCGAGGGTGATGCCTTCGAGGTCTCTGTGTGCGACATAAAGGATTGTGCCGCCTGGGGTTTCGTATACGCCACGGGCTTTCATGCCAACGAAGCGGTTTTCGACCATGTCTACACGGCCGATACCGTGTCTTGCGCCGATGGTATTGAGCGTCATCATGATGTTTGCTGGGCTCATGGCTTCGCCATTAACGGCGACAGCATTACCTTGCTTGAAATCGATGGAGATGTATTCGGGTGTGTCTGGGGCTTGTTCAATGGGCACAGACATGACATGCGAAGCGATTAAAGGCTCGGCAGAAGGATCTTCAAGCTCTGCGCCTTCAAAACTGCAATGGAGCATATTTCTGTCCATGCTGTATCTTTTGTTTGTGGCATTAACAGGGATACCGTGTTTTTCGGCAAATTCATTGAGTACGGTGCGAGACATGAGATCCCATTCACGCCAAGGGGCGATGACTTTGAGGTCAGGCGCAAGGGCTGCGGCTGCAAATTCAAAACGCACTTGGTCATTGCCTTTGCCTGTTGCGCCGTGGGCTAGGGCGTCTGCACCTTCTTTGCGTGCAATTTCAACAAGATGCTTTGCGATGAGGGGGCGGGCGATGGCTGTGCCGAGCAAATAACGGCTTTCGTATACGGCGCCAGAACGCATCATAGGAAAGATGAAATCACGAGCAAATTCTTCACGCAGATCTTCGACATAGGCCTTGCTTGCACCAGAGGCCAGGGCTTTTTTATCGACGCCTTCAAGGTCGTCTTCTTGGCCAAGATCGGCGGTCATGGTGATGACTTCACACTGATAGGTAAGGCTCAACCATTTGAGGATAACAGAGGTGTCGAGGCCTCCAGAATAGGCAAGAACGACTTTATTGATGGCTTTGCTCATGAGAATTCTCTCCTTTTGTGTTTTTTTTGTACAGGCTACAGATAGGGATTGCATTGCTTTTCAAAGGCGATGCTTGTGCTTCTGTCATGCCCGGGATAGACCTTTGTTTCGTCTGGCAGGGTGAAAAGCTTTTCACGGATGGACTTAATGAGGGTAGGCGCAGAGCCGTTTGGGAAATCCGTCCGCCCGATGGCTGTATGAAAGAGGGTGTCGCCAGTGCAAACACTTTGCTCTTCGGCAAAATAATAGGCGAGGCTTTCTGGTGAATGCCCGGGGACTTCAAAGATTTGTACTTCTATGTCACCAAAAATTTGTGTGCCTTCTTCTAGGGTATTCCACTCAAAGGGTGTCACTTTTGGGAGCCCCCAGCGTGAACCGCCTTGAAAGTAGATGTCAAGATAATCTTCGGGGACTTTTCCGCCATAGACAGGGGCTTTTGTGGTTTCGTGTAAGACTTTTACACCATAAATATGGTCAAAATGGAAATGTGTGATCAAGATGGCTTCTAAATCGAGCTCTTTTTCTTGCAAAAAATCAAGAACTTTTTGCAAGCCTTCTTTGAGTGTTGCGCCTGGGTCAACGACGAGGGCTTTTTTGCCTTTGTAGACCACGCAACAATTTGTTTCTAAAGGGCCAACAGGAAAACATTCAATAGACATAAATCCCCCTTATAAACCCATGGCTTTGCCGATTTTCTTGGCCATTTTCTTGACCTTTTCCATTGGCTTTGCTTCTGTGAGTTTTTGAAATTCCTTGAGCAATTTTTCTTGCTCTTTAGAGAGCTGGGTCGGCGTTGTTACGATGATTTCAATGAGCAAATCGCCAACACTCTTGCTGCGCCCTCTTTGATTGCTTAAGTAGGGCAGGCCTTTTTGAGCTATGCGGAAGACTTTTCCGCTTTGTGTGCCGGCAGGGATTTTTAAGGTGATGGTCTCATCAGGCCCGTCAATGCTTGGCAATTCGAGGGTGTGCCCAAGAGCGGCTTGAGGGAAGGTGATATTGCGGGTGAGGGTCAAATCTTGCCCTTGTCTGCCAAAGACTTTGTCGGCTTCAACAGTGATAAAGACATAGAGGTCGCCATTTGGCCCGCCATGAACGCCCATTTCGCCTTCATTGCGTAAGCGAAGACGCATTCCAGAATCCACACCTGCAGGAATTTGCACCACCAGGTCACGCATTTTCTGCATTTTCCCTTGGCCTTTGCAGCGTGGGCAAGGCTTTGGAATGATTGAACCTTCTCCGCGGCAAGCGTGGCAAGTGCTGGCAAATTGGAAGGGGCCTTGTTGTTGGTGAACCTGGCCATAGCCATTGCAATGGCGACAGGTTTCTTTACTTGTTCCTTTTGCAGCGCCGCTCCCTTCGCATTCTTCACAATCGTGGTCTCTGGGAACACTGATTGTGACTTCATCGCCCTTTGCGGCTTGTTCAAAGCGGATTTTTAAGTCATAGCGAAGATCAGAGCCTGCTTGTGGGCGTGGTCCTTGATGGCGGCTTCCGCCTCCAAAGCCAAAAAATTCGCCAAAGAGATGCGAGAAAATGTCGTTGGCAGAAGAAAAAGAAGCCCCTCCGCCGTTAAGGCCTGCGTGTCCATAGCGATCGTATCTTTCACGAGTGGCAGGGTCACGCAAAACCTCATAGGCTTCTGCGGCGTCTTTAAAGCGCTGTTCGGCTTCTGGATTGTCGGGATTGTGGTCGGGGTGATTTTGTAGGGCGAGTTTTCGGTAGGCACGTTTTATTTCATCGTCTGATGATTGACGTGTGACACCGAGGACTTCATAGTAATCACGTTTTGCGCTCATGCTATATCCTTATTTGTAGGCAAGAGCCTCTTTTTTGAGGCCAGTGTAGTGCTTTACGAGAGCTTTGCATTGTGAATGTTTTGGCACTTTGCAAAGCTTCTTGTATAAAGCTTTGAAAAACTTTGACACTACATAATGTGTACGAAATGCCTAGTCGTCAAGGTCTGGTTGATATTCTTTTGTCGGCTCGGTATAATAGCTTAAGTCTTCAGGCAGGATTTTGCCTGCAGCGATTTCACGCAAAGCAGTAACAACTTCTTTGTTTTTTGAGGGGACGAGGGCTTTGTAGCCTTCGCGGTATTGTTGCACTCTTTTGATGGTCATTTGTACGAGTAA
This sequence comes from uncultured Desulfovibrionaceae bacterium, assembly GCA_964370125.1. GTDB lineage: Bacteria > Desulfobacterota > Desulfovibrionia > Desulfovibrionales > Desulfovibrionaceae > CAYJIB01. The sequence continues at coordinate 12,677 of CAYJIB010000051.1, forward strand.
AAAGCGATTTTCGATGCGTTCTTGGCAATCTTCAACAGTGATACGGGCCATTGTGCCTCCACAAGGGTTTTTATGGCAAAAGAACTTGCCATAAACATATAAAGACAAGTAAGATACTTTAAAAGATTTTTGTTGTCAAGTTTTTTTGGCGCTTTCGTTTTTGGCGCAGCACAAAGGTCTTGCAGTGGAGGCTTTGAGGATAGGCTTTTTCTTTGAGAGGAAGTTTTCTATCCCTGTGAAGGTTTCTATCCCTCTTTACTTTTTCGCTCATTTCTTCGAGAGATAGTTTTCTATCCCTGTGAAGTTTTTCCTTTACCTGAAATCATCGTTCCTTCATTGTGTGAGGGGGACGAGGGGCCTAAGGGGGGAAGATATTCGCCTCGCAAGTTTTAGATTAAAAGTTTATTGAGACAAGACAAGCTTTT
>CAYJIB010000052.1:0-10473 GCA_964370125.1 uncultured Desulfovibrionaceae bacterium
AACGAATGTAGGTCGAAGACTGCCGCAGGCTGCCGCCTGCTCGCTTGATGGGAGAAACAAAAGGCCTTCCTTATAGCCGACGGCAACCAAATACTAGTCGGCACTGAAAAATAAGCCAGAACTTACTTCTGGCGGTTGCGAAGCAGTATTTTGAGTGGGACCGAGCCGACGGCCACTCCGAAGGAGAGTTCTCGTTAAGCGAGTCTTCGAGCTTTACGAGAATCGAGAGCAGCGCGTGCTTTTCTGAAGAAGGCATGAAAATGCCTTTTTCAGCTTCGACTAACTAAGAAATATATAACACTTGAAATAATGGGACTTTTTTAGTACAGTCACATTATGGAAAGCCAGAAACACGTGAGACGCGCTTTTCTGGCTTTTTTATTTGCTTTATTTGACGTATAAAAGAAAATTTTTGAGAATTACATTCTCTAAAGTTCGTCGCTAATTGCAAGCTTTTGGTAGCTGTAGGCGTGAAAAAGTCTTATGGATAGCGACAGCCTGATCGGGAAGCATTTCCCCAAGATAAAAAAACAAAAAAGGATATTCTTATGAAAAGGCAGACGATTTGTGAGCTTTTGGCTTCTGATGTTCCTTTGTCTGATGTGTTTGTTTGTGGCTGGGTTCGGACACGTCGTGATGCAAAGGGCTTTACTTTTTTGGAGTTAAACGACGGTTCTTGCTTGTCCAATATTCAATGTATCCTTGACGAGAGCAGTGCGGCTTTTGCTTCATTGCCTGGTGTAAACACGGGTGCTTGTGTACGCATTGAGGGCGACTTGGTGGCTTCTTTGGGCAAGGGGCAGGCTTTTGAGGTGCGTGCGCGTGAAATGCAGGTTTATGGCTTAGCGGATTCTGAGACATATCCTCTGCAAAAAAAGCGGCATAGCGATGAATTTTTACGCTCAATAGCGCATTTGCGTCCTCGCACAAACAAATACGGTGCGATGTTACGTGTTCGTGCGGAGGCTTCGCAGGCTGTGCATGATTTCTTTTATAATGAAGGCTATTATTATGTGCATACGCCGATTATAACAGGTGCGGATTGCGAAGGTGCTGGCGAGCTTTTTCGGGTTTCGACCTTGCCCCATGCTGCACCTTTGTCTGCAGAGGGCGAGCCTTTTTGTGAGGATTTTTTTGGCAAAGAAGCAAAGCTTACGGTTTCTGGCCAATTAGAGGCAGAGGCTTTGGCTTTAGCCTTGGGGAAGGTCTATACATTTGGCCCGACTTTTCGCGCTGAAAACTCAAATACACCAAGGCACGCCGCAGAATTTTGGATGATTGAGCCAGAGGAAGCTTTTGCGAATTTGGCGGACATGATGGATTTGGCAGAGCGTTTTGTCAGGTCTGTGGTTGTTCGTGTTTTGGAGCGTAGAGAAGACGATATTGCTTTATTTAATAAATTTGTTGACACCAGTCTTCTTGAGACCTTACGCAATTTGATAGACAATCCTTTTGCTCATGTTTCGTACCGAGAGGCGATGAAGATTTTGGAGTCTTCTGGAGAAAAGTTTGAATTTCCCATTGGTTTTGGGAGGGATTTGCAAACTGAACATGAGCGTTTTTTAGCCGAGACCTATTTTAAAAAGCCTGTCATTGTGCATGATTATCCAAAGGACATTAAGGCATTTTATATGCGGCTTAACGATGATGGCGAGACGGTTGCGGCTATGGACTTGCTTGTGCCAAGGATAGGCGAGCTTATTGGCGGCTCTCAACGTGAAGAGCGTTTTGATTTTTTAGAAAAGCGCATTGTTGAGATGGGGCAAAATGTAGAAGATTTTTGGTGGTATATGGATTTGCGCCGTTTTGGCACTGTTCCGCACGCAGGCTTTGGTCTTGGCTTTGCACGTCTTTTGATGATGCTTACAGGAATAAGCAATATTCGTGATGTCATTCCTTTTCCAAGGACGCCTGGCAATTTGGAATTTTGATTAACTGTGTGATGAATCGAAGCTGAAAAAGGCATAAAAGCGACTTTTTCAGCTTCGTCTTTTTATTCCTTTACAATTACAGCGCCGTACATCATATCTGAACCGTATTCATCAGGCTCTGATTGCCATTGCTGAAGGAGAGAAGCTCCGCTATGTCTTTGTAAGAGCTTGTCAATTTGCCCTTCATTTTCATCTGGGTTGAGTGTGCAAGTGGCATAGACAAGATAGCCACCACTTGGAAGCAAGGGCCAAGTAGCTAAGAGAATGCGCTCTTGTAGTTCCACAAGGTCTTGCACATCTTTTTCTTGCAGGTGTAGGCGAATGTCTGGGTGACGTGAGAGAGTGCCAAGGCCAGAACAAGGCACATCTAAGAAAATTGTGTTAAAGGCCTTATTTTGCGCAATGCTTTCTGCAAAAGGCGGCTTTACGGCCGAAGCACAAAAAATAGGCGAAGGCGCAATCTGTGGACATCGCTGACCGCAAAAAGCTCAAGTTCTTGCTCTAAAAGGGCCATGCTCTTTCCCCCATGACCGGCACAGGTCTCCCAAATGGGCTGCGGCCAATCTTTAGGAGAAAGGGCTTGCAAAAGCTTTTGTGAACCTGCGCCTTGTAAAGAAAGTTTGCCTGTTTTTAGGTACAAAGAGAGGTGTTCTGGCGCCATAGAGGGTTTGTACTGAACACCAGAAAGACCGACAGCTCGCCCTTCTGTTTCTTTAAGGATAAGACTTTGTAGACTTTCCCATTCGGGGCGTTTGCTGTTTAAGCGAACACTTGCCCAAGGCGAGGCAGCAGAGGCCTTGGCATAGGCCCTTGCTTTTTCTTCTCCATAAGTTTTTGTCCAAAGTTTTGCAATCCAAAGGGGCAGACCATAAAAAGCCGCCCAGCCTTCAAGAGCATTATTTGAAAATTCAGTATAATAGCTTTCGTCTTGTATTTTTTCACCCAAGCGCATACAATGACGAAGGGCCGCATTGACAAGTTTAGCAAGGCCAAGGCCAAAGCGTTTTTTGCACAGTTCAACAGCAGAGTGCAGGGTGGCGTGAGGCGGAATGCGGTCAAGATAGAGAAGCTCATACATAGCCATGTACAAGAGAGGGAGCAAAGAAGGCGGCAATTTTTGCGGCTTTGGGACAAGGCGAGCCAAGAGAAATTCAAGGCGTGGATAGGCCCGCACTGTGCCATAGAGCAATTCGCTTATAAGGGCTGTGTCCCTTGCAGAAAAGCCTTCTGTTTTTTCTTTGCTAAAAGCGCTTTGAACGGTATTTTTTCGAGAAAGACTTTGTAAAATATCCCACACAAGCGCCCGAACAGAGGTCTCTGCCGGTGCTTTTTTTGTTTTTTTTGTGTTTTTTGTTTTCATGCTAAGCCTATACCACATTCTAAAGCGAAGTCCAAGCCTTTACCTCTGCGCAAAAAAATTGTATAAGACAAAAAGAACTACACAAAAAAACTGTTTTAGCAGAAGAACAATTACAAAAGAACTGATTTTATGGAGAAATATATGCGAGCAAATCCCAAAAGACCCTCACTCATTTCTGTAATGATTTTAGCTATTTTAGGGACAGCACTATCGCTGTGGAATGTTTTTTCACCAGAAAGTGTGCCTTGTTTTACCGACGGTTGCCAAATTTTTAAAATGGCGGCAGTGGAAGGTGTTTCCTTGTGGGTTTTTGGCGCTGCGGCCTTTATCATCTTGTTTATTGCCGCTTTTTGGAGACTCGCGAGACTCGCTTTTTATCTTGCGGCCCTCTTTTTAGCCTTAGACATTGTGCTTCTTCTCATTATGGCTGCCGTTGCCCCTTGTGTGGAATGTTTGCTCATTGGCCTTTTGCTCTTCTTTATTTATCTAAGCTTGCTTCGTTCTTGCCCAGAAAAAAACAATATCCACCGAAAAAGCGAACTCGGCAAACTCGCCTATATTTGGCTCATCCTTTTTGTCATCAATATCGCTAACATAGCGCAAAGCCAGCTTGTCAAATGGCCCCTTGCCCAAAATGAAAGCGCTTACAATCTTGCCCAAGAAGGCGAGCCAGTGCGTATTTTCCTTTCTCCGACTTGTGCGGCCTGTTTGCGCCTTCTTGATGTACTAGAAAAAAGCAATCCGCAAAATATCGTTATTTATCCAGTGGTTGAAGACCTTAAAGAAGTTTCCATCATCAAAGAATGGGACAGCTTGCGCGAATTTTCTTCAAACAGTCTAAAGAGAGACCTTGAAATCGCAAAAAACGAAAAACCTTTTGAATGGTATGAATATTTTTCACCGAGCAATCTTTTGTTGGTGCTTCGCCTTTGGGTCAATCAGGCACATGTTGTCGCGCAAGGCGGTCTTTTGCCTTTAATTGAAATTCAAGGTGTGCCTCGTGGTCTGTTTATGGGGGGCGGACTTTTGGGCGGCCCACAATCTGGGCGCACTGCTGAGGCAGAGGCCACTTTGTCAGAGATTTTGTCTTTGGGTATGGATGAGGTAGGGACTTGCGGCGGAGCGGACCAGCTACCCTGCCCTGAATAGAGAATGAATAGTGCAGTTATTAGCGAGGCAAAAAGACACAATACTTGAAGAATGGAGAGCGGCCATCTATGCCCTCTTTCCCTTTGGGACGAAAGGTTTTTTGCGTTCACAAGACGACAAATTTGCTAATCCTGTAGGGCATACCACAAAGGAAGCGACGGCTGTCTTGCTTGAAGCGGTGCTTCACAAGAGCATTCCTGATGAAGCTTCAGTCCAAAAAGCGCTCGAAGATTTTATGCGTATGCTTTCGGTGCAGGATTTGCGGATAGAGCAAATTAGCGGAGTGTTTTTTTTATTAAAGCCCATACTACGAAAAGTTTTTTTTGTGGAAATTTGCGAAAAAGAAAGCCTTTCTAAAGACACTTTTCAAGATTTTTTGGCATTAGAGTCTCGTATTGACAGCCTCTCTCTTATGGCTTTTGCCCTGTGCGAGAAGCAAAAAACCGCCATTGCGGACAGGCGCATTGATGAAGTAAAGCGCCAACAATCCACGCTTTTGCGCTGGGCAAATCGCCAAAAAGAGTTTCAAAGGGGCTTTAAGGAAGATACTGAAAGGTAAAAAAAAGAAAAAGCAAAATTTTTACGATCAAAAAAACATGCAAGACGGAAGGGGGAAGCATGTTTACAGCGCTTTTAGCCACAGTGCTTATTGGGATTTTTACCTCATACGGTGTGCATTCGGGCTATCAATACGTCCTCGGTGTTGTTTTGCCTTATGCTTCCTTGGCAATTTGTATTGTAGGCGTCCTTTTTCGCCTTCTTGTTTGGGCAAAATCGCCCGTCCCCTTTCCCATTCCTACTGTTGGCGGCCAACAAAGATCCTTGCCCTGGATAAAGCCTGCTCGTTTTGACGCCCCTTTTAGCAAATTTGGCCTTGCGGGGCGCATGTTCCTTGAAGTCTTTCTCTTTCGCTCACTCTTTCGCAATACAGAAGCACACATCTCGCCAAAAGGCCCAAGCATTGTCTATCTTTCTTCAAAATGGCTGTGGTTCTTTTCCCTTCTTTTTCATTATGCCTTGCTGATTATTGTTGTCCGCCATTTCCGCTTCTTTGTGGAACCTGTGCCTATAAGCCTTGAATGGCTAAGCTTTTTTGACGGTCTCTTTGAGGTGGGCGCAACACGCCTTTTGCTAAGCAATGTCCTTGTGCTTATTGCGCTTTTCTTTTTACTGCTCCGCCGTCTTTTATGTCAAAAACTCGCGAGTTTTTCTTTGCCAGCCGATTATTTCCCTTTATTTGTGCTTCTTGCCATTATTACATCAGGCATATCGATGCGGCATTTGCAAAAAATAGATGTCAATCATGCAAAGACCTTTATCATGAGCCTGATCGCTTTTGATCCGATAGACAATTTTGAAAGCCTTGGCCCCGTATTCTTTGCGCATATTGTTTTTGTGTCTGTTTTTTTGCTCTGCCTCCCTTTTAGCAAGCTTGTGCATATCTTTGCTGTCTTTCTATCCCCTACAAGAAATATGCTGTGCAATAGCCGTGAAGTTCGCCATATCAATCCTTGGAACGATCCGCAGGCCCCCTATCGGACCTATGCAGAATATGAAGACGAATTTCGTGAAGTGATGGACGAGGCTGGCTTGCCTCTTGACAAACCGCTGGCAAAAAGCGCCTCTCAAGAATAAAGCCAGATAAAAAATCCTTAGCCAAGGCAAAAACCATGTCAAAAATACCCAGCCCCGAAGAGCTTATTAAAGGCAGAGCCGCCTTCCCCGACCTGCATTGGACACGCACAAAGCCCAGCTTCAAGGCCGGCAATTTTGCCTATCCTGCCAGAAAAGAGGTGATGGAACAGCTCCAAATGCCCAATGCCCGCACGTGGAACCCAGCAGAAGAAGATTGGCATTTGCCAAGAAATTGGGAAAGCATCATATATTCTGCCTTAAAAGACCGCTTGGCTAAACACCGTTCTTTGCGTCTTTTTATGGACACTTGCGTGCGTTGCGGGGCTTGTGCCGACAAATGCCATTTCTTTCTAGGGACGAATGACCCAAAAAATATGCCAGTCTTGCGTGCCGAGCTTTTGCGTTCTGTCTACCGAAAAGAATTTACCTTGGCTGGGAAATTGCTTGGTTCTGTGGCAGGCGCTCGTTCACTTTCGCCTGAAATCATCAAAGAATGGTTTTATTATGCCTATCAATGCACAGAATGCCGCCGTTGTTCGCTGTATTGCCCTTATGGCATTGACACGGCAGAAATAACGGCCATTGTTCGAGAGCTTTTGCACGAGCTTGGCCTTGGCATCAACTGGATTATGGAGCCTGTGCTCAATTGCCACCGAACAGGGAATCACTTGGGCATTCAGCCCCATGCCTTCAAAGAAATTGTGGAATTTCTCTGTGACGATATTCAAGAAATTACGGGTATTTCCATCAAGCCTCCCTTTAATGAAAAGGGTAAAGAAGTCCTCTTTATTGCGCCTTCTGGCGATATTTTTGCTGATCCTGGCCTCTATACCTTCATGGGCTATTTGATGCTCTTTCATGAAATCGGCCTTGATTATACCTTGTCGACCTATGCTTCAGAGGGCGGGAATTTCGGTTCTTTTGTGTCCTTTGATATGGCAAAAAAGCTCAATGCCAAGATGTATGCCGAGGCCGATCGCTTGGGAGTGAAGTGGATTTTGGGCGGAGAATGCGGGCATATGTGGCGTGTGGTCAATCAATATATGGCGAGTTTTGGAACAGCACCAAAGGGCTTTATGGAGGTGCCAACTTCCCCCATTACAGGCACACGCTTTGAAAACGCTAAAGCCACAAAGATGGTGCATATTGCTGAATTTACAGCCGATCTCATCAAACACAACAAGCTCAATTTGCGGCCAAGGCGCAATGATCATTTGGTGACAACCTTTCACGATTCTTGCAATCCCGCAAGGTCTATGGGCCTTCTTGAAGAGCCAAGAGAGATCATTCGGGCGACGTGCAACAATTTCTTTGAAATGCCAAGGCAGACCATTCGAGAAGAGACTTTTTGTTGCGGTTCTGGTTCTGGTTTAAATACCGAAGAAATCATGGAGCTTCGCTTGCGGGCGGGATTCCCCAGAGGTCACGCTTTGCGTTTTGTTCAAGAAAAGCACGGCGTAAATCTTATGAGCTGTGTTTGCGCTCTTGACAGGGCTACCCTGCCCCCCTTGGCCGATTATTGGGCTCCGGGTGTGGGCATTAGCGGCGTGCATGAACTTTTGGGCAATGCCCTTGTTATGAGAGGCGAAATGCCTCGAACACTCGATTTGCGCCTTGAAGAGCTGCCATTTCCTGATGAAGATTTTTCAGAAGAACATTCAGAAAAAAACGAAGACAGCACAGCAACAGAAAGAGGCGAAAAGGCATAGCTATGCAAAAACGTGGTCTCATTTTCTTTCTCGCAATAGCCTTTGTGGCGGCCTTTAGCTCGCCTTTTTGGTTAAACATTGGCAAAGGCCCTTATCAACCACCAGAACTCACTTTACCGCAAGATCAAAAAGCTTGCATTGAGCCAGCAGAATTTATGCGGGCCAAGCACATGGATTTATTGAATACTTGGCGTGATGAAGCTATTCGTGAAGGCAAGACAATTTATGTTGCCACAGACGGCAAAAAATGGGAAATCAGCTTGCAAAATACCTGCATGGAATGTCATGTTGACAAGGCCGCTTTTTGCGACACTTGCCACCTTACCAACAATGTATCCCCCTCTTGTTGGACTTGCCATATTGAACCTGAAGATGCTTCTGAAAACTTACCAAAAAACATACCAGATAATTTTTCTGAAAATTCATCAAAAAAATCACCAGGCAAAGTTTTGGAGAAGGCTAATGAAGAATAAACGAGATTTTTTAAAGGCCCTTAGCCTTTCTGCCTTGTCCTTGAGCCTCGGAAAAGTTTTTTCGCCTCTTTCTCTTGCCGCAAAGGATTTGCCCTCTTATGAAAAAGGTGAAAAGGCAAAAGAGGCCAAGTCTTGGGCTATGGTGATCGATTGTCAAGCCCTGGCCAAATCAGGCTCTTTTGCAAAGATTATTTCTGCCTGCCACAAAGCGCACAATGTGCCAGAAATTTCTGGCAAGCAAGAAGTGAAATGGATTTGGACAGACAATTTTGCACAGAGCTTTCCCGATGAAGCCAGTCCTTATTTGCCAGAACGTGTCCTTCAGGGGGAATTTTTGCTTTTGTGTAATCATTGCGAAGAACCTTCTTGTGTACCTGTTTGCCCGACAGGCGCAACTTTTAAGAATGCGGAAGGCATTGTTATGATGGATCCGCACCGCTGCATTGGTTGTCGTTATTGCATGGCGGCCTGTCCTTATGGGGCGCGTTCCTTTAATTTTAAAGATCCAAGGCCCTTTATCAAAGAACTCAATCCGCACTATCCTGCAAGGATGCGGGGAGTGGTTGAGAAATGTACTTTTTGCCCCGAACGTCTTGCCCTTGGCGAGCTGCCTTATTGTGTAGAGGCTTCAGAAGGCGCTATATTGTTTGGCGATTTGCAAGAGCCTAATTCGCCTGTTCGCAAGGCCCTGAATGAAAATGGCGGACGTGTGCCCCTTCGCAGGAAAGTCAGCTTAGGCACAGAACCAAAAATCTTCTACTTACTATAAATAGGTGATCTATGCTTGAATTGCTGCTAGAAAACAAAAAACGCTATTATGCCTGGCTGGCCTTTCTTGTGCTGATTATCGGTCTTGCGGGGATTTTGTATATTGTGCAGCTTCTTAGCGGCTTGCAGTTTACAAATCTGAGCCGTGATGTCTCTTGGGGCTTCTATATTGCGCAATTCACCTTCTTTGTGGGCATTGCAGCTGGCTCTGTGGTTCTTGCTATTCCTGCCTATATACACAAAAGTGAAGCCCTAAGGCCCCTCCTTGTCTATGGCGAATTTTTGGCTGTGGCCTCTGTTGTCATGTGTATGCTTTTCATTGTTGTTGACATGGGGCAGCCGCAACGCCTTTTAAACATGATTTTGTATCCCTCGCCCTCTTCTGTGATGTTTTGGGATATGCTTGTTTTATTTGGCTATCTTGTCTTAAATCTCATTATTGGCTGGGTCAGCTTAGAGTCTGAACGGGTCGGCACAAAACCACCAAATTGGATCAAGGTGCTTGTCTATGTTTCGATCATCTGGGCCATATCCATCCACACCGTTACCGCCTTTTTATACTCTGGCTTGCCCGCAAGGCATTATTGGTTTAGCGCCATTATGGCGCCCCGCTTTTTGGCTTCGGCCTTTTGTTCTGGGCCTTCAATCTTGCTCTTGCTCCTCTTCATTTTGCGCCGCTTAACAAATATTACTCTAAGCCGAGAAGCTATAAAAAAGCTCACCACCATTATTACCTATGCCATGTGCGCCAATGTGTTCTTTTATCTTTGTGAAGTTTTTACAGCCGCTTATGGTGCTATGCCCGCACAGATCCACCCCTTTAACTATCTCTTTTTTGGCCATGAAGGAACACTCATCTGGATCAATGTCTGTATGTGGGGGGCGGTTGTCTTGGCCTTTTTCTCCCTCGCCTTACTTATCCCTCCAGCCCTGCGCTATAACGAGGCCCTCTTGCCCTGGTCTTTAGGAATGTTGATCATAGCAACATGGATCGATAAAGGCCTTGCCCTGCTTATCGGCGGCTTTACACCAAACAGCTTTGAAGAAATCACAAGCTATGTACCTTCTTTCACAGAAATCGGCATTTCTCTTGGCATCTATGCTATTGGAATTTTAGTACTTTCTCTTTTGTGGAGCATAGCTGTAAAGGTGAAAAATATCTCTTAGACAGCATAAAAATGTAAAAAAACAAAAATACCTCTTGACATATTTCAAATAATGGTGAACTATTGAACTATGAACACTAAAGAAGCCTCTACATACTTTGAAGCCCTTTCTTCAGATGTGCGCCTTGACCTTTTTCGCCTCTTGGTGCGCCACGCCCCGCAAGGCCTTGTTGCTGGCGAAATCGCCAAAGAGCTGGGTGTGCCTTCGACAAATTTGTCTTTTCACCTAAAAAACCTTGTACAAAGCGGGCTTTTGGGCGTGGAAAAGGAAGGTCGCTTTAT
>CAYJIB010000052.1:10483-12861 GCA_964370125.1 uncultured Desulfovibrionaceae bacterium
CTTTATGCGCTATACCGCAAATGTGCCTTCAATGCTCGATTTTGTTGCCTTTCTTACCGCAGAATGTTGCACGGACAATCCCGAGCAATGCCTTAGCTATCGGGCAGCCAGTCAGGTAAAAGAGGACCTCTTGCCAAAAAAATGAATAGGCTGCAGAAGCCGCGCAGCGGAGCTAGCCAGAGACAAGACGGAATTTATTTCCGTCGCAGGCAACGCTAAGTCTAGCTTGTGCCGCACAGGACGTGCGACCAAGCATCATACTCAAAGGTCAGCGGAGAACACTTTTTAACAAAAAACTGTAAGCAATTATTTCAACAGTCCAACAACATTCAAACTAAAAGGACTTTCAATGAACATTCTCTTTCTTTGTACGGGCAATTCTTGCCGCTCGATCATCGCCGAAGCCTTGCTCGCTCACCTTTCGCCAGCGAGCATCACGGTGCAGAGCGCGGGTAGCCAGCCAACAGGCAAGGTTCACCCCGGGGCTCTAGCTGTGCTTCAAAAAAATGGCGTGCCGACTGAGGGCTTTTGTAGCAAGTCTTGGGACAATGTTGATCCCTTGCCCGATGTCGTCATCACCCTTTGCGGCTCTGCGGCGGGCGAGACCTGCCCTGTGTATTTTGGCAAGCTTGTGCGTGTGCATTGGGGAATGCCTGATCCAGCCCATGTTGAAGGCTCAGAAGAAATTATTGAAGCCGCCTTTGATGAGACCTTTGCTGTCTTGCAAGAGCGTATAAAGAAATTCCTTGCCCTTCCCCTTTCTGAATTAGAAAAAGACGAAAAAGCATTGCAAGAACACATGGAAAAAATAGTAGAATAAGGAATAATTGGAGAAAAGTATGTCTACGCAAAACGACCCCCACAGTAAACAACCGACTTCTAACAATACTTCACAGTGGAATACAAAATATTTCTTGAGTATGGCAAGCCTGGCTATTCTTTGGGGCCTTGTTTATTCACATATTTTAGCCTTTTCCACTTGGCTCGTTTTTGATATTTTTGGCATTGAAAAAGGTTCGCATTTTGGTTCTTCGCTCGAATTTTTTATCTATGACACGATAAAAATTTTGATGCTCTTAGTCTTGCTTATCTATGTGATCGCATGGATCCGTGCTTCTTTTAATGTTGAGCGTATCAGAGATTATCTTGCAGGCAAAAAACGTGGTTTTGGCTATTTTTTAGGGGCGATGTTTGGCTCTGTGACGCCTTTTTGTTCTTGCTCAAGCATTCCTCTATTTCTTGGCTTTACAACAGCCCGCATTCCCATTGGTATCACCATGGCTTTTTTGATCACTTCACCCCTCATCAATGAAATCGCCGTCATCTTGCTTTGGGGCTTACTTGGCTGGAAATTTACCATACTCTACGTTTGCGTCGGAATGATAGCAGGCATGCTTGGCGGTTTTATGATGGACAGCATAAAGGCCGATCGCTGGCTACAGCCCTTTATTTTAGAAGCCATGCAGACTATGCCCGATCAGCCAATAACGCAAGGCGAAGATATTCCTGCACAAAAGTTTTCTGTAAAACAACGCCATAATTTTGCCTATCAAGAAACAAAAACCATCTTTCAGCGTGTATGGAAATGGGTCTTTATCGGCGTGGGAATTGGCGCAGGCTTGCACGGTTTTGTGCCAGAAAATTGGTTTGCTGAAAACCTTGGCGCAGGTGAATGGTGGACAGTCCCCTCTGCCGTTTTTGTGGGCATTCCCCTCTACTCAAATGTCACAGGCATCATTCCCATCATGGAAAGCCTTTTGACAAAAGGCCTCCCCATCGGCACAACAATGGCTTTTTGCATGAGCGCAGTTGCCGCAAGTATCCCAGAATTTATGCTGCTCCGCCAAATCATGACCTTTAAACTTCAAGCCTCTTTTGTTGCCTATTTGTGGGTAATCCTTACCCTAGTCGGTTGGTTCTTTAACGCTTTTGCCGTCTACATTATATAAAAATTTCTTATAGTGAAAAAATATTAACCTTTAAAAATTGGAGAAAAAAATGGACGTTAAAATTTTTGGGCCTGGTTGTGCCAAATGCAGTGAAGTGGAAAAAATGGTGAAAGACCTCATCGCCGAACAAGGCGCAAGCAACATCAATGTTGAAAAAATTTCAGACCTCAAAGCTATGATGCAAGCCGGCATCCTAAGCACACCCGCCATGACCATAGACGGCAAAGCCGTCTGCACAGGCAGAGTGCCAAGCAAAGACGAAGTGAAAGGATGGCTTGGACTTTAGTTTTTTTGTTTTTTTGTTTTTTTGTTTTTTTGAATGGAAGTTACCATTTCACATTACTTATTTTATTAACTTTATTTATCTTATATTTTTAGTTCGAGGGAGATTAGGGGCCTATGGGGGGAAGATATTCGCCTCTGCAAGTT
>CAYJIB010000053.1:0-12824 GCA_964370125.1 uncultured Desulfovibrionaceae bacterium
ACGGGAGTCAAGCTTGATAACTTAAGAGACACACTTATGCTTGTACACTAAAAAAGCATAACTTCACTTGAGCTCTAATAATACAATGGCTTTGCCCTACACATAGCTTCATAAGTACTTATTTCAAAACAAAATTGCTTGTGAAATTATCTTTAATAGTTTAGACTGCTTAGGTACTGCTCTTAAAAGCAGAAATGCAAATAACGAAAAAAACGTATTTTTAGAGGGTTTTATTATGAATTACAAGAATACAGGAAAAACACAAAATCACGGCCAGGCTTCGCTTCATAAGCTTCATTATGCAAAAATCTTTCTCTCTCTGTTGCTCATTAGCTTTGTAGCAAGGCCCTTCTTGTTGGAAAATGCCTTTGCAGCGACTAATCCTGCGGGAATAAGCATATCGGGTATGACAGCAAGCGATAATGACCCGGTGCTTGAAAACTATGGCACAATTTCGGGTGGCATACTAATAGAATCTATCGACTCCCAAAGCGGTCAAAAAATGATTACATACGCTGGTATGCTTGGCAGAAATACTGGCTCTGCGAACTATCTTTTTAGCAACTATGGTACAATACTTATTAACAATTCTCTGGCTGACTCTATTGCTGGTATGCTCGCTGATGCGAATGCTTCAGGTTCACACGGGCTAAACAATAGCGGCACTATCACTGTGAGCGGTAATTACAATGTCACTGGTATGTCTGCTACAACTGCTACTACTGGCAGCGAAACACTCTACAATAGCGGAACGATTACTGCTAGTGGCAAGAATAGTATCTTCGGTATGTTTTCTACAGCAAATGGCGGCAACAATAGCCTGATCAATACGAAGAACATCACTATAAGTGGCGTGGGAAACCTTGCTGCTATGAATGCAATTGGCAACGGTAACCATAGCTTGAACAATAGCGGCACGCTTAGTGTGAATGGTAGCGGCGCAGAGCTTTATGGTATGAATGCCAAAGGTGAAGGCAATCACACACTTGTTAATAGCGGTACGATCACTGTCACTGGTGGAGGGAGCGATAATCTGTATGGAATGAGTGCTGAGGGCATTGGCTTTCACAGTCTTACTAATAGCCGTTCGATTACTGTTGAAAGTCAGGCGAGAAATGTTCATGGCATACATCTTCAAAGCAGCCTTGAAAATGTGCAAGATTCACATGAAATCGTCAATACTGGCACACTGAGCGTGAGCGGTCTTTCGAGTATTTATGGCATTTATGGTGAGGTCAAATCGGGCACTTTGAACGTGAACAATAGTGGCACAATCACTGCTAATGGCTCGGATCTGGTTTTTGGTATGTATGTTGCTCAAGTTCAGGGCGGCAATGCCAGTCATAGCGTTTCAAATACAGGCTCTATTAGTGCAAAAGCAACAAATGGTAAGGCTTATGAAGTTTATGGAACGACCAATTACAATGTCGACACCTTTGCAACAAACTTAAGGAATTGGACGCTAAACGATACGGTTTTTGGCGTGATTGACACTCAAGCTGTCAATTTTAATAATGCTACATTCATTGTGCGGCCTGGCACTGATGCTCAAGGTTTTGCCCTTGGTAAGAGCTATAATGTGTCTGATATGCTTGCCGTAGTGAACGCAGGGAGCACTGCCGATCCTGCGACTTCTGCCAACGTGACAGGCAACATAAGCAAAGTCACTACTGATGTGCCTTTTTTGAAGGCGACTCTTACGAGTGGCCACGATCCTCTTAATGCAAGTATTCGCCTAGACAGCAATGTAAACGAAGAAAGCACGCCGGGAGCAGCTTCTCAGCAACAAGCGACTGAGACGGTGAAAACGCAATTCAATACTCTTTCTGCAAATTTGCGCAAATCTCTTTTTGATGTGTATGCTGATACAAATTTTGTTGCCCAAAATTCTGTTGAAAGCAATACTGATGGTGTTGCCGCTGGTTCTGGCAGTACGCAAGCTGGAAGGTGGAATGTCTTTGTCACTCCCTACCTAAGCAATGTCAACAATAGCGCCCTCAACTATGATGGCAATAGCCACGGTATCACAGCTGGTGCAAGCTACCGACTCAGTGAAAACTTCTCTTTTGGCGGGCATTTGAGCTTTGGTGTTTCCGATTTTTCAGCCGACCTTATGAGCATGGACGCGGACAGCACATCCTTTGCCCTTGGCCTTCATGCAGCCTATAATTTCACGCCAGAATGGTATTTGCGTGGCCAAGTCACCGCTTCATTACAAGAAAATGACAACCACTATTCAATGGCTACGCTTCAAGCAGACAGCGATTTTAGCGGCCAGGCTCTGTATGCTGCACTTGCGACAGGTTATATTTGGCAAATCGCTGACAATCATAGCCTAAGCCCCGAAATTGAGCTTGCCTATCTTGGCACACAGACAGATGCCTATGACATCGAATGGTCAGACCCTCTGTACAATCTGCACTATGATGACAATAATTACAATGCCTTCTACACCAATGTCAATCTTGATTGGCGCAGCAAGTGGGATTTTGAAAATCACAGCATCAGCTTTTTAGCGGGTCTAGGCCTTCGTCAAAAGCTCGGTAACAATGACAGTGAAACAGATCTAAGAGCACTAGGTTCAAGCTATACAAACCGCTATACCGAAGACTCTACAAGTGTCCTTGCGAGTGCAGGGATCGAATTCACAAAGGACAATTTCTCTGTTTCTTTAGACTATAATGGCGAATACGGCTCTGACCAAAAAGTGCACACTGGCAGCTTGAATTTTAGCTTCCGTTTTTAAAAGAGACCTTTCTTAAAGATTTGAAATAATGACTAAAAACTATCCCCCTTTCGTGCAAATTTGTACATTGGGGGATTTTCTTTTATCTGAATCCTTTCCTTTGACAAGCTTTGACAATAGGTGTATACATATTTATTCTTTGAATTTTTAAGGAGTATTTCAATGGTTGACCCAAAAAACACACAGGAAACACCGGCCCAAGAAGGCGGCCTTATGCATGAATTGCAAGCCGAAATGAGCAATGAAACAACGCCTATGCTTAATTTCTTGCTTAAAAACAGGCTTGTCCTCATGGGCATTATCGGCCTTTTGATCCTTGTCATCATAGGTACAGGGATTTTTAATTGGCGTAAAGAAAAAGCACTAGAAGAAGCCAATATGCAACTCGGCAAGGTGCTTATCAGTACTAGTGGAAAAGATCGTGTCGCAGCTCTTCAAGAATTTTTGCCAAAGGCACCAGATTCTATGCAGCTTGGTATTCTTTTAGAAATCGCAAGTTCATCTGTAGAGGCAAAAGATTATGAAACAGCTGCAAATACATATGCCGAAATCGCCCAAAAAGACGCAAAGGGTTCTCTTGGCTTTATTGCTAAAATCAATCAAATAGATGTGCTTCTTCGTGCAAGTAAAGCAACAGAAGCCCTTGAACTTGCTGAAAAAACCTTACCAACTGCGCCAGAAAGTATGCGCATTGTCTTGCAAGAAAGTCTTGCGGCCATTGCCGAACAAGCGGGAAACAAAGAAAAAGCCATTGCCGCTTATGAGGCTCTTTTGGGCAATGAAAATCTTAGCGCCGATACAGGTTATTTTGAAAGCCGCCTTGAAGCCCTAAAGGCTCAAGATGAAAGCGGAAAAGAATCTGAAAAAACTCAACAATAGTAAACATTGAGGCAAAAAAATGAAACACCCTTTACTTCAGCCCAAGGGAGGAGAAACGCATTTGCTGCTCGGAAACGAGGCCATAGTGCGTGGCGCCTTGGAGGCGGGTATTAATGTTGTGACTTGCTACCCAGGAACCCCTTCATCAGAAGTTCCTGATACATTCAGAAGGCTAGTGGCGAGCGAGCGCTTTAATCTAGAATACTCTGTAAACGAAAAAGTAGCTGCTGAAGTCGGCCTGGGGGCGGCACTTTCTGGTGCGATGACCCTCACAACCATGAAACATGTCGGCGTAAACGTGGCTGCAGATCCCCTCTTTACGTCCTCTTATACAGGGACACCAGGGGGCTTTGTGCTGCTTACAGCTGACGATCCTCTATGCCATTCAAGCCAAAATGAGCAAGACAACCGTCTGTATGCTCGTTTTATGGGCTTTCCTTGCTTTGAGCCTGCAACAGCTGATGAAGCCAGAGGCATGACAAAGGACGCACTTTTCCTCTCAAGAGAGACACAGCAGCCAGTGATGCTTCGCACAACAACTCGTGTGAATCACCTTCGTGGCCCTGTTGTCTTTGAAGATTTAGCAGAGCCTGCTGAAATTGTTCCTTTTACAAAAGAGCCTATGCGCTTTGTGCCTATTCCTGCTGTTGCAAGAACTCGTCATAAAGTTCAACAAAACAATCTGCAAGACATTGCCGAAATGGTCGAAAAGTCGACTTGGAATCGTATCAGCGGAAATGCGAAGATAGGCGTGCTTGCTTCGGGTATTTCCCGTCTGTATGTGTCTGATGTGCTTGACGAATACGGCTGGCATGACAAAATTTCTTTCTTTGAACTCGGCTTTTCTTGGCCTCTTCCCAAAAAAGCTTTACGAGCCTTTTTAGAGTCTTGCACCACTGTATTGATTGTTGAAGAAGGCGAGGCTGTCCTTGAACAAGAAATTCGCGCCTTGGTACAAGAATGGGGCATGGACGTGAGTATCAATGGGAAGGGCGAAAAACTCACCATTTTTGGCGAATACTCGACCTCTGATATTGCCGCCACATTAGCGCCGCTCTTGGGTTTAGAAGCACCAAAGAGCAAGGAAAGCCCAGCGCCAATGAGCTTGCCTATGAGACCGCCTAGCCTTTGTGCAGGCTGTGCGCACAGATCAGTCTATTATGCTGTTCGCAAGACTTATGGTGATGAGGCTATTTATTCTAACGACATTGGTTGTTACACTCTTGGCATTGTGCCTCCGCTTCGTATGGCAGATTTCCTTTATTGTATGGGTTCGTCTGTTTCAGCTGGTGGCGGTTTTGCGATGAAGAGCAGTTTGCCAGTTGTAGCCTTTATTGGCGACTCAACCTTCTTCCATTCTGGTCTTTCTGGCCTGGCTAATGCGGTTTTTAACAAGCACAATATCTTGCTTGTTATCCTTGACAATGGCACAACAGCCATGACTGGACATCAGCCAAATCCAGGTGTAACACAAGACCTTTTGGGCGATTATTGCCAGCATTTGGACATTGAAAATATCGTGCGTGGCCTTGGTGTAGAACATGTAGCAAAGGTGCGTCCAAACAATCTTAAGAGCACGACAAAGGTGCTTGAAGAAATGAAAGCCCTTTCTGGTGTTCGAGTGATTATAGCCGAAGAGCCTTGTGTCTTGTTTGCTCGCCGTGCGCTCAAAAAAGAAGCCAAGCAAGTGGCCTATGTCAATGAACAAGGGCCATCTGTTATGCAATGTATCCAAGAACTTGCTTGTCCTGCCTTTGCTGTGCAAGACGGAGAGGCGGGGATTGATGATTCATTGTGTGCTGGTTGTATGGTGTGTTTACAAATAACTTCTTCAATAAAAGCCCGTAAGCGGGGTGAATAATATGCAATCACGAGTTCGTATTTATATGACAGGGGTAGGGGGGCAAGGCACCCTCACAGCCACCACTTTGCTTGCTCGCATCGCTCTTGATCAGGGTATTGAGGTTATGGCGGGTGAAATTCATGGCATGGCGCAAAGGGGTGGGGTGGTTGAGTCTACTGTGTCCCTTGGGGGTTGGTCGAGCCCAAAGCTTGTACATGGTGAGGCCGATATTGTCCTTGGCTTTGAGCCTTTGGAGAGTTTGCGAGGTATTCAATATTTGCGAGAAGGCGGAACGGTCTTTTCAAGCACCGATATGTTGCCGCCGCCTTCTGTTTCGGGCGGGCGTGAGGTTGCGCCAGCCTTGAATACAGTTAAAGAAGCCATTTGTGAGAGAGCGGGCAAGGTGTATTTCTTCCCTTGTCGTGAGCTTGGCCGTGAGTGCGGCTCTATTGCCAGCGGTAATTCTGTTCTTTTGGGTGCGCTTGCTGAATCTGGACTTTTGCCTTTTGGTTTTGATGTTTTTTATGAAGGTCTGGCAAAATTTTTGCCAAAGGCCTTGCTTGAGAGCAATCAAAAGGCGGCTTTGCTCGGTAGAGAGCATTTTAAGCCTTAGTTTGGCTTTTGAAAAAGGGCAATCTGCTACAGGATGAAGCAGAAGCTGCGCTGCGGAGCAAGCCAAAGGCAAGCATGAATTTATTTCATGCGCAGACTTCGCTTGCGATAGCTTGTTTCGTGCAGGACGCACGACCAAGCGTCATCTGTACGACCATAAACTTTAACTAAAAATCGTCAAAAAAAGTGTATGCAAGAAGCTCACAAACAATTAATAGACAATGACCACGCCTCTATTGGGCTTGCAATAGACAGGCTTGTTGCGGCCTTGCCGCCAAGTTTGCAAAAAGTGGCAGACCATGTCTTTAATGCAGGGGGGAAGCGTTTGCGCCCCCTCTTGCTTGCGCATTTTGCTGCGCTTTTCCATTGCAAAGAAGAGGCTATTTATGATGTTGCCGCCGCTATTGAGGCCTTTCATGTGGCGACTTTATTGCACGATGATGTAATTGACAAAGCTTCTTTGCGGCGTGGTGTGCCTTGTGCGCATGAGGTTTTTGGCGCAAATATTGCTATTTTGTCTGGCGATGCCTTGCTCGCTATGGGCAGCAAAATTGTGGCTTCGCAGGGCGATACAGCTTTGTCAATGTGCATGGCAGAAGTGATTGTTCAAACCACCTATGGTGAAGTGCTGGAAATCGAATCTCAAGGGCAGATTGCCCCAGATTTGGACAACTATTTTGCTATTATCCATGGGAAAACGGCCTGGATGTTCCAAACGGCCTGTGAAATAGGCACACGCTTTGCCAAAGCCTCAGAAAAAAGCCTTGTGGCGGCTCATGAATTTGGCAAGAATTTGGGCTTTGCCTTTCAGATTATTGATGATGTTCTCGATTTTTATCCTGCTGAAATCACGGGAAAACCCGCTGGTGGCGACTTGCGAGAAGGGAAGTATACTCCCCCTATTCATGCCTATGTGCAGAGCTTGCCAGCAGACGAACGGGCTGTATTTGCCAAAGATTTTTCACAAGGTACTTTTACTGATGAGGCTATTTTAAAGCTCGTTGAAGCGGTTCATGCTGGCAATTTCTTAACAGAAAGTCGAAAGATGGCAGAAGGCTACATTGAAAAAGCCCTTGAATCTTTGAGTATTTTGCAAGCAGAAGGGGCAGACGCAGAACGAATTGAAATGCTAAAGCAAATTGTACAGCATATGGGAAGCCGTATGCAATAACTTTCTATTGTATTGTTGTTTTTGGAGGTATGAGATGGGATTTCGTATTGATGTGGCCTTATTTGATCATATTACCGATACTGTGGGACTCAATACAGCTTTGTCCATAGATCGGGCTCTTGGTATTTGTGTTGAAAAAATACGCATGCACACCATTTTTACCCTCGATTTTCCAAAAGACATTGCAGAAGAACTTGCTAAAGAGCAAGTACAAAAGCTTATTGATTTGGCTGTCTTGCATGACCCTGTCTTGCAAAAAGCCTCACTTTTGCCTTTGCCGACTCAGGCCGATTGGATTTTAGAAGTTGGCTTTCGTCCTGGTGTCACCGACAATGAAGGCCGCACAGCCGCAGAGACCGCAAGCCTTGTGCTTGATCTCCCACAAAAATCTTGCACAGTTTTTACCGCAAAACAATTCCATATTACTGGCAATTTGAGCTTTGAAGAAGTCGAACGCGTTGCAAAAGAGCTTCTTGCTAATGAGCTTATTCAGCGTTTTTCCATCAAAAGCAAAGAAGAATGGCAAAAAGAGCCGGGCTTTCCTGCCCTGCCTGCAAAAGTCACAGGTGAAGCCTCTTCAAAAGTGACGACCTTTAGCCTTTCAGAGATGGACGACAAAGCCCTTATGGATGTCAGCCGATCAAATACGCTAGCACTCAATCTCGAAGAAATGCAAACTATTAAGAATTGGTTTTCTTCTGAAAAAGTCGCCAATGAGCGTAAAGAATTGGGCCTTCCGCCAAATCCCACAGACGCCGAACTTGAAGTCCTTGCCCAAACATGGTCAGAGCATTGCAAACACAAAATTTTTGCCTCGCATATCACTTATACCGACAAAGAAAGCCAAAAAAGTGAAACCATAAATAGCCTGTATAAGACCTATATTCAAGATGTTACCAAGACACTTCGTGAGCGTATGGGTGAAAAAGATTTCTGCCGTTCTGTCTTTAAGGACAATGCGGGTGTTGTGGCTTTTGATGAAAATGTCGATGTTTGCGTAAAGGTTGAAACACACAATAGCCCTTCAGCCCTTGACCCTTATGGCGGTGCGCTCACAGGCATTGTTGGTGTAAACCGTGACCCAATGGGCACAGGCCTTGGCGCAAAACTTGTTTGCAATATGGACGTCTTTTGCTTTGCCTCGCCCTTTTATGAAGGCACACTCCCACCACGTCTTTTGCACCCTCGCCGTGTCTATGACGGCGTGCGACTTGGTGTAGAGCATGGCGGCAATAAATCTGGTGTTCCGACCGTGAATGGTTCAGTCGTCTTTGATGAGCGTTTCCTTGGTAAACCCCTTGTCTTTTGCGGAACCCTAGGCCTTATTCCACGAATGATCGGCGACAGAAAGGGCTATGAGAAAAAAGCTTGCGTTGGTGACCATATTGTTATGGTTGGCGGCAAAATAGGCAAAGACGGTATTCACGGCGCGACTTTTTCTTCTGAAGAATTGCATGAAGATTCACCCGCAACGGCTGTGCAAATCGGTGATCCCATCACCCAAAGAAAAATGTACGATTTCATCATGCTGGCCAGAGACAAAGGCTTGTATTCTGCCATTACCGACAATGGCGCTGGCGGTCTTTCTTCTTCAGTTGGGGAGATGTGCGAAGATACAGGCGGTTGCCTTATGGATCTTTCAAAAGCTCCCCTCAAATATGATGGCTTACAGCCTTGGGAAATTTTATTGTCAGAAGCCCAAGAACGCATGACCTTAGCCGTCCCCGAAGAGCACCTTGAGACCTTGCTTGCACTTGCTAAAGACATGGACGTTGAAGCTACAGCTCTTGGAACCTTCACAGACAGCGGTTATTTCCATATCAAGTACAAAGATGTGCAAGTGGCTTATATTCATCTTGATTTCTTGCACGATGCTTGCCCACAGCTCCGCTTGCAGGCCACTTGGGAAGCCCCGGAATTTGAAGACAGCCAGCTTGAACTTCTTCCAAGAACTGACCACAAAGAGCTTCTCTTGACCATGCTTGGCCGTCTCAATATCTGCAGCAAAGAATCGATGATCCGCCAATACGATCACGAAGTACAAGGCGGCTCTGTCGTAAAGCCTTTGTGTGGTGTTATGGCTGATGGCCCTACAGACGCGGCTGTTTTACGTCCTGTTTTGGCTTCAGATAAGGGACTTGTCTTGGCGCACGGCATCTGCCCAAAATTTAGCGATTATGACACTTATCACATGGCGGCCAATGCCATTGACGAGGCCATAAGAAATGCCGTGGCCGTAGGTGCAGACCCTGACCAACTTGCGGGCGTTGACAATTTTTGCTGGTGCGATCCTGTGACCAGCCCAAGCAATCCTGATGGCGAATACAAATTGGCCCAACTTGTGCGCACGTGTAAGGCCTTGGCCGATTATTGCTTGGACTATGGTATTCCTTGTGTGTCTGGTAAAGACTCGATGAAGAATGATTATCTTGGTGAAGGCAAGCGTATCGCCATTCCGCCGACCCTCTTGTTTACCGTTGTTGGGCAAATGCCCGATGTACACAAGGCTGTGACTTCTGACTTTAAGAATGTTGGCGACCTTATCTATGTGCTTGGCGAGACAAAGAGAGAGCTTGCGGGTTCTGAATTTGCCGATGCTCTTGGAATAACTTGCAATACCCTCCCAAAAGTGGACGCTAAAGAAGCCCTTGAGCGCTACAGGACCTTGCACAAAGCCATAAATCAAGGCCTCATTTCTGCTTGTCACGACCTTTCAGACGGCGGTCTTGCTGTGGCCTTTGCTGAAATGGCCCTTGGTGGCCGCATGGGCGCTGAGCTCTTCCTTGATAAAGTGCCGACAGCTGAAGAGGGCTTGACCGCTCTTGAAATCCTCTATTCAGAGACAGCCAGCCGCTTGCTTGTCAGTGTTGAAGCAAAACATCAAGCCGCCTTTGAAGCGCTTTTCCCAGGGATAGCGCCTATTGGAAGTCTTGTTGAAGGCAAGGAATGTACTGTCTACAATAATGATGAAAGACTTATGCAAGTGTCTGTTGAAGATATGGCAAGGGCACACAGCGCGCCTTTGTCTTGGTAATGTAAAAGGGCTTTGCCATGTACAAAAAAAGAACATTTCTTTGCACATTTGCACTTCTCTTGCTTTGCCTTGTGCCACATCTTGCTTTAGCGGCCGCTAAGGATGAATTGGCAAAGGCTGTGCAAGAAAAATATGCTGGCATTCAAGCTTTTACTGCCACTTTTACGCAGACCCTTTTTCACCGTGACAGTGGCACAAAGGACGAGAGAAAGGGCGAATTGACTTTTAAAAAACCTCGTCTTTTTCGCTTTGAAACAAAGCCCCCCTTTGCTCAGCTGATGATAGCGAATGATGAGCTGATTTGGGATTATATCCCCGATGACAGAGTGGCCTATCAATATTCTTTGTCAATGCTTGATCAATCGGCTTCTATCCTTAATGTCATCACAGGGCAAAGCCGTTTTGACGCTGACTTTGCTGTTTATGAAGAAAAGGCAGAGGGTTCTTTGCGTGTGCTTATGCTTTTCCCGCATGAACCTTCAACGCAATTTGTTGAGGCAAAGCTTTGGATTCATTCAAAAAGCTTTTTTATTGACCGTGTTATCATCACCGATTTTTATGGCAATACCAATGAAATGCGCTTTGAGAAAATTGTGACAAATCCTTCTTTGCCAAAGTCAAGATTTGTTTTTACGCCCCCAAAAGGTGTAGATATTGAGGACAATAGAGAAGCGATGCAAGGTCCTTCCTTTTTATAATTTCTCAAATAATTTTAAGTCTTTGGAGTGTTGATGCGACTGCAAGAAAGAGCCGATTTTGTGCGACAGGCCTTGTGGGCGCGTTATCCCGATATGAAGCCGCATCTTAATGCCAAAGATCCTTGGCAATGGCTGGTTGCGACCTTGCTTTCTGCGCAATGCACAGACGAAAGAGTCAATAAAGTTACGCCCATTTTCTTTGCAAAATGGCCAGATTCCGCTTCTTTGACGCAAGCAGAAATCTGTGATATTGAAGAAACTATCTTCTCCATTGGTTTTTATAGAAATAAAGCCAAGCACTTACGTGCTTCGGCAGTCTTGGTTGAAGAAGAGCATGGCGGAGAAGTGCCAAGAGAGATGGAAAAACTCATAAGCTTGCCTGGTGTTGCAAGAAAGACAGCTAACGTGGTTTTGTGGGAAGGTTATGGCATCAATGCCGGCCTTGCGGTGGACACCCATGTCAAGCGCATCGCCTTTCGACTTGGGCTTAGTAAGCACACAAGGGCAGAGGCTGTTGAAAAAGATTTATTAAAAATTTTCCCAAAAGATACTTGGGGCGGAATCAATCATCGCATGGTTTCTTTTGGGCGAGATGTGTGCAGGGCAAAAAATCCCGCTTGTGATGAATGTGAACTTTTTTCACATTGCAAGCAGAATGGCTTTTCTCTAAAGAAAAAAGCCGTATAATTTTGGTTAAGACAGCATAAGGAATAACGCTATGGCACAATCACAAGGCAATGCTCAAGCTCTTGCAAACGAACTTGAAATTATCGAATTTTACATAGATGAAAAATTGCCAGACGGCACGACTTATCGTGGCTTTTATGGTATGAATGTGGTTAAAGTGCTTGGTATTATTCGTCTTCCTGACTTTATTGATATACCAAGCAAGCATCACGAAGCTGTGCTTGGTACTTTTAATCTTCGTGGGCGAATCTTGCCCTTGGTCAGTCTTTCTCTTTGCCTTGAAAAAGAAAGCGAGAGTTCAAAGGCAGATAAGGTCATTGTATCAGAATTTTTTGGTGTGACAACGGCCTTTTTGGTCTCTGGTGTTACCCGCATTCATCGCCTTTCTTGGACGCAAATTGAAGCACCAGACGGCTATGTGCAGCAATATTCAGATCATTCAGTTACAGGTGTTGTACGTATTGAAGACCGCTTGCTCTTTATTCTTGATATGGAAAATATCTTGACAATGCTTAATCCAAAGCTCGCTATGAGTAGCATGGTTGATGATGCTGATAAGCATGAAGGTGAAGTCGAAGACGCAGAAAATTTCCATATTCTCATAGCAGAAGATTCTCGTTCAATTCGTGCGGCTGTGACGGATTCTCTTGAAAAGTTTGGCTATAAGACGACTTCTGTGCAAAGTGGGCAGGAAGCTTGGGATTTGCTTAATACATGGAAAAGCGAAGCTGGCAACAATAAAGAAGCTTTTTTTGACAAGGTTCAGCTGGTTATTTCTGATATTGAAATGCCCAATATGGACGGGCATACGCTTACACAGCACATCAGAGACGATATGATTATGCACAATATGCCTGTGGTGCTTTTTTCTTCGCTTCAATCTGAAGCTTCAAGGGCAAAAGGCGAGCTTGTTGGCGCGGATGCGCAGATTTCAAAGCCAGATTTGCCTGTTTTGACTAATATTGTGCGGGGAATAATACGCAAGAAGCTCGGAAAATAGGGGCAGGACGCTGAAAAGGGCCAATCTGCTTCGTCAGACTTGTTTTTTGCTTCGGTCATGTACCTTTTGTACACTCCGCTACGCAAAAAACAGCGTCTTCCTTCCTACCCAAAGGGCAGCACGAAGTGCTGTAGCCCTTAGGCGAGGAACGAGC
>CAYJIB010000054.1:0-7949 GCA_964370125.1 uncultured Desulfovibrionaceae bacterium
AGGCATTGCCTTTTTGCCTTTGGCCGCCGGAGGCATTGCCTTTTTGCCTTTGGCCACCGGAGGCATTACTTTTAGCCACCTGCTGTGTCGAAACAATGGAATTTCAGGGTCAGCCCCGCTCGTCCTTGCGTAGCAGAGCGCAAATCTGTAGAAAAGCCAAAGAGATGCGCCAAAGGTGCGGTGCCCTGCACAATTTTGATAGAATGCAGCATGGCGTTTTCACTGGCTGTTGGCGGCGAGACAATGGCCGCAACCTGTCCGTAGCGGCTAGCAAATAAATTGATGGCCGATCCCAAAAAATCTTCTGGTACAAGGATTTCTACAAACATCAAAGGTTCAAGCACAGCGAGCTTTGCCTTTTCAAGGGCCTTTCGCATGGCAAGGCCAGCCGCCATGTGCGCACCAATGGGGCTACTGTGATTTTCACTTCGCCCGATATGCTCGAGTAAAACCTCAACATCTTCGAGGGGATAGCCAGAATGCGGACTTGACTGCAGAGCATTTTCAATACCCTGAATGGCCGCCTCAACAAAGGCTTTTGGAATGTGCGTATCGCCAAAATTTTCAAGTATTTTGTGGCCGCTTCCACGAGCGAGAGGACGAATAAGCACACGTACTTCGCCGTGATGCCGCTCTTTTCCAAGCTCTCTGTCAAAAAAGCCTTCTCCGCTTTCTTCTTGTAAAATCGTCTCTTTACGCACAACTTGTGGCTTGCCACTTCGCGGAGAAATTTTGTATTCACGCTGCATTCTTTCAAGGGTCACATCAAGGTGCAATTCGCCCATGCCAGAAAGAATGCGATGCCCAGAAGCCTCGTCGGTATGCACGGTGAGGGTGGGGTCTTCGATGGTGAAATGCAATAAAGCCTCGTCAAGAATTTTGCCTTCATCGGCATTGCTTGGCTCAAGGGCTAAGGTGATGACAGGCTTATAGGCCTGAATGCTTTCAAGAAGGGGGGCATTTTTTTCTTCGCTGTAGGTATCGCCGGTATGGGCCGAACGCAAACCAATTACACCAACAATATCGCCAGCTTGTGCGCTTGTAATGGCTTCTCTTTTATTGGCGTGCAAGCGATAAAGACGCATGGTACGGTCTTCATTCCCTTGACTTGCATTAAAAAGCCTGTCTTTTTCAGTGAGAGTGCCAGAATAGAGGCGAAGCAGGGTCAATTTGTGGCCTTCTTCTAAAAAAACTTTAAAAGCCAAGGCCATACAAGGGGCTTTAGCGTCGCAGGCAAGGCGAATTTCTTCACCTTCTTTTTCAAAAGCAAGGGCAGGGGGAACATCTTTTGGCGAGGGCAAATAAGCAACAATACCGTCAAGTAAGGGCTGCACGCCGATATTGCGCAGGGCCGAACCGACAAAGACAGGGCAAGCCTTTCTGCCAAGGGTGATACGGCGCAAAGCTTCGTGAATGGCTTGTTTTTCAATGCTGTCTGGGCAATCGGTAGAAAGATAGAGCTGCAAGAAATCGTCGTCAAGATCGGCTATGTCTTCAAAGAGTTTGGCACGGCAAAGAGCGATTTCTTCGAGTTCTTTGGGCCCAAGGCCGCTTTCATTAAGGGGCGTGCGAATAAGCTCTTGGCCCTGGTCTTCTTCGCAAAAATGCACTCTTTCATTGTGGATCAGGTCGATAATGTCCTCAAAAAATTCTCCGCTGCTTTCTGGGCTTATGGGGACAGTAAGGGGCAGGGTGCGGACATGCAAGCGAGCGTGAATGGCCTTTAGTGTTGTTTGAAAATTTGCGCCAAGTCTGTCCATTTTATTGATGAAAATCAATTTTGGAACGTGAAAATCTTCTGATTGCCGCCAGACAGTCTCTGATTGTGGCTCAACTCCGCCAACAGCGCAAAAAACACCGACAGCGCCATCAAGCACACGGAGGGAGCGTTCGACTTCCATGGTAAAATCCACGTGGCCTGGCGTGTCGATAAGATTGATTGTGTGATCGTCCCAAGTGCAAGAGGTGCAAGCAGAGGTGATAGTGATGCCCCTTTCTTGCTCTTCGGGCATAAAGTCCATGGTGGCCGTGCCGTCATGCACCTCGCCCATAGAATGGATTTTTTGCGTGAAAAAGAGAAGGCGCTCGCTCAAGGTGGTTTTTCCCGCATCGATGTGTGCGATTATCCCAATATTGCGAAGTTTCATCGTTCACCTCACTTGGCAAAAGTTTTTTAATCCTTGTTATCGAGAGGGGAAACAAAGAGATTGTCGTCTGTGAAAAATTCTGGCCGTAAATTGTTTGAAAAGACTATATTTTCAGCCTCTTGTTCGCTAAATTTTTCATGAGCACAACAAATAGGCGTGGCTTTTTGCAGAGCTATCAGGGCGAGTTCTTCTTGTGGTGCGCCAAGAAAGACAAGGCGACCTTGCCCTTTTTCTTGCAAGCTTTCAAGCAAGCTCTTGCTTTCTTCTGCACAAGCGACAAAGGCGCAATCTTCTTCATGGCCGCAAATTTCTAAGGCCATAAGGCAAGGAGGCAAGGGCTTTTCATCAAAAAGTACAAAGATATGCTCAACTGCAGCAAGGCGGGCAATAAGCAGGCTTGCGGCTAAGTGGGCGGCATTGGCAGTCTTTGGGCAATGAAACAAGGCCCATGTTGCGGGTTTTGTTTCTTGGCGGACAAGAAGGCCTGAAGACTCCCAGCTAGTGAGCTGTACCATAGCACTTGGGCTTTCTGCAAAAAGGCGGTGCGCAATAGCAAGGGCTCTTTTTATAGGCGCAAGCTCTTCCTCAGAGCAAAGGCTTGCGGCTTGGTTGAAGTCTTCTTCCAAGATGGCTAAATTTTGAAATTTTTGCAAAAAGTCTTCTGCCATGCTCAGTTTTTTTCCTCTTTATCGGCTTTTTTGTCGTCTTTTTCTTTAGACTCTTCTGCCTGCCTTTTTTCAGGTTGCGTTTCTTTTGGCTGAGGCTTTTCTGCTTTAGGCTCTTCCTTGCTCACGCTTGTTTTTTCTTTTTTTTCTTCTTTTTTGGGCTCTTCAGTTTTTTCTTCTGTAGTAGGCTCGCCTACAAGAGCTTTTTGCGTGTATTGCTTGATCAAATCGCTGAGCAAGGCGGCATGAGTAAAGCTTGCAGGATAGGCCTCGCCTTCAAGAAGTTTGGCAAAAAGTTTGTCTCTGAGAAGAGAATGCTTGCTTTGTTCGGCTTTCAAAAAATCCACATAAGGCTGCATGGCGGCAAAAAGCTCTTTTTCTGGCAATGTACCAAGCCTTTGCATTTCTGTGGCAAGGGCTTCTGGGCTTGGACGTTTTGGTGACTCAAAAAAAGCCTTCATCGAATCATAAAAACGCTGCATTCCGCCAAGAATGTGCTTGTTTTCGACAACATTCATTTTGTTCCAGCCCGCACTTGTCCACTTAAACATATACAAAGTGGTGTTATTTGGAGTGTTTGGGTCTTGCACATAAAGGCTGATGGTCGCTGAAGAATAAATCTTTGTTTTTGCCCAGCTGAGCATGGGCAAGTTTGTGCCTTCTTCTAGGCTGTAGACATAATTTGCATTTGTATCGTCGCCAACAATAAGACCTCTCTTGCCGATATAGGATTCTTTGGGCATGAGGGCCAAAGAGGCAAGGGCCGTGCCGCCTTTATAAGGCATAAGCACCATAGCACGATTTAATAAATAGCTGTAATAACAGCCGCTTGAAGCGTCTGGTGTCGTTTCTTCAAATTCTTGGCCACGCATGACAAGCGCTTTTTTTGGTGGCAAGGGGCTTTTGAGCAGGACCGCACTGGCTTTTTTTACAGCAGAGCTCTGCAACCAATAATTGGTGCGCACAACTCTGGGGAAGAGGGTTTCGCTGGGGATACTTGGGTCAACAATATAGCGGATAATGTCTTGCAAGGGCACAGCAAAATCGTATTTTTGCAAAGCCCCAAGGCTCTTGCCAAAACGAGCTTTTGGCGCAAAGGTGATTTCTTTGCCAACAACAGCATCAAGAAGTGTGGTCAAGGCCGCTTCAGGGATGCCGCTTTTCTTCTCAAGTGAAGTAAAAATTTCTGTAATGGCTGCTTCTTCGAGGTTCTCATTTTTTTCTTGTGCAAAAGCGGGATGTGCAAAAAGAGAAAGGATCATCAAAAGAGGCAAGAAGAAGCTTGAGAGAAGGCGATTAAGGGAAGAATGCATAAAACCTCAAAAATATAATAAAAACAGTGTTGTGCAAAGAACTTGTAAACAAGTTTTTGCGAAAAAAGTAAGACATGATGAAAAAGGCATTTTCATGCCTTTTGAAGTCGAATAAGAGCTTGTCCGCAAATAAGCGGAGCTTGTGTCGAGGACAAGGAAAAGTTCATTTTTGTGGAGCGGAGTGTACTCTAATGGTACTCGACCGGAGCAAAAATGGACTTTGACGCAGTCATCGGCCATGAAACGTTTATTTGCGGATAAGCTTTACGTGTAGTCGATGTTGCTGATCTGCATAAGCTTATCAAAATTGTGATGCGACTCTACATAGCGCACTGAACCCGTCTTTCCACGAATAAGCAGGGAAAAAGTGCTGGCTCCATGACCGTGAAACTTCACGCCCTCAAGGAAAGAACCACCAGAAATACCTGTAGCCGCAAAGAAGGTATCTTCGCTTGTGATCAGGTCATCGGGCGAAAGAATACGATTTGTCTCAATACCCGCTTCTTCCAAGGCCTTTGCTTCAGCAGGCGATTGCGGATTCAAGCGGCAAAGCATCATGCCATTAAAGCCCTTAATAGCACAGGCTGACAAAATGCCCTCAGGCGTGCCGCCTGTTCCCATAAGCACATCAACGCTTGAACGAGGATCAGCGGCCATAAGTGCGCCGTTGACATCGCCATCTGTAAAGAGCTGAATGCGGGCCCCGGTTTTGCGGATTTCTTGGATAAGACCGACATGGCGGGGCTTTTCAAGCACAACAACGGTCAAGTCGTTGACGTCTTTTCCAAGGGCTTTGGCGATATTGCGCAAATTGTCGGCAACGGGGGCGTCAAGGTCAATGACCTCGCGCGCGCCAGCACCAACCACCAATTTTTCCATATAATAGCTCGGCCCAGGATTGTACATACTGCCCTTTGGGGCTGCCCCGATGACAGAAATTGCGTTTGGGCGACCATAGGCTAAGAGGCTTGTGCCTTCTACAGGGTCAACCGCAATGTCAATAGGCATTCCGCCAAGTCCCAATTCTTCGCCAATGTAAAGCATGGGGGCTTCGTCTTTTTCGCCCTCACCGCAAATGATTGTGCCGTTAATGGGCAAAGAGTTAAAAGAAAGGCGCATGGCCTTAACGGCCGCATTGTCGCCGGCGTTTTTGTCTCCACGACCAAGCCAACGAGCAGAGGCAAGGGCTGCACTTTCTGTCACTCTTACAAGGTCAAAGGCTAAATTGCGTTCAGGGTTTTCAGCAGACATAGAGTCCCTCCAGTTTTTATATAACTATAAAAATATTTTGTTCCTTAAGCTTTTGGCATAAAAATACCGTTCAAAAGCAAGCTCAGCTTATGTCAGAGCCTTTTTTTTATCAAGCACAAAAAAGTCAAGAGAGAGGGATTTTTTTGTAATATGCTGAAATGCCAGCTCTTTTGTATAAAATGTTTTTTTCTTCTTTTTATTTGGCTTTACTTTTAAACATATCTGTATATACTTTTTGCCTGTTAATGATATTAAAAGACACAAAAGGGTGAACCATGCGTGCAGAAAATTACCTCAGAAATTTATGGAAGAAAACAGTCGAAGACATGGGCTTTGCTTGGCCGCAAAAGGCCGTTATCGAAGCCCCTCGTGACGCCAAGCACGGCGATTTAGCTGGCAATGTGGCCTTGCTTTTAGCCAAAGAAGCGGGCAAAGCGCCAAGGGAACTTGCCGAAAAAATGGCCGAAGGCCTAAAAAAGCTTGCCCCCGAATATATTGAGCGTATAGAAGTAGCGGGCCCTGGCTTTGTTAATGTGACCTTTACCATGCCTTTTTGGCACGAACTCATAAGCGACATTGAAAGCCAAAAAGAACGCTTTGGCGCGCACACAGTCGGCGCTGGTACAAAGGTTCAAATAGAATATGTGTCTGCTAATCCAACCGGACCTTTGCATATCGGCCACGGCCGGGGGGCAGCTGTTGGAGACGCCCTTGCTCGTATTTTATCTTTTGCGGGCTATGAGGTCGCTTGTGAATATTATATCAATGATGCGGGCTTGCAAATGCGTTTGCTTGGCCTGTCTATTTGGCTTCGCCTTTGCGAGCTTGACGGACAAGAAATCGATTGGCCACAAGATTATTATAAAGGTTCGTACATTATTGATATCGCCAAAGAGCTCTTAGAAAAACAGCCAGATCTGCCAAGCTGGGAAGCCGAAAAAGGCAAGGATTTTTGTTTTGAATACGGCATGAAGTCTATTCTTGACGGTATTAAAGAAGACTTGCAAGATTTTAGAGTGCGCCATGATGTGTGGTATTCTGAAAAAAGCTTGGTCGAAAAAGGCGCGATAGACAGTCTCTTTGCAAAACTCTTACAAAGCGGCCTTGCCTATGAACAAGACGGCGCTTTGTGGTTTGCCGCTACTCGTTTTGGCGACGACAAAGACAGAGTGCTTAAAAAGTCTGACGGCTCTTTGACCTATTTTGCTTCTGACATTGCCTATCATGCCGAAAAGTTTGAGCGTGGCTTTGACATTCTTGTTGATGTGTGGGGCGCTGATCATCACGGCTATATCCCTCGTATGAAGGCGGCTATAGCGGCTCTTGAACACAATCCAGACGAGCATTTTCATGTTGTGCTTATTCAGCTGGTCAACTTGCTTGAAGACGGCAAACAAATCTCCATGTCTACTCGTGCAGGGCAATTTGAGACCTTGGCCGATGTTGTGCGTGATGTGGGTGTTGATGCCGCTCGCTTTTTGTTCCTTTCAAGAAAGAGCGACAGTCCCCTTGATTTTGACATTGAGCTTGTTAAGCAGCGCAATATGGACAATCCTGTGTATTATGTGCAATACGCCTATGCTCGCGTGCAATCTGTCTTGCGAAAGGCTAAAGAAAATGGCGTCGCCTTACCAGAAATCAGCGACAAAGCTGTTTTGGCACTCTTAAATAAAGCCGATGAGAGGGCCCTTATTTCTGCCCTTGACCGTTTTTCTGACACAACACTTGCGGCGGCAAAACAATGGGCCCCGCAATATGTCAGCCATTATTTGCAAGAAATCGCACATCTTTTGCATTCCTACTATGGCAACAATCCGTGGCTACAGGCAGAAAGCGGAGACCTTGTTTTGGCAAGGCTTGCCCTTGCAAGAGCGGTTGGGATTGTTTTGCAAAACGGCCTTGACTTGCTTGGGGTTTCTGCTCCGCAGAGCATGTGAGCTTAGGGGATGTAGAATTTGGGCATTGAGATTTGAGAGATTAGGGGTATTTTGGGCTTTAAGCTTTAGAGTTTTTTTAATGAAAGTTACCATTTCAAAAGCTTATTCTATTTTTCAGTGCCGACGATTTATTTTATATGCGAAATTAAAAGCACCCTTTACGCAAAAGCCG
Organism: uncultured Desulfovibrionaceae bacterium; assembly: GCA_964370125.1. GTDB lineage: Bacteria > Desulfobacterota > Desulfovibrionia > Desulfovibrionales > Desulfovibrionaceae > CAYJIB01. Next base: position 7,486 of record CAYJIB010000054.1, read on the forward strand.
CAAGACTTTGAGAACTTTTGTTGCTTATAGCGAAGGCCACCACAAGGAATGTCGCTTACGAAATGCCCTCATGGATTGCCACGTCGCTACGCTCCTCGCAATGACATACGAGGCAGCGAAGGGCTCCCCATGCCCCTGTCGTGTGCTCCATCCTAGTCATTCAGAGGAAAGAGCGAAGCGAATTGACGTGGCAGCCACCCAAGGGCGCATGAAGTACGTTTGGTGGCAAGTGGCCTGATTTTTTCGATAACGAAACAGATGGTGTTTTATAGGCAGCGTTCTGTATCAAAATCAACAGAGCAGGCGGAAGCCTGCGGAAGTCTTTTCCCTACAATTGTCTAAAAAGAGGCTTTTGCCAATTCAAATTAGCCTCAATTTAGCATTATTGGGGTTTCAAAAGGGACTCAGTCCCTTTTGCCGCCGGAGGCATTGCCTTTTGCCGCCGGAGGCATTGCCTTTCTGCC
>CAYJIB010000054.1:8049-12355 GCA_964370125.1 uncultured Desulfovibrionaceae bacterium
GGAGGCATTGCCTTTCTGCCTTTTTCAACAGCCTGTCAGTTTTTTGAGGGATTCGATGACAAGACTTGGATTCGCCTTTCCTTTCATTTTGCGCATGACTTGTCCTACAAAGAAGGCTTCAAGCTTGGTTTTGCCATTGCGGTAAGCCTCGCATTCATCAGGATTTTCGGCTAAGACTTCAGCAAGAGCGGCGTCAATAGCCGAGGTGTCAGAGACTTGTAAGAGGCCTTTTTCTTTGACGTAGGCCTCAGGGGAAGCGCCAGTCTTTGCGAGATCGGCAAAAATATCGTTGGCGATTTTTGCGCTGATAAGGCCTTCATCGAGGATACGAGCGAGCTGGGCAAAATTCTCTGGGCTGAGCTTGCAAGCAGACAAAGGGAGCTGTTCTTGATTGAGCCAGCGAAGAAGCGCGCCAAGGGTCAAATGCGCAATGCGCTTTGGCTGATTGTAGGCTTTAACGGCCTCTTCAAAATAATCCGCTACGGCTTTTTCTTGCAAAAGTGTCGTGGCATCGTCATCTGAAAGAGAAAATTCCTTTAAAAAGCGACTTTTTCTGGCTTGCGGGAGTTCGGGCAAATTTTCCTTCCATTCTTGAATTTTTGCAGGGTCAAGAACGAGCGGAATGAGGTCTGGATCGGGGAAATAGCGATAATCGTGCGCTTCTTCTTTGCCACGCATGGAAGCGGTTGTGTTTTTTACGGCATCATAGAGACGAGTTTCTTGGACGACCTCGCCTTTATCGTCTAAAATATCGCTTTGGCGGATTATTTCTACCTCAATGGCTCTTTGCACATTGCGGAAAGAGTTGAGGTTTTTTATTTCTGCTCTTGTGCCAAAGGCTTCTTGCCCCCTTGGTCGCAAAGAGACATTTGCGTCACAGCGAAAAGAACCTTCTTCCATATTGCCATCGCTGATATCAAGGCCTGTGACGAGGGCGTGTAGAGCTTTTAAGAAGGCGACGGCTTCTTCAGATGAGCGTAAATCTGGCTCGGAGACAATTTCAATGAGGGGGACGCCCGCACGGTTAAGGTCAACATAGCTGGCTTTGTCTGCGGCAGAGTGAATGTTCTTACCCGCATCATTTTCAAGGTGAATGCGGTTGAGGCGAATGCTGTGCGCCTTGTCGCCAAGCTCAATATCAACACGGCCGTGTTCGCAAATGGGCCTTTCAAATTGCGAAATCTGATAACCAGAGGGCAGGTCGGGATAGAAATAGTTTTTTCTGGCAAAGACCGATCTGTCGTTGATTGTGCAATTTGTCGCAAGACCCATACGCACAGCGTATTCAACGGCCTTTTCGTTCACTACAGGCAAAACGCCCGGCATGCCCGTGCAAACTGGGCAGACATGGCTGTTGGCCTTTGCGCCAAAAGCCGTTGAGCAGCCGCAAAACAATTTTGACTGCGTTGACAATTGCACATGCACCTCAAGCCCGATAACTACTTCGTATGATGACATATTTTTTTAACCTTAGATAAAGTTTCTGTTTTGCAGGCGACTAATATAGGTGTCTTTGTTCAAAGACACAAAGCGCAAAGCCTTTCTCGCTAAAGTAACAGTAATTTGCCCATTTTCTTGAAATTCAAAACCTTCTTGGCCGTCAACCGTTACAAAAAGATCCTTGTCGGCGAAGCGTAAATTTTCTGAAAGACAAAGCTCTATTTGTGTATCGTGTGGCACAATCATGGAGGAAAAACCCTGCTGCAAAGGCGCAATAGAAGCCAGGCATAAGACCTCAAGGGAAGGATGCACAAGCGAAGCCCCGGCTGAAAAACTGTAGCCCGAAGCCCCAAGAGGTGTTGAGACAATAAGGCCATCGCTCCGCACAGAAGCCACATATTCGCCATTAAAGGACAGGCTAATAGGCACAACCCTGGCTAATTGCCCACGGCTAAGCACAATATCATTGACAGCAAAGCCTTGTCGCAAAATTTCGCCGCCTTGGCTATAGTCCCATGAAATGCCGGCGTGTTCTTGCAAGACAAGTTCGCCTTGTATAAGAGAAGAAAGATTTTCCTCCCATGTGCTTGGACTCCATTCTGCAAGAAAGCCTACCCTTCCAAAATTGAAAGGCATGAGGGGGAGACTTAAGCTTTGTGTGTTTCTGGCGACATGCACCAAGGTGCCGTCACCGCCAAGCACGATAAGAAGATCTTTGCCTTTTGCGGCTTCTATAAGATCAGCCCCAGAACTGTTGGCGTCAAGACAAGGCACAGAATAGCCCTTTGAAGAAAAAAACTGCAACATCTTTTGTGCGGCTTCTTCAATGTGCGGCTGTGCTTTGCTGAGCAAAAGAGGATTTTTTGGTGCGAACATGGCTCTTGTATAGTCTAAAGTTTTTTTTTCGGCAAGTCCTAAAATTGAGAACAAATCACAGAACAAAGTCTTGCCATATCCCTTTCTGTCGGTTATAATTTGTAAGTATCATTTTGTGCCTTGGCAAACATGCTAAAATTTAAAGATTTTTTGTAATGTAGGAAAACTTATGAGTCCAAAACTTATCATACAACTATTAGGCGGCGTCGGTATTTTTCTCTTTGCCATTCGTCTTATTAGTGAATCTTTGCAGCTACTTGCAGGTGACAGATTGCGCCAGCTTATCTCTGCGCTCACCAAGACAAGCGTCATGGGGGTCTTGCTTGGGGCTTTTACGACTGTGCTTGTGCAAAGCAGTAGCGCCACAACTGTTATGACGGTTTCTTTTGTTGATGCCGGGCTTATGAGCTTAAATCAAGCTATCGGTATTATCATGGGCGCAAATATCGGCACAACCATCACAGGGCAGATTGTTGCCATTAAGGTAAAAGATTACGCGTATTTGTTTATTATTGTAGGTGTGCTTCTGTCTTTTTTTGGGCGTGCAAAGTCGCAAAAATATCTGGGAAGCGGTCTTTTAGGCTTTGGCTTGCTCTTTGTCGGAATGCAGACGATGGAATCTTCAATGTATTTCTTGCGTGACCGTCAAGATATTTTTCTTATGTTTAGCAGCAATCCAGTGTATGGCATCCTTGCTGGCACAATCCTTACCCTTCTTGTGCAGTCAAGCTCGGCGACAGTGGGCTTGACCATTGCGCTTGGAATGCAGGGCTTACTTCCCCTTGATGCGGCTATTCCTATTATCCTTGGGGACAATATCGGCACGACAATTACGGCGGTCTTGGCCTCAATTGGCACCACAAGAACGGCAAAGCAAGCTTGTGCGGTTCACGTACTCTTTAATGTGATCGGTGTGGTAATATTTACTATGGTCCTGCCTTTTTATACAGGCCTTATCAAAGAAACGTCCGACTCTATTGGTCATCAAATAGCCAATGCCCACACCCTCTTTAATGTGGGCAATACCTTGCTTTTCTTGCCCTTTGTCAATATTTTTGCTCGTTTTGTGCGTTATATTTTGCCAGACATCAAGCCAAGCGGCGATTTTGCGCCAAAATATCTTAATGTTCACCTTATTGAGGCTTCGCCCGCTTCTGCCGTTGAGGCGGTAAAGAATGAATGTGGACACATGGCCTCGTTGGTGCTTGATCTGTTAGACGATTTGCACGAGCTCTTTTTCAAAGGCAAGGTGGAAAAACGGGAGGCCATTGACCAAACAGAGCACCATATTGATATATTGCATAAAAGCATTGGAAAATATGTGCATACGATTTGGCAAGCGGGTTTGGCTGATGACGCCTCAAAGGTTTTGCGCTGGTGTCGCAATGTCTCGCGAGACATAGAGCATATCGGCGATCACGGCATTGCGATGCTGAGACTTTATGACCTTCAAAAAGAAAAGGGCGCGCATTTTTCGCAAGAGGCCTTGCATGAGCTTGACAATATGTTTGCTGAGGCTCGCTATGCGGTGCGTTTGGCGGTTGAGGCTTTTATCAGTGACGATATGCAAAAAGCCAAGGAAGTGATGCCCTTGCTTGAAGACGTTCGTACAATGGAGAGCAAGCTTCGTCGTGCGCATTTGCAACGCCTTGACGATGAGACCTGTAATCCAGATACAGGACTGATTTTTATTGATATTTTAAGTACGCTTGAACACACAACCTATCAAGCCTATTCCTTGGCCAAGAACACTATTCGCATCAACAAGAAATAGAACACTTTGACAAATTCTTCTAAACCTTTTCACTTGAGAGGGATTGAATTTTTGCTAAAAAAAGATTGTAAAACCAGTTGTTTTTGATAAAATTTTATAAAATTAAAAAAAGTCTGCTAAAAAGTCTTGACAAAGCAGCCTTAATTTCCTACTTTGTCCAAAGAGGGTCGTTAACTCAGCAGGTAGAGTATCTGCCTTTTAAGCAGAGAGTCGCAG
>CAYJIB010000055.1:0-8018 GCA_964370125.1 uncultured Desulfovibrionaceae bacterium
GAGGGCTTGTGTTGAAGGCAAGATAGTCAGCCTAAATTATGGCAAGGCTTGCGCTGTCGCCATTGACCCAATTGAAAAAAAGCCTTTGTATCATGTGTTTCCTGCGAGCGGGGCTTTTTCTATTGGCCTTGCTGGCTGTAATTTGCGCTGTAAACATTGTCAAAATAGCGGTATTTCGCAAAAATCTGCGCCTGAATTGCCTTTTAATACGCTCAATCCGCAAGACATTGTGCCGCTGATGGATCGCCACAATCTCAAAGTTATTTCTTATACCTACACAGAGCCGCTTGTTTCGCCAGAATATGTGCTTGATTGCGCAAAGAGGGTGAGCGAGGCTGCCTATATCAATAGCCTTGTGACGGCGGCTTATATTAATCCAGAAAGCTTGCGGCCTCTCTTGCCCTATATTCATGCGGCCAATGTCGATATAAAGTCGATGTCAGAGGCTTTTTACGCAAGACAATGCGGGGTGAAGCTTGCGCCTGTGCTTGAAGCCGTAAAGATGATGAATGATGCTGGGATTATTGTAGAAATCACAAATTTGCTCATACCGACGATGAATGACAGTGTAGAGCTTTTGCAAGAACTTGCGGAATGGATATGTGCAGAGCTTGGCAAGGATACGCCCCTACATTTTTCACGTTTCTTTCCGCATTATCAGTGTACAGACTTGCCGCCAACGCCCATTGCGACCCTTCACGCCGCAAAGCGCATTGCAAAAAGGGCTGGCCTTCATCATGTGTACCTAGGGAATATCGGACATAAAGAAAATACGACTTTTTGTCCGCAATGCGATTGTGCCCTGATCGAAAGGCCCAGCTTTGGTGTGGTACATAATCATTTGAAGGCTGGTGGCTTATGCCCAAGGTGTGAGACGGCCTTGTATGGATTGTTTTGATTAATCGAAATGGCCTTTGCAAGAAATGATAATCATGATTTCGTCTTTCACGCAATAGACAATACGATTGACCTCATCAATCCATAGAAGTTGCATTTTCAATCCACTACAAGATTATGGCTTGCAAGCATTGCCTTGCCAGACTCAAGGTCTTGGATACGTCTTTCAAGAACAGCTTTATTTTTATGTAGTTAATACGAGATGCGTTTTTATACTCCAAGATAGGCTTCTTGGACGCTTGGATTGGCGAGAAGGGCTTCGGCTGTATCTTCCATGACCACACGACCAAGTTCAAGCACATAGCCACGTGTACAAAGCTTGAGAGCGGCCTTGGCATTTTGTTCAACAATCAAGACGGTTACACCTTGTTTGTTGACTTCTCTTACGGTGTCAAAAATCGACCTTACGAGGATAGGCGCAAGGCCAAGTGAAGGTTCATCGAGCAGCAAGAGGCGTGGTTGACCCATAAGCGCACGACCGATGGCGAGCATTTGCTGTTCACCGCCAGAAAGTGTGCCAGCGAGCTGGTCTTTTCTTTCTTCAAGGCGTGGGAAGAGCGAGAAAATCCATTGGAGGGTTCTTTCGGTAAGGGCATGATCTTTAACGGTAAATGCTCCAAGGCGCAAGTTTTCAAGCACGGTCAAGACACCAAAAACACGGCGTCCTTCTGGGGATTGCAAGAGCCTGCGCTCGACAATTTGATTGCTTGAGAGGGTGTGAATGTCTTCGCCGCAAAACTTGATCGAACCCGACCAAGAACGAACAAGACCGCTGATGCTCAACAAAGTTGTGGTCTTTCCTGCGCCATTTGCGCCAAGAATAGACACGATCTCGCCTTCATCAACATAAAGCGAGACTTCATGCAAAACTTCTTCGGTGACATAACCTGTGCAAAGCTTATTTACTTCTAAAAAATGTGACATACAAAGTCCTTTTTATCTATCATTTATTCTTGACTTGTTTGAAATTTAACAGAGCTAGGCCTTTTTCTATCCGCAGGGCTGCGAGTTCAAAATTTGTTCTTGAATGTGTAAGGGTTTGATGTATTAGGATTTTTGTTCTTTGGCAAGGAAGGCGGATTTTGTGGAAACGAAGTGTATGAGACATACATGAGGCTTTCACAAAATTCACCTGATGCCGCCAAAGGGCAAAAAGGCAATACATCAGTCTTTGCCGAGGTAGGCCTCGATTACTAAGGGATTCTTTCGCACTTCATCAGGATTGCCCTCTGCAATAAGTGCCCCATATTCCAAAACAAATAAACGTTCACAAGCCCGCATAACAAGGCCCATATCGTGCTCAATAAGCAAAACAGTAATGCCCATGTCCCGCATAGAAAAAATAAGGCGCAACAAAAGCTCGGTCTCAGGATCGTTCATACTGCCTGCAGGCTCGTCCAAGATAATCAGCTCTGGCCCAGAAACAAGAGCGCGCGCCATCTCTAAAAGACGCTGATTACCGTAAGAAAGGCTTGTAGCAATGTCATTATATCTGTCAGCAAGGCCAACAAATTCAAGAGCTTCCATGGCTTTTTCAATAGCGATTTTTTCTTCTTTGCGTTGGCTTGGCGTATGAAACATTGAAGACAAAACACCCGATTTCATACGACAATGATAACCCGAAAGCACATTTTCAAGCACAGACATCGTAGAAAAAAGGCGTATAGATTGGAAGGTACGGCTAATGCCCAGTTCAACAATCTTGTGCGGTTTTTTCTTGACGATGCTTTGCCCCTTAAAGCGAATATCGCCTTTTTCTGGAGTGTAATTGCCTGTAATGACGTTAAAAACGGTAGTTTTGCCTGCGCCATTTGGGCCAATAAGGCCAACAATACTGCCTTTTTCAATTTGCATGCTCACTTCATTAACGGCAACAAGACCGCCAAAGATTTTGCTGACATGATCGAGTTCTAAAAGCATTGTCATGAGCGCACCTCGCCATCTTCTTGTTTTTCGCTTGCCCTTGCTGGGAGCAAGTCTTTAAATTTTTTGGGCAATTTATAGGATCTTGGCTTTGGAGGGAAAAGACCCTGCGGACGCACAATCATCATAACCACCATAGCAAGACCAAAGACAAGCATTCTTGCGCTGGCAAAGTCTCTAAAGACCTCTGGCAAAGCAATGAGCATGAAAGTGCCGACAACAACGCCGATGATCGAGCCGCCTGACAAGATAACAATGGCAAAGACAAGGACAGATTCCCAAAAAGTAAAGGATGAGGGGGAAATAATCGTCATTTTTGCGGCAAAGAGATTGCCCGCCATACCTGCCCAAAAGGCGCCAAGTACAAAGGCGATGAGTTTGTAGTGCGAGACATTGACGCCACAACCCTCTGCGGCTGTGTCGTCATCTTTGATGTAGCTGAGCGCACGACCAAAGCGTGAATTGCGCAAAAAAGAAAAGAAAATGACGGTAAAAGCCACAAGAGCCCAAACAAGATAATAAAACTGGATACTTGTCTTAATGCGCTCGCCAAAAAGCATGGGGCGTGGAATACCAAAAATCCCGTTTGAACCGCCTGTTACACCAAAATTGTCATTGATAAGCGCAATGCGGACAATCTCAACTATACCGATGGTTACGATAAGCAAATAGTCACCACGCAGGTGGATAATGGGGCGAGCCACAATGAGACCAAAAAGACCAGCAACTAAGCCCGACACAGGCAAAAGCCATAAAATCGGAATGCCAAATTGTGTGCTAAGAATGGCCGTTGCGTATGCGCCGACAGCATAAAAAGCGGCGTGACCCATGTGGAAGATGCCTGCCTGACCTAAGATAACATTGAGCGACAAAGCCAAAAGGGCGTAAAGTCCAACAGAAACACCAACATCTGTCCAATAGCGATTGAGCAGCATAGGGAGTATGGCAATGATCACCGCAAAAATCCATGTACCTGCCTTGCGAGTATTTTCAGAAAAAGACATCATAACTTTTCAGCCACCCTTTCACCGAGCAAGCCAGTGGGACGGAAAATCAAGATAATAATGAGCACCATAAAGGCGATGGCGTCTTTCCAAGCCATGGCGAGGTAGGATGAGCCAAGAGCTTCGATAAGACCAAGAAGCAGGCCGCCAATCATTGCGCCCGGGATATTGCCAATGCCGCCTAAGATAGCGGCGGTAAAGGCTTTTAGACCATAAACCCAGCCCATGGTAAAGTCGATTTTGCCATAATACATACCCACCATTACACCTGCAAGACCGCCAAGGCCTGGGCCTATGAGAAAGACTAAGGAAATAATGCGGGTAACATTGATACCCATAAGGCGAGCGGCCCCTTGGTCAATGGCGACAGCACGAATAGCTGTGCCAAGGCGTGTGCGGTTAATAAAGAGGTAGAGGGCCAGCATAAGGATAATTGACAAGGCGATGATGCCAAGTCGCATAACAGGCACTGAGAGGCCAAAAAGATCAATGGTCGCAGAGGGGCGAACTGATTCGGGGTAAACAAAGAAACGCGCGCCATAAACAAGCATGATGGCGTTTTGGATAACAATAGAAGCACCAAGAGCAGAAACAACAGCAGAAAGTCGATGCGCCTTGCTAAGGGGGCGATAGGCTATGCGCTCAAGCGTCACACCAAAGACAGCAACGAGCAAGAAAACAAAGAGCATAACGCAAGCAATGGCTAGGGGCGGCGACATGATATCAGCCAGGCCATAAGTTGCAAAAAGAGTAAGGCCAAGATAGGCACCAAGGGTGAAGAGGTCGCCGTGCGCAAAGTTGATGAGTTTGAGCACACCATAGACCATAGTATAGCCAAGGGCGACTAGGGCGTAGATGCCACCAACGGCCAATCCGTTGATGCATTGTTGGATAAATTCATTCATAGACTTTCCTTTCTTGTGTGGAAAAACTTTTGGGCTAGGCTTTGAGTTTTTTGCTTAATCTTTTTTTCTGTACCTAAACTTCTCGAGCATTTAGGCACAGAAAAAAAATAACAAATGCTTTGTCTTGACAGAAGGCTCCACACTGTCTTGTGCAAAGCCTTCTGCAAAAATTAGAAGCTAAAACTATTGTTGAATGACGAAGTTGCCGTCTTTGTCAACAACGTGCAAGAGATAGAGATCGCCAACACGGTCGCCTTTTTTATCAAAAGAGAATTTGCCTGTGATGCCAGGATAGTCTTTCAAAGTTTCTTTGAAATACTTTGCAATGGCTTTTGGCTCAGCTGCAGCGCCTTTTTCAAGGGCTTCTACGATAGCGTTAAAGCCGTCACCAGCAAGAACTGCCCACATGGAAGTTGGGTATTCGCCGTGCTTTTTCTCGTATTTTGCGAGGAAGGTTTTGGCTTCTGGGCTTGTGAAGTTTTCTGGGGTGGTTGGGCTGATGAAAGAATAGCCTTCAGCCGCTTTTTTACCAGCGATTTTCACGAGGTCGATGTTACTTACAGAGTCGCCGCCCATCATTGGCACGTCCCAACCCATTTCGTCTCTTTGACGCAAGAGAGTACCTGCTTCTGGATAGTAGACAGTAGCGAGGATAAGGTCTGGCTTTGCGCCTTTTACTTTTGTGAGGATAGAGCTGTAGTCACGCTCACCAGCGGTGATGACATCATAAAATACTGGCTCCATGTTGTACTTCTTTTTGAGTACGCCAACGGCTTCGTCAGCAAGGCCTTTTGAATAAGAAGAATTGTCGTGAAGTACGGCAATGCGCTTATAGCCTTTTTTCTTGATGGTATCAGCGATTACAACACCTTGTGTGTCGTCACGAGGATTTGTGCGGAAAAAGAGCGGAAGGCCTTTTTCTGTGAGGCGAACAGAAGTAGAGCCGTTGGCGATTTGCAAGACTTCGGCTTCGTCGATGATGCTTTGTGAAGCTTCGGTAACAGCAGAGCCGTAGGTGCCGATGATAGCGATAACGTCTGAAGAGACGAGTTTTTGTGCGGCAAGAGCGGCTGTGCGTGGGTCACCGGCATCGTCTTCGATGATAAGCTCAACAGGACGACCTTTGATGCCGCCTTTTGCGTTGACTTCATCAACAAGCAAAGACACAACACGTTGCATATCTTGCCCTTCAGAAGCCCAAGGTCCAACGATTGGAGCCATAAGGCCAATCTTAATGGTTTCTGCGGCAAAGCCAGTGAAAGGAATCATAAGCAAAGCGGCAAGAATCCATGTTGAACGAAGAAAACGAGTAAAACGCATAACATTCCTCCAAAATTACAAGGTGAGGTGCTTTCCAGAAGCAAAAAACAAAAAGTAGAATGTTTTTAGCAAAACACTGGAGATATTTCTATTGTTTACTACTGGAAAAAGGCTTTATGCCTAGAATCTAAGACCAATTATGTGACAAGATGAAGCGAAGAATTGCTCATCGTGCTACCTTTATACACTATTTCCCCTCAAAAGACAAGAAAAAAAGCAGTGTGAAAATTTTGAAGCGAGAAAAATATAAGTTGAATGGATGCTCTGCTGTCCAGTCTGCATTGCTCCAAAGGAGCTTGTTGCAGACAAAAGCAGAAAGGCATGGATTGCCGCGTCGCCCCACGTTCCTCGGCTCTTCTCGCAATGACAAACTGGGCAGACACGGGACGCTCAAATACAAGGTATGCCACTGCGAAAAATGCCGCTAACGAGATGCCCTGCGTCGTTGCTGTGCGCTCTATTCTTGTCACTGCGAGCACAGCGAAGCAGTCCATGTATTTTGCCAATTTTTGGAATTGTGCAGTGGTCGTATTTTTTTAAAAATATAAAATGAAAACAATGTGTTTTTTATTAAGAGCGTGCCAAAAAGGTCTTTGGCACGCTCTTTTGCCAATGCTTTCAGGAAAAGGCCTTCAATCAGTATTTTCCGAGGCAGTATCAACACAAGATGGATTTTTGAGTTCTTTCAATGAAGGCGAGCGGGCTTTGAGGAGTTTATACAGACATAAATGACCGAAAAAGCCCGCGAAACCTGAAGAAGAAAGAAGCAAAAAGACGCTTGTGTGGTGCTGCCTAGAACCAGTCGTCGTCCTCTTCAATAGGAGTAAAGCCACGACGCATGGTGTTTTCAGTCACCACTTTTGGATCCATAAATTGCAAGAGATAATCAGGACCACCGGTCTTTGAACCAAGGCCAGACATAGCAAAGCCACCAAAAGGCTGACGCTCAACCATAGCGCCTGTTGAGCCGCCATTAAGGTAAAGGTTACCCACATTAAACTCTTCACGAGCTTTCTCAAGGTGCGCTGGGCTTCTTGAGAAGACCGCACCTGTCAAGGCAAAGCGGGTGCTGTTGGCGATTTCAATGGCTTCATCAAAGCTCTTTGCACGCATGATCGCAAGGACAGGCCCGAAGATTTCTTCTTGTGCAATGCGGTGATGCGGCTTGATGTCAGCAACGATGGTCAAAGGTACATAGCAGCCTTCTTCTGGAATGTCGGTGCGTTTAAGAAGGATTGTGCCTTCTTCTTCGGCGATCTTGATGTATTCCAAAATGCTTTTTTGACAGCTTGCATCAGCGACAGGGCCCATGTAGTTGGCAGAATCTTCTGCAGGACCGATTTTTAAGGTCTTAACAGCTTCTACAAGGCGGTTAACAAAGCGGTCATAAATGGCGTCAAGCACGACAAGGCGTGAACAAGCAGAACATTTTTGACCTTGGAAGGCAAAGGCAGAATTGATGACTTTGCTTACGGCTTCATCAAGGTCAGCGTCATCATCAATAATAATAGCGTTCTTACCGCCCATTTCGGCGATCACACGTTTACACGCTTTTTGACCAGGCTGAACAACTGCGGCTTTTTCTTGAATGTGAAGGCCCACTTCCATTGAACCAGTAAAGCTCACCATGCTGATGTCTTTGTGTTCAATAAGATAATCGCCCATTACAGAACTGCGGCCCGGGCAATAGTTAAACACACCAGGAGGAAGGCCGGCTTCACGGAAGACCTCAACAAGATTGTAGCCCACACGAGAAGCGATAGAGGCTGGCTTAAAGACGACGGTATTGCCCGTAACAATAGCTCCAGCGGCCATGCCGATGGCTATGGCAAAGGGGAAGTTCCAAGGGGCGATAACGGCTGTAACGCCTCTTGCCTGATAGGTGAGGCTATTGTATTCGCCTGGGCTGCGTCCCATTCTGCGTGGTGTGGCGAGCCTTTCCATGTCACGAGCATAATATTCAAGGAAG
>CAYJIB010000055.1:8028-11999 GCA_964370125.1 uncultured Desulfovibrionaceae bacterium
ATGCCTTCTGCGACATCGTTATAGGCTTGATCCCATTGCTTGCCCACTTCGAGCACTTGCGTTGCAGAAAGTTCCCAAATGTGCTTGCGGCAGACTTCTGCCACTTTAAGAAGCATAGCAGAACGCTCTGCGGCCGGTACTTTTGACCATGTTTTTGCGGCCTTTGTTGCGGCGGCCATGGCGGCATCGATTTCGGCTGTGCCCGCTTGGCAGATATTTGCCACAATTTCAGAAGGCTTAGCAGGGTTGGTTGTGGGGATTTTGTCCGCTGTTTGGACTTCTTTGCCGTCAATATAGAGAGGAATGTTTTCGCCAAATCTTGCACGAACAGTGGCAAGGGCTTGCTTAAAGCGTTCTCTGTTGGCGGGCTTTCCAAGGCTAAGCAAGGGTTCATTGCTGATGAGTGCGCCGCCTTTTTTGCAAACAGGGGGAGCGTTCTTGGCTTTTTCGGCTTTTTCAGCAAGGACACGTTCGAGGGTGATTTTTGGATCTTCAAGCAAGCGAGCGAGTTCTGCGCCTTCGGCAAAGCCCTGACGCAAGAAAGATTCGTTTGCGGTATTTTCAAGCAAGCGGCGCACAAGATAGGCCATGCCCGGGATAAGGTCACCATAAGGACAATAGAGGCGCACACGGTTGGCTACATTTTTAAGGCCTTTGCGGACTGGCTCGGCCATGCCGTAGAGGACTTGGAATTCATAGCGAGAATCGGGCACACCAAGTTCTTTGGCGATTTCCATAACGGCGGCGATAGAGCGCACATTGTGCGAGGCGCAAGCAAAGTAAATTCTGTCGTGATTTTCAAGGATCGTTCTTGTGCATTTTTCAAAGCAGATGTCTGATTCTGGCTTTTCAGTCCATACAGGAATGGCCCAGCCATTTTGCTTGGCAAGAACAGTTTCATAATCCCAGTACGCACCTTTTACAAGGCGGATTCCGATGGGCAAGTCTTCTTTTTTGGACCATTCGATAAGCTCGTCCAAGTCTTTCTCGGTTTCACGCAAATAGGTTTGTAAAACTACGGCCAAGTGCGGATAATCTCTGAATTCTGGGTGCGAGCGAAGGGCTTTGAAGAGCTCTAGGGTGATTTCTTTGTAAGAAAGCTGTTCGATATCGATGCACAAATAACCTTTTGCGGCAACGATTTTGCGGTAAATAGGAATCAAACGCTCGAGGATTTTGTCAACAGAGCCTTGAATATCGGCTGTTCTCGCTTGAGAATAAAGGGCAGAAGGCTTGATAGACACATTAAGGATGGGCGTTGAACCCCAATCAAGTTCTTTGTCATCGCCAGTCCCCGGGAGCGGAGCCCATTTTTGTTGTGCGATAGCAAGGGCGTCTAAGATTTCGTGATAGCCATTTGCGTATTCGTCACATTCGAGTTCGTTAACAGAGGCTTCTCCAAGAAGGTCAACAGTAAAGGTAAAGCCGTCTTTGCGGATTTTTTCGATGCCGCTTACGGCTTCTTTGGCGATTTCGCCGATGATGAATTGGCGGGCCATACCTTCAATACTTTTGCGAATGGTTGAACCCATAAGCTTTGCTGTGAAGTTACCGCCAATGCCGACATTGCCTGCGCCCCAGCGAAGTACGGCGGGGATTTCTGTGTCAGAGCCAGAGAAATATTCTTTGATATGGCGAACAAGAGAATCTGGTGTGGTAAGATAGGGCAAAACGTCTACAAAGCGGAAAAGTTGCACTTTGAAGTCTTCATTTTTCATTGCCCAATCCATGACTTTTCCAATCCACGCGCCAGTGTTGAAAACTGAAGGTGTTTCACCACTGATGCTTGAAAAAAAAGCCTGTCCACGTTGACATATCTTTTCGTTCAACTGCTGATCCATAGAGTCCTCCAAAGTAAAAAGAAAAAATAGAAAAAAATACGGCTTTTTGTGCCGATTGCCAAGACAAGGCCACAAAAGAAAGGGATTTTCGTCCCGAAATGTGTGTAATACATTTTTTTCTGTAGAAAGAGCAGAGACTTTAAGACTTGTCGAAAATAGTGCTTTTTCCAGAAAAGACAGTGATTTTCGTGTAGAAAATAATCACTTAAAAAGCAAGATAGCAAAGATGCTTGCCTTTGTCAAGTAGCCTACTAGCATGGTAGCCCACATTTTTTTGAGGCTTTTTTGGGTGGATTGCCGCGTCGCCCCTCGTTCCTCTGGTCTCCTCGCAATGACGTATGGTGTATCGAAAGTCATTGCGAGGAAAGAGCGAAGCGAATTGACGTGGCAATCCAATCTGTACTGCTCCGAAGGAGCTTGTTGCAGATAAATGCAATGGATGCTCTGCTGTCCATTTGCGTAATTACTCATTCTTCACTACTTGGAATTATGCCGAAGGCTTTACTTTGATGACACTTACCCTCAAGCCTTTGACTTGACAAAGTTTCACCCTCTCAAGTATCCTTCCTTCAAGAATTTAGCAATCTTTCACCACCATAAAAGACCACAAGGAAAGACCATGTCAAACACAAGCCCCTCTTTGCAAAAATTCAAAGAAGAAGAACAACATCTGCTCTTTAACACCTATGGACGTTATCCCCTTAGCTGTGTCAAAGGGCAAGGAAATATACTGTGGGACGCCGATGGAAAAGAATACATTGACCTGCTTTCAGGCATCGCCGTCACAAGTCTTGGGCATTGTCACCCAGAAATAGCCCAAACAATCAGCGAACAAGCGCAAAAACTCATTCATGTCAGCAATCTCTTCTATCAAGAAGAACAATTGCGGCTCGCAAAACGCCTTCTCGACACTTCACACGCCGAAAAAGCTTTTTTCTGCAATTCTGGTGCAGAAGCCAATGAAGCCCTGATCAAGCTGGCTAGACGCTATATGCAAAAAGTAAAAAATCGTGCGCAATGCTATGAAATCATCACCCTCGAAGGCGCCTTCCACGGCCGCACCCTCGCCACAATCGCCGCAACTGGGCAAGAACGCCTGCAAGACGGCTTTGCGCCCATGCCAGAAGGCTTCATCTCTGCCCCCTTTGGTGACTTAAAAGCCCTCGAAGAGCGCATCAGCTCAAAAACTGCGGCCATCTTAGTCGAAGTTGTCCAAGGCGAAAAAGGTGTGCGCCCCATGACAGAAGACTATGCAAAAGGCATTGAAGCCCTCTGCAAAAAACACGACATTCTCTTCCTCATTGACGAAGTGCAAACAGGCCTTTACCGCACAGGAAAAGCCTGGGGCTTCCAAAATTTCTCTGTACAGCCAGACGCCTTTTCCTGCGCAAAAGCCCTCGCAAATGGCCTGCCCATGGGCGCCATGATGGCAACAAACGAAGTCGCAAAAGGCTTTGCGCCAGGCTCCCATGCGACAACCTTTGGCGGAAGCTCCCTTCTTTCTGCCGTAGCCGACAAAACCGTTGAAATCATGCAAAGAGACGGCCTTGGCGAAAGAGCAGCAAGACTTGGTAAAGACTTCAAACAAAAAATCGAAGGCATAGCAAAAAAATACCCGCAATACATTAAAGAAGTGCGTGGCCTTGGCCTCATGATCGGCATAGAACTTCTTTGCCCGCCAGAAAAAGCCAAAGAAGTATGGACAAAGCTCCTAGAAGCAGGCTTTATCCTCAACCTCGCACACGAAACAACCCTGCGCCTCTTACCAGCCCTCATCATCGAAGAAGCACAACTCGAAGCCTTCGCAAATGAACTCGAAAAGATTTTTGGAGAAAAGGCTTAAAGGCAATGCCTCCGGCGGTGAAAGGCAGAAAGCAATGCCTTCGGCGACCAAAGGGGATGATCCCCTTTGGAAACCCCAGTAAGTGTATAGTGAAACTTAGTCCAAGCACAAAAGCCTCTCTTCGAACAAAGCGAGGGAGATGACTGCCGCAGGCTACCGCCTGCTCTGTTGAGGGGGAGGCAAAAGGCCTTCCTTATAGCCGACGGCAGCAGCTCGCGGTAGCCCACAGGAGGTGGGCGAGCCGCGCAGCGGAGCAGGCAGACGACCAGCCGAAATTTACTTTCGGC
>CAYJIB010000056.1:0-320 GCA_964370125.1 uncultured Desulfovibrionaceae bacterium
GCATGGAATTCCTGCTCGACAAAATGCGCAACACAAAATCAAATAAAGATTTTATCACAAGTATGAGCAAATAGCAGAAAGACAGAAAGCAATGCCTTCGGCGGCAAAAGGCAATGCCTCCGGCGGCCAAAGGGGATAATCCCCTTTGGAAACCCTAATAAGCATACATTGAAGGTGATTTGAATTGGTGAAAGCTGTTCTTTGGCCAAGGCTGGAACAAAGAACACCGCAGGCTGCCGCCTGCTCAGGTGATTGAAATTACAAAATTTCCTTATAGCCGACGGCAGTCGCCTGCGGTAGCAGGCTTTGAGCGAATGCAG
>CAYJIB010000056.1:420-3420 GCA_964370125.1 uncultured Desulfovibrionaceae bacterium
GCAGGTAAATGGAACTTGCTTCCATTTACATACTACTGCCAAATGAGCGGCCAAAAGAAGACGGCAGTCGCCTGCGGTAGCAGGCTTTGAGCGAATGCAGGCAGGTAAATGGAACTTGCTTCCATTTACATACTACTGCCAAATGAGCGGCCAAATGTTAAAAGGGAGGCAAAAAGCCTCCCTTTTTTTGGTATATAAAGGTGCAAACTACGAATTGTCTCGCAAATCCTGCACATATTTTGCTTTGCCCTCTGAACGAGGAAGGCTGTTTGCCTGCACCAAGTCAACCTTTGGCGTAACAAGGATTTCATCACGCAAAGAGCGGGCAATATTGCCCTGCAAGCCTTGAAGTACACGCATATCTTCAACAAAATGCTCTGGCTGGATTTCAACTTTTACGGTCATGCTATCGAGCAAACCGTCATGCTCAAGAACGATAAGGTAGTTTTCACCAACTTCCTTAAATGTGCGCAAAACACTTTCAATCTGCATTGGGTAAATGTTTACGCCCTTCAAAATAATCATATCATCAGAACGAGCAGCAATGCGATCGATGCGACGATGCTTTCTGCCACAAGGACAAGGCTCTGGCAAGAAGCGAGTGAGATCACGAGTGCGATAACGGAAGATAGGCATTCCCTCACGAGTAAGCGTGGTCATCACGAGTTCACCCTGCTCACCCTCTGGAACAGGTTCACCTGTCTCTGGGTCGATAATCTCAATAAGATAGGCGTCTTCCCATACATGCAGGCCATTTTGTTCTTGGCATTCAAAGGCTACGCCAGGTCCGTTCATTTCGGACAGGCCATAAGAATTGTAGACCTTTATATCAAAGAATTCTTCAATACGGCGGCGAGTTGCCTCGGTGTGCGGTTCTGCACCAACAGCGGCTATGCGCACAGGAAGGTCTCTTGGATTTTCACCCTCTGCTTGAAGGCTTGCGCCAAGATGCAAGGCATATGATGGCAAGATATGAATGCCCGTTGTTTGAAAATCTCTGATGAGTTTGAGCTGGCGTTTGGTGTTTCCCGCTCCAGCAGGAATCGTCATACAGCCAAGGTGCTCTGCGCCATAGTGAAAACCAAGGCCACCAGTAAAGAGACCATAGCCAGACATATTTTGGAAGACATCTGTCTTACGAAGACCGACCATATGGAGGCAACGAGCCATAAGACTTGCCCAAGTATTTATATCTTTTTGTGTGTGACAAATGGCGACGGGTGTTCCTGTTGTGCCGCTTGAACAGTGCATACGCACAAATTCGTCACGGGAAACCGCCGCCACGCCATAAGGATATTGACCACGCAAATCGTTTTTATATGTGAAAGGGATACGGCGAATATCGTCAACGCTCTTAATGGTGTCCGGGGTGATGTTCGCTTCGCGAAAACGCTCCGCATAGAAAGGCGACTTCATGGCTTGCGCAATGCTTGTCTTGATTCTTTCTACTTGTGCTTTTTCAATTGTTTCTCTGTCCCATAATTCGGCGGGGTCAAAAATATCCATGACATCCTCTGTCTTTGCAGTTAATGGTTCTAAAAAATGGCAGAAACCTTTTTCTACCACTGCCCTCGTGGCAAATTACCATCAAGACAAAAAAGAAGCAAGCACTTTTAAGAAAAAATACTTGCTTGGAATGAGGCAATAAAATTTTGTTTGCAACAAAAGGTCAACACTTTCTTGGCTTAGGTCTTATCCATTCTTTTTTTAAGAGCATAAACGCGCCTTCTTATGCTTCTTAGGGCATTTTTAAACACCAGATAGCTTAAAGGCACTGGCTTTGGGCGGTAGAGCGAATAAATGCTCCAAGCTGCAGGAACTTTTATGAGTGATTTATAACACATCTTTACCCAGCGCTCTAAAAAGGCCTTGGCAAAGGCTTCTTTGTTATAAATAGCGTGTTTTTCGTTGGCTTCAAGCACCTTGCACATCCATTTTCCGCATTCGTGTAATGTTTCAGCATCTTTGCAACTTTTGGCTTGACTTATATGCGCGTGCACTGCTAATTTTGGCTTGTCAATGCCCAGCTGCGTATAGAGTCTGGTGTAAACCGAGGCAAGAACATTGGCCTGCTCATCACTCACTTCTTGTATTTGCCCATAGTCTTGTATTGCTAGCTCATTAACGAAACGTGATGGATATTTGCGCATACGGACAAGAATATCAGGGAGGGCATAAATATGTACATCTTTATGGAAACAAAGGCGCACCCACAACTCGTAATCTTCACAAAGCCTTATATTTTCATCATAGCCCTGTGTATAGGCCATAAAAGGTTCTTTACGAAAAAATACTGTTGAATGGCTAATATTGCAGCTAAAGAAATTATTTGCACGGATGTCAGCATCTGTACAAGGCAAAGAAATAGCCTTGCGATTTTCATAGCCTTCTTGTTGAGCAGCACACAAGGTCACGTGGGGGTTGGCCTCCATAAAGGCATATTGTTTGGCTAGGCGTTCAGGAAAAGCCACGTCGTCAGAATCCATGACGGCGACATAGGGCGCTTTTGCGGCATGAATAGCTCGATTACGTGAATATGTGCGCTCTTTATTTTCTTCATTAGTGAGCACTCGAATGCGTGAGTCTTCTTTGGCAAGACGGTCAAGTGTTGTTGCAACTTTTGGATCTGTGGAAGCGTCATTGACAATCACAAATTCAAAGTCTGTAAAGCTTTGATCTAAGATAGAGCGCACACATTCTTCGAGATATTCTTCTCTATTGTACACAGCCATAATAACAGAAATAGCGGGTATCATATTGTTCTCGTGAAATAATTCTTTTCATAATGTTACTGTTTTTTTTGAAAACGCCTTTGTATCGTGTAGAGGCGCTTTTTAATGCTTGTCTGTAAAGTTTGTAATATGATGTAAGGCAAAGGAATAGTTTTAGGCCGATAAATTTTATAAATATTCCACGCAGAAGGGAGCTTTGTTAAAGATTTGTAGCACATTTTCCCCCAACGCTCTAAAAAGGCCTTGGCAAAGGCTTCTTTGTTATAAA
>CAYJIB010000056.1:3520-6163 GCA_964370125.1 uncultured Desulfovibrionaceae bacterium
CACATTTTCCCCCAACGCTCTAAAAAGGCCTTGGCAAAGGCTTCTTTGTTATAAACAGCGTGTTTTTCGTTGGCTTCAAGCACCTTGTGCATCCATTTTCCGCATTCATGCAGGCTGTTGCTGTCTTGACATCTTTTCCCTTGGCTCAAGAGTTTATGTAGCACAAGATTTGGCTCTTCAATACCTAGTTGCGCATAAAGGCGTGAATGAATCTTTGCAAGGGTAAGAGATTGGCCTTTGTCTAATTCTTCTTGCTGAACATGTGAAACCTTTAAGGTTTTGTTTTTATGGCGTGAAGAGCCTCTGCGTATACGCATGAGCATATCTGGCAGGGTGTGAAAATACACATCCGAGTGCAGGCTAAGGCGTACCCAAAGGTCATAATCTTCTGCAAGGATTGCGCTTTCATCATAACCTTGGGTATATTGCATGACAGGCTCTTTGCGGAAAAGCACTGCGGAATGACAAATACTGCAACCAAAAAAGGTATTCGCGCGAATATCGTCATTCGTGCGTGGTGTAAAATGAGCTTTTTTTCTAACGTAATCCTCTTCTTGTGATGCACAGACCGTAACATGAGGATAGGCCTGCATAAAAGCGTATTGCTTGGCTAGGCGCTCTGGAAAAGCCACGTCATCTGAATCCATAACGGCAACATAAGGGGCTTTGGCGGCGTGTAAAGCCCTGTTGCGTGAATATGAGCGTTCTTTATTTTCTTCATTGGTAAGAATACGAATGCGTGAGTCTTCTTTGGCAAGACGGTCAAGTGTTGTTGCAACTTTTGGATCTGTGGAAGCGTCATTGACAATCACAAATTCAAAGTCTGTAAAGCTTTGATCTAAGATAGAGCGCACACATTCTTCGAGATATTCTTCTCTATTGTACACAGCCATAATAACAGAAACAGCAGGATTTTTCACGATAAACGTCCTTCAAAGTCTTCATAACCAAAGGTGCGGACTATTTTTATATTTTGTGTATCAGCATCCCACCTTGCAATCGAAGGCAGGGCGAGGCCGTTAAAGGTTGTGGTTTTTACCATGCTATAAATAGCCATATCGGTAAAGGCCAGACGATCGCCAATTTCAAGAGGCGCGTCAAAAGAATATTCACCAATAACATCACCGGCAAGGCAAGACTTGCCAGCAAGGCGGTAAGAATGCGCCTTTTCAAGCGGCAGGCCGCTTCCGATAATGTCTGGACGGTAAGGCATCTCTAAAACATCGGGCATATGGGCGCTGGCTGAAGTATCCAAAATAGCGATGGGCATGTCTGCCTGCACAATGTCAAGCACTGTTGCCACAAGCCAACCGGCGTTTAGTCCAACGGCCTCACCAGGCTCTAAATAAACCTGCACTCCATAACTATTACGCAAGCGAATAAGCAAGGCGCACAGGGCGTCAATGTCATAATCTTTACGAGTTATGTGATGTCCTCCACCAAGATTGAGCCAAGACATGTTTGGCAAGATATCGCCAAAAGAACGTTCAAGAGCGTCTACTGTGCGAATTAGAGCCTCTGCACCTTGTTGGCAAAGGGTATGCATATGCAGCCCATCAAAATGTTCCTTAGCAAAATCGGCATCAAAGTCTTTATGTCGCACACCAAGGCGTGAACCCTTAGCGCAAGGATTGTAAATATCGACAGCCCCTTCTGAGTGTTCGGGATTAAGCCTTAAGCCTATATCTATATGACGACCAGTTTGTTGAACATATTCATGAATTTTTGGGATAAATCTCTTGGCCTGCGCAAATGAGTTAAAGACTATATGATCGGCTATTTGCAGCAAATCGTCCATGTCTTCGTCAGAAAAAGCTGCGGCAAAGGCATGAACTTCTCCGCCAAAACGAGTGCGGGCAAGGCGGGCTTCGTGGGGTGATGAAGCACAACAACCATACAGGGCACCACTCCCACCTTCTTCTTTGAAGGCTCGAGAAACCAAGGGAAAGGCGTCCCATAAGGCAAAGCCCTTGAGCGCGAGTAAGATTTTTGCTCCTGTGCGTTCTTGAACGGTGTTGAGCAAGGCCACATTGCGTCGCAAAGCTGCATCGTCAAGCACAAAACAGGGTGAAGGAAATTTTTCTATGGGAAAGGGAATTTGCATGGATTTTGTCATCGTTCTCTTTTACTGTTTTTTCTCGTCTTTATCTTTTCGTAATGCCTTGACTTCTTCAACGCTTAGGTCAGCTATCTGGGCAATTGTTTCATCATCAAAAAGGCCAAGAAGATTTGTGGCGATTTTCAATTGTTCTTCAATCTTGCCTTCAATTTTGCCTTCAATTTTGCCTTCAATCTTGCCTTCATATCTTGCGTCTTGGAATTTAAGAGCCAAGTTCATATAGTCTTTCCTCCATTTGACATTGTTCCTTCAGGCAAGAAAAGAAAGTCATTGAAGTCGGTGATCTTGCTCGTCTTTATTCTTACCCAGAGCCTTGACTTCTTCAACGCTTAGGTCGGTTATCTGAGCAATTGTTTCATCATCAAGAAGGCCAAGCAGATTTGTGGCGATTTTTAATTGTTCTTCGATTTTGCCCTCAATTTTGCCCTCAATTTTGCCCTCAATTTTGCCTTCAATCTTGCCTTCAATCTTGCCTTCAATCTTGCCTTCAATCTTGCCTTCATGCCTTGCGTCCTGGAATTTAA
>CAYJIB010000056.1:6263-11814 GCA_964370125.1 uncultured Desulfovibrionaceae bacterium
TTGCCTTCAATCTTGCCTTCAATCTTGCCTTCATGCCTTGCGTCCTGGAATTTAAGAGCCAAGTTCATATAGTCTTTCCTCCATTTGACATTGTTTTTGATATCGTTAATTCTTTCTGAAAAAGCCTTGATGAAGCCGTCTTTGACTTCACCCTCGCCTACAAAGGCTAAGAAGTTGCGCCTTGAAGCATCTTCTTCGCTTTGATAGGCTCTTGTATTAAAGAAAATGATGTGTCTTCCATCATTCAAAGGCAGTGTCGGATCTTCCTTACACATATTTTTGAAGCTATAGCAGGGCAAATTTTTGCCAAAAGGGTCAAAAGTACAAATAAAGATGACGAAGCTGTCTTTTAGCTCTCTATAACTCGCCCCTTTTTCAAGCATATCAAAGTCAATACCCGCCTCATAGTAACGGCAACGTTTAGCAAGAGCTTGCTCTTTGCCGACTTGCATTTCAATATTGTAGACCTTGTCTTCGTCTTTGGCGTACACATCAAGGCGTACGCTTTTAGACAAATACGCGACATCTATTGTCTTTTGGTATTCGACATATTCAATATCACCAACCTTAAAAGGGAGCAAAATCTCAAGCACCTTTTTACAGGTGGCCTCGTCGCTCATGAACTTTGAAAAAACAAAATCATCGGTAATGTCAAGGTCTTCCCAAGCTTTGATGCGAGTTTTCACAATCTTATCCTTCTTTATACATAGGCATTACATCACAAAAAAGCAAGGCAAGCGAACTTTTCAATAAACTACTTTCTTTCCTCTACAGCCCAAGGCAAGCCGTGCTTGTTCAGCGCCTCCATAAAGGGATCTGGGTCAAGTTGCTCCATATTCCACACGCCGCTCTTTTTCCACAAGCCTTTAAGCATCATCATCGCTCCGATCATCGCAGGAACACCTGTCGTATAGGAAATAGCCTGCGAACCAACTTCACTATAACAAGCTTCGTGGTCACATACATTGTAAATATAGACTTCACGTTCTTTCCCGTCCTTTATGCCCTGCATCACATTGCCAATACAGGTCTTGCCCTTGGTGAGCGGACCAAGCGAGGCAGGATCAGGCAGCATATGCGCAAGAAATTGAATGGGCACAATTTGCTGGCCCTTGTATTCAACTGGCTCAATACCTATCATGCCCACATTACCGAGCACTTTTAAGTGGTTAAGATAATTTTCAGAAAAAGTCATCCAAAAACGGGCACGTTTTAAGCCTTTGATATTGAGCACCAAGGATTCAAGCTCTTCATGGTACATGAGGAAACATTTTTTCTTGCCAATGCCTTCAGGAAAGTCCATGTCCATTGACCAAGAAAGGGGGTCTGTTTCTACCCATTCGCCTCTTTCCCAATAACGGCCACGGGCTGTGACTTCACGGATATTGATTTCTGGATTAAAATTTGTGGCAAAGGGCTGTCCGTGATCGCCGGCATTGCAGTCAATAATATCAAGAACATGGATTTCGTCAAAATAATGCTTTTGGGCATAGGCGGCAAAAACATTGGTCACTCCAGGGTCAAAACCCGAGCCGAGAAGAGCCATGAGCCCAGCTTTTTGAAAGCGTTCTTGATAGGCCCATTGCCATTTGTATTCAAATTTTGCTGTGTCTGGCGGTTCATAATTGGCAGTATCTAGATAATCAACACCGCATTCAAGACAAGCGTCCATGATGGTGAGATCTTGATAGGGCAAGGCAATATTCATAACAAGGTCTGGCTTGACTTTTTTGATTAAGGCAGAAAGCTCTGGCACATTATCGGCATCAACGGCAAAGGTGTCTATGTGACGGCCCGTGCGTTTTTTTACCTCTGCAGCAATAGCTTCACACTTTGAGACTGTGCGACTTGCCAGGGTGATACGTTCAAATACTTCAGGGACTTGAGCACATTTATGCGCCACAACAGAACCCACTCCCCCTGCACCGATAATAAGTACATGCTTCATAATTTTCATCCTCTTATAAAAATGTATACGGTTTAAAAATTGCTGTTGTAACAATTTTAATAGACTTTGTGATATTTTTTAGTCTTTCAGGCCTTCACTGTTTCGCTTTTTCCAAAAAAAACTGTTGAAATCTCTACAAGGATGGTATATTGTCTTGCAATAATCATTTTATAAAAACTTACCAAAAGTAGACGAAAAGGTCAATGTGTCCTTTCCTGAAGAACTTGAAATAATCAGATATCACGTAGATGTGTAACTTCATAAAGCTTAAACTTTACCCACAAAAAAATTGTGAGAATACAATGCAAGATACAAATAATAGGCAGCCAAGAAACAATGAGCACGATTTGAGCCGTGCGCTCGCAAGAATTACCAAGTCGGCGGTATTGTCAGCCGGCAACTTAAGCGAATCTGCCGCAATTATTGTAAAAGAAGGCTGCCGCGCACTCAAAAACGTGCGCATTGGTGTTTGGGAAATCAATTTTGAAAAGAAATACCTTGAAAACATCGCCAGTTGCACCAGTGAAGAGCTTATAGTTTTGCAGCAAGATGATTTTTATACCGAAAGTTTTGAAGAATATGTGAATGAGCTTGCGGTTGAGCGCGTTATTGTTATTGACGATATTTCAAAAGACAATGTCTTGCAATCTATCAATGAACATTACGACACCAAGGTTTATTCTTTACTTGACGCCCCCATTCGCATTGAGGGCGTTCTTATAGGTGTTGTGTGTATTGAGCGTTTCTATAAAGAGGCCTGGAGTATAGCAGAGCAAAATTTCGCCTCTTCTCTTGCAGATTTTATTGCCCTTTCAATGGAATCTGTAAGGCGTGCCCTTGCTTTTCAAGAACTTGATACAAACAAAAAACGCATGGAACAGCTCATGGCCAATTTGCCGGGCATGGTCTATCAATGCTTAAACGATCCGCCAAATTATACCTTTACCTTTGTCAGCGAAGGGAGCTATGCCCTTACAGGCTATAGCCCCGAAGAGCTTATGAACAACAATGCCTTAAAGTTCTTTGACATGATTCACCCTGACGATCTTGAAGAATTGGCAGAGGTAAATGAAAAGACTTTAAATGTCGGTCTGCCTCTTGAGACAAGCTTTCGAATTGTTATGCGAGACGGCACGGTAAAATGGATTTGGGAGAGAAGCAGAGTTGTCGAATTTAAAGACGGTTTGCCCTATGTTTTAGAAGGTTTTTACACAGACATTACCGAACAGCGCCATTTAGAAGCCGCAGAACTTGCCAACAGAACAAAGAACGACTTCTTAGCCAATGTCAGCCACGAAATACGTACACCCATGAACGCCATTATTGGCATGTCAGACATCGCTATTCGTCAAAAACCCCAAGGCCAAACCCTTGAATGCTTACAAAGCATCAAGTCGGCCGCAAATTCTTTGCTCACCATTATTAACGACATCTTAGACCTTTCAAAAATTGAAGCTGGCGCCTTAGAAATTATCCCCGAGCCTTATTATCTTGAATCTTTTATTAACGACATAGCCACCCTTATCAATGTGCGTCTTGGCGAAAAAGGCATCGATTTTCTTATCGAAGACCGCCATGATATGCCAAGCATCTTAATTGGCGACAGCACCCGCTTAAAGCAGATCTTGATCAATCTTTTGACAAATGCACTTAAATTTACTGAAAAAGGCTATATTAAACTTGCCCTACAAGCTGTACGCATGGGGAGCGATGATGAGCTTGTGATTTTTAAGGCCAGCATTGAAGACACAGGCATAGGCATTAAGCAAGAAGACTTGCATTTGCTTTTCCAAAATTTCTCACAAGTGGATACCAAGAGAAACAGAAATATCGAAGGTACAGGCCTTGGCCTTGCCATTGTAAAAAGGCTTCTTGAGCAGATGGGCGGCTCTATTTCAGTGCAGAGCACCTATGGGAAGGGTTCGTGTTTTTCTTTTGAGGTGCCACAAGCTGTCAGTGAGGCTACCCCGCTTCTTGCCAAAGGCAATCCGCACAACTACAAGGTAGGGATTTACCTAAAAAGCATCGACAGAGCAGAAAGTTTGTGGAATAAATTTGAATCTATTGGCGTCGACACAGTACTTTTAGAGTACAAAGCGACACTTACTGAAGAAGGCGCTGACGACTTTTTGCTCGAGGATCGTGTTGAAAGATGTCCACTTTATGATTATGACCTCTCGCAGTGCACGCATCTTTTTATTGACCATCAAACCTTAAAAGATTTTGACGCGAGCGTCATTCCCAATGTCAATGTTGTCGCCTTGTCGAGAAAGTTTTTTGAAAGCAAAGATGTTTCACCAAATGTTATCGTCGCTTATGCACCTCTCACCGCTATTGTTCTTGCTCGCTTACTTGAGGGCAACAATACCCCTCTTGGCAACAGACCCGAAGACGAAACCCGTTATGGCATAGCCCTAAAGAATTCCCGCTTCTTGGTGGTAGATGACAATACCGTTAACCTGATTGTCGCTCAAAGTATCTTTGAAGAATACGGAGCGACGGTCGATACGGTCTTGTCTGGTGAAGAAGCTCTTGACGTGCTTCAGACAACAAAGTACGACATGGTCTTTATGGATCACATGATGCCCAAGATGGACGGTGTCGAGGCAACTATTCTTATCCGCTCTTTGCGTGATGAATATTTTAAAGTCTTGCCTATTGTTGCGCTAACAGCCAATGCTGTGGGCGATGTACGCTCACTCTTTTCTAATGCAGGGATGAACGATTATTTGTCAAAACCTATCGTACTTAAAGAATTTGAAAGAGTTATCCGCCAGTGGCTCCCGACAGAAAAATGGGAAAATGTGTAGGGAGTCATTTGGTCACTTTCGGGATCGATAGCAAAAGATTCTAAGCAAACCCCACCAAAGGAAGCCCGATGCAAATCAGACAAGAAGAAAGCAAAGATTACAGCACTGTAGAGACACTCATACAAACAGCTTTCCAAGGTGCAGAGCATACAGACGGTGCCGAGCATGAGCTTGTCGCAAGACTTAGGAAAAGTCCTGCTTTTGTACAAGAACTTTCTCTTGTGGCTGAAGAAAACGCTGAAATAATTGGACATATCTTGTTCACAAAGCTTCGTATTGGCGACATTGTCGGCCTTGCTCTTGCGCCACTTTCGGTGCTTCCAGGCTTTCAAAGAAAGGGCATTGGCTCTGCTCTTATTCAAAAAGGCCATGAGATAGCCAAAGACTTGGGCTATGATATAGTCGTTGTTTTGGGGAGCGAAAAGTATTATCCAAAGTTTGGCTACAGGCCTGCCAATTTTTTTGGGATAAAGCCGCCCTTTGATGTTCCCGATGAAAACTTTATGGCTTTAAGCCTTAGCGGAAAAACAGAAAGAATGAACGCGAGCGTTGAATACGCCAAAGAGTTTTTTGAAAAATAAGTAGGTTTTTTGCTGAACTTTTGGAGAAGTTTATCTTGTCACATTACTTTATTTTAATAGTAAGGTATCTTTTATTGAGTTACGAGAAGTTTTTAACGCAAAAGTCGCTAAGCATGAAAAAGGTTTAGTTGCCGAGAAGGTTTTTTGGACTTTTCTGTCGCCATTGCCTTTTCCAAGGCCCAAACCTTGTATTCCCCCTCAACAGAGCAGGC
>CAYJIB010000057.1:0-11784 GCA_964370125.1 uncultured Desulfovibrionaceae bacterium
AAAAAAAATCCTCCCCTCATATTCCCCTATCCCCCCTCACACAACAATATAAGATACTAACAATGTATAAATAAGTAATGTGAATCAATAACTTCCTCTCAAAGAAATCTCCAAAAGTAAAACAAAGCTACTTCTTCCCCTTAATCCACCAATTCTCATCACCTTCCCCAATCCACCACTCACTATGGTGCGTCGCCAAAATAGCCTCTGCCAATTCTTTTGCGAGCTTTGTTTTTAAGCGCTTTACTGTATTTTCTATCCAAAATTTTGCTTGGGCATTTCCAAGATCAAGCTCTTTTTTTAGGCTAAGAAGCATGTCAAGCTGGTCGGCATCAGCGACAAGTTTTGCTTCAAGGCTCTCACCTTCGTCAAGCTCAGCCCACAATTCTAGCAAGGGCACTTCAAGCCCAGTTCCCTTTGTTGCGTCTTTAAGCGCCCTTTCTTCATCAGAATTGTTGTACATTTTATTCACATAATTAAAATCACCCGTTCTGGCCTCTGCCAAATCATGAAAAAGACACATAAAGACAGTCTTTGCAATGTCTGCCTTGGCCATTGTGGCAAGGACATAGGCAAAAACTGTCGCCTTAAAAGAATGTTCAGCGACAGACTCTTTGCCCGTCCCCAAAAAGGCATAGCCCGAACGCGGTGTTTTTTGTAGCATAGCGACCTCGTTAAAAAAATTTGCCAAGGCTTTACCTTGACAAGAGAACGCTTTTTTATCATTTTTTTCTTTCATAGTGTACAAATTCTTCCTTATTTTTTTTTGATATACCATTATGAGCAAGGCCTTGTCAAAATATTAAGACCTCTGTCAAAAATATCGATTATTCAAAAGATTGACACGCATACAAAAAAACCTTACCTGCAAAAGTCATTTTTTCGTTGAAATTTTAAGTATTTAGCTTAAGTAAAAGACTTGCTCTTTTAAACCTTGAGGCAAAATTTATATCGCTAGTACGCAGTCAAATCTTTCTCTAAGAGAAAAAAGATTCAAATTTTTATACTTTCTTTGCAAGTTTTCGCTTGACACCTCAAGAGAGAGTTTGGTAGAAAAATATTAGCTTTTGTTTTTTATTGCCCCAAAGCGAAAAAAAACTTTTGTGCGAGCTTTTTTATTTTCATGGTTTTGCTTGACCTTGATGTTGATTTGGGGTATGGTTGTGGACAGAAAAGATTATTAACTTTATAAACCTTCTAGGAGACATCAATGAGAAAACTTCGTATTGCTGCTTTGGCGATGGCATTGGGTGCTGTAATGAGCGTTACAGCAGTTGCCAAACCTCTTGGCCGCCCAAACCTCCCTGTTCTTTTGAAAGCTGTTGACAGCTTCACCTTCGTTGTGGACATTTCTGGTTCCATGATGATGGACGGCCCAGCTGATCTTCAAAAATCAAGCGTAGCTAAACTTGTTCTTGGCGCGATCAACGATCGTATGCCTAGCCTTGATTACTCTGCCGCTCTTTTCACCGCTTCTGGCAGCACCAATCCAGTGCAAATGGCCGAGTGGGATCGCGCTGCTTACGGTCAAGCTATTGCTGACCTCCCAACCGACTTGGCTATCTACGGCCGTCGCACAAACCTCGCTAAAGACATCATGATGTCTGAGCCAGGACTTCGTGGTTCTTCAGTTTTCGTAACTGACGGTGTTTCTAACATCGGTGAAGACGCTGTTGCTGCTTTTGCTGCTGCTAAGCGTTCTACTGGTGCTAAATTTGCTATCATCAGCCTTGCTAACACAGCTGAAGGCAAAGCCAACATCATGAAAATGGCTGCCGCTACTCAAGCTTATGTTGTAGAAGCTCAAGATCTTATGTACGATCCAGTAGCTGTTGACGCCTTCATCGAAGAAATGTTCTATGTTGAGCGCGCTGCTGTTGTTCTTTCTTCTGTATTCTTTGCCACTGGCAAATACGACTTGACACCAGAAACCATGGCTACTCTTGACGAAGCCATCGTTACTATCCTCAACAACCCACGCGGCGTACGTACAGTACACGTTGAAGGTTTTGCTGACAGCGTAGGCGGCTGGGGTGCTGGCAACCAAACATTGTCTGAAAACCGCGCTAAAGCTGTAAGAAACTACTTTGTTGACCGTGGCGTGTCTGAAGACATCGTTTACTTCCGCGGCGACAACGTATCCTACAAAAACAACAACGCTACTAGCGAAGGTCGTCACGACAACCGTCGCGTAGACATCATCATCAACTAATATTTTTAGTTAAAGATGCTTTGGCGGGGGCTTTAGCCCCCGCCTTTTTTTTGAAAAGCCACAAAAACTGTTCTACCGTTTAAGAGAAAACAGTGCAAAAAAATTTTCAGTAAAAAAATAAAAAAAAAGGCTTTTTGCTCTTGCCAACTCGTACGTATTTCGCTATTGTTCTTGTCTCAACTTGACGAAATTGCTTTCGTGTTTATTTTTATTCTAACGAGGTTCATTATGAAAAAAGATACCCATCCAAAAACTTTCAAAGCCAACATGCAATGCGCTTGCGGTTTTAACGCTCAACTTCTCACCACAAAGGGCGAAGAAGTTCGTGTTGAGATTTGCTCAGCTTGTCATCCTTTCTACACAGGGAAACAACGCTTTCTTGATACTGCTGGCCGTATTGACCGCTTTAACAAAAAGTATGGTGCCGCAAAGAAGTAAGCGGCTCTGCCTCAGAAAGAAAGCCTAGCTTGCAAGATGTGCATTTATTGTACAAGCCTCTACGGCAAAATCATGCTCTTTGCAAAGAGCCATGGCAAGCTTTGAAATGTGCTCTCTCTTTACGAGCGCTCGCTTATTTCATATAGGGCTTAGAGCCTGTCTGTTTTTGCAGGCACAGAATGTATGTTGCCTTCCTGTGTTGAACATAGGAAGGCTTTTTTTAAAAGCTTCAACAATTTGAGTTTAAGCATGAAAGTGTCACGCCTTTTGCTTTCGCCCCTGCTTTTTTTTCAAGAAGACTGTGAAGCCCTTGTTGGCGGCCAGGCTGTGCTTGAGGGTGTCGTCATGCGCCACAAAGACTGCATGGCAATAGCGGTTCGAATGCCAAACAAGCATGAAGACGGCACGATTTCAGTGCGCACACAAGCTTGGTTTTCTCTTACGAAAAATCCGATTTTGCAAAAACCTTTTTTGCGCGGTTTTCCTGCTTTTTTAGAAACTTTGATCAATGGCATTAGGGCTTTAAACTATTCTGCTTCGATCCATGCTGAAGAGCAAGGCGAGGCCTTTACGCCTTTTCAACTTTTCTTGTGTCTTATCGCTTCACTCATCTTTGCTGTCTTGCTCTTTGTTGTTGTGCCGCACGGTCTTTCTTTTTTTATGAATTACATGGGCATGAGCACCGATGTTGAAGGACTTAGCTTTCACCTTTGGGACGGTTTTTTTAAAACACTCATTTTTATTTTGTATATTGTGCTGATTTCTTTTGTGCCAGATATACGTGAAGTCTTTCGCTATCACGGCGCAGAGCACAAAGTCATCCATGCTTATGAAAAATATCGGACAATCAATCTTGAAAACGCCATGCGCTGCTCACGCTTGCACCCACGCTGTGGCACGACTTTCTTGCTTTTTGTCCTTGTAATTGCCATCATCATGCACACTCTTCTTGTGCCTCTTTTTGTGCAATTTCTTTCGCCCGATACGGTCTTAAAAAAACACGCTTTGACCATAGCTTTCAAACTTTTGCTAATGATCCCCATTGCTGCCTTTGCCTATGAGGCCATTCGCCTAGCCGCTCGCATTCAAAACCCCATTCTTGGTGGTCTTTTGCGTGCTCCCGGCCTTGCCTTACAAAGACTCACCACATGGGAACCAAAGCGTAAACATCTCGAAGTCGCGCTTGTTTCTTTAAAAAGTGCCCTAAAATGCTCTTGGGAGTAACTATGCTTGAAAAACTTGAACAATTAACAGAACATTTTCAAAGTCTCGAACACGAATTGGCGCAAAAAGAAATTTTTGAAGATCAAGAACGCTATCGCAAAGTAGCCAAAGCACACGCTGACTTGGCTCCTCTAATGGCCTTGTATACCCGCTATAAAACAAATGACGAAGAGCTTCTTGCCAATAAAGAGCTTTTGCACGACTCTGACCCAGATATTCGCGAAATGGCTGCAGAAGAGATAAAAAGCCTAGAAGAAAGCCAGCCATTACTTGAGCACGAAATCAAACTTTTGCTTTTGCCTTCTGACCCAAATGATGAAAAAAACATCTTGCTTGAGATTCGTGCAGGCACGGGCGGTGAAGAAGCGGCTCTTTTTGCTGGCGACTTATTTCGTATGTATTGCCGCTTTGCTGAAAAAATGTCATGGAAGGTTGAGCTTATGAGTGAAAGCCCTTCTGACAATGGTGGCTATAAAGAGGTCATCGCTTTGATCAGCGGCACAAGAGTTTATAGCCAGCTCAAGTTTGAATCTGGCACACACAGGGTTCAGAGGGTACCGGCTACCGAATCACAAGGGCGCATTCACACCTCTGCAGCAACCGTGGCTGTTATGCCCGAAGCTGAAGAAGTTGACGTCAATATCCGCAATGAAGACTTGCGCTTTGATGTGTTTCGTTCTTCAGGACCAGGGGGGCAAAGTGTTAACACAACTGACTCTGGTGTTCGTGTGACGCATTTGCCGACAAATACCGTTGTCATCTGTCAAGACGAAAAATCACAGCACAAAAACAAGGCCAAAGCCTTAAAGGTTCTTGCCTCACGCCTTTTACAGATAGAGCAAGACAAGCAAAATGCTGAACAAGCCGATGTGCGCCGTGCGATGGTGGGCTCTGGTGACAGGTCAGAGCGTATTCGTACCTACAATTTCCCTCAAGGCCGCATGACAGACCACCGCATCAACCTGACCCTTTATAGCCTTACACGCTTTATGGAGGGTGATCTTGATGAATGTATTGACGCCTTACGCACTCATGCCCAAACAGAGGCTTTAAAGGCAAGCGGACGTTCTGAGTAGTTGTCTAGTGCTTAGTGGACAGTCTACAGCGGGCATAAAATTTTGCACAATAAAAACCAGAAAAAAGCTTTTGCTCTTTTCTGGTTTTTATTTTGCATTTGCTTGCAAAATTTTTATGTTTATTAATTGATAATATAATTGAGTGGGTTGACGTTTACGCCGCCAACAAGAACTTCATAATGCAAGTGTGGGCCAGTGCTTCTGCCTGTATTGCCAACAAAAGCAATAACATCATTGCGCTTTACCTCATCGCCCTTTTGCACAGCATAGCGGTCTAAGTGCGCATAGCGAGTGGTCACACCATTGCCGTGTTGCAAAACAACAACCTTGCCATAAGCGCCATCACGTCCAACAAAAATCACACGCCCACCACCTGGGGCAACAATGGGTGTTCCTCTTTTAGCAGCAATATCAAGACCTTTATGAAAGTCTCTGGTGCCCGCACCAAAAGGATTGGCTCGCGTTCCAAAACGTGAAGTGAGAAAGCCTTCAACAGGCCAAATGCTTGGCAAAGTCATCAAGAAGTTTTTATTTGCCCTTGCGGTAAAGACCAATTCTTGCTGGCTAAGCTCTTCAAGTCGCATATCTGTGGCGAGTTGCTTCAAAAAAAGATTGATTTTACGCACCATGAGGTCTTGGCGTTGCAATGGCAAATAACCACGCACAAGGGTTTGTTCAACAGGCGAACCAACAGCACTGCCCGTTTCAGGTGGATCTTGCTCCATATCCATCATGACACGCAATTTTGAGTCAAATTGGCGCACACGCTCTAAGTCGTCTTGTAAGACCAAGAGCTTTGTAGCCAAGTTGGCAAATTGCACATTTTGCTCTTCATAAGCTCTTTCGACAACAGTCAAGCGTTCAGAAGAATAGGCCGCCCTTTGATAGCGTTGATACATCCAAATATTGGACGCCAAAAGCCCAACCATACCCAAAAATATAAGGACAAAAAACCAAGGACGTAGACGAAGGGTTCGACTTTTCCCTGATTTTTCCCTTAATAAAACAACATGATACTTTTCAAACAACATATGCATTCACCATAAAAGATAAAAACATCAAGATGTATGATGTTCTTTCAGACAGTTACAGAACAGAAGAAAGGTGTGTAAGGGTTTTTTCAAACTCTTCAAGCAATTTCTGCGCAACTTCAGCATCAATGGCTTTTTGTTCTTTCAAAATGCGCTCAAACTCAACAGCCAAATCATAAAGAGCAGTGAGACCAAGATTTCCGGAGCCAGACTTTAAATCGTGTACCAAGCGCAAAAGGTTATCGACGTCTCCCGCCTCAAGGTAGGCACGATATTGCGCGGGGGCATCGGCATTGGTCTTATAAAAAATGCCCAAAAGCCTTGCATAAAGCGATTCATTATTGTTCAAACGTCCTAATGCCGTTGCAATATCGGCACCTAGGTTCTCCAATACAGTTTTTTGCTCTTGTGACAGCATATTCCCCACCTGGTTGCAAGTGACTAAATGTATTATAGTAAAAAACAAACAATTTTATACGCAAAGCCTTTGCCAAAAGCACAATCTTCACAAATAAACTACGTTTGCAAAGATGACTATGCCACAAAATTCAAGCTTTTGCAAGCTTTCTTAGCCTAGTAATTTTTTTTTAGAGTTTTAAAAACGCAACAAAAAATTGTGATAAAGCCCTCTTTTAACTTTAACATAAAAAAACAAAAGAAAAAACTTGACAAAGTGGCCTTCTATCAGACATAAATGCCCTGTGGCCGAGTGATGGAATGGTAGACATAGGGGACTTAAAATCCCCAGGGGGAAACCCCGTGCGAGTTCAAGTCTCGCCTCGGCTACCACGGAAAATTTCAATAAAAAGGCTGGTTATGAAAATAACCAGCCTTTTTATTGTCTTATTTTGTTTAATTTCGCTCACGAACCGTTCACTGGTCAAAGCTGAATAAGCACTTCTATAGCTTCTTGCCAAAAATAAGCTCAATTTTCTTTGCCGTTAAAATACAATTCATTACAAGCCAAGTCCAGGTCGTCATTCCACGATACGCCGTATCCCCCAGTGTCAACTTTTACTTGTTTATATAGGCCTTTCGCGGTTTTCAAAATTTCAAAGCTCTCCCATCTTTTAAATATTCTTTTTATATCATATTTTTTTGTCGCTCCATTTTCAAAAAAAACAAGCAAAACAAAATCATCAAGGGGCACAACTTGTTTGACCTTATAAAACATTTTAACCTCGCTTATTCAAGTGGAGGAAGCTTAACAAATTCTTGTGTGTTCCAAATATGTAACAATTTATCTTGATGTTTTGCCGCCCATTCTTTAACGAGCGCCTGAGCTTTTTGAGGCAAATCACCCTCTATCATGTTCAAAGTCTGGATATCTATGGCTCCCATATATTCGCCATAAATCACATGAAAATGCGGTGGGTTGTGTTCACTTTGTTGAAAATACATTTTGATTATCAATCCATAAAATCGAGCAATAATGGGCATAGCGGTCACCTTTTTTATTAGAGTATAGAACAAAATTGGGAGAAATTCAAGCTCTCTTACTCAATCCCTACTCTTTGACACAATAAAGAAAATCGACAAAGTCGTAAGCACACAGGCAAAAACAATGGGTAGATTCACAATCTCATCAGCAAGCCACCAGCCAAGAAAGACCCCAATAACAGGGGTGCAAAATTCATAAGAAATCGCCACAATTGTCCTCGTGTTCAAAAGCAGCCAAAAATAACAGGTATAGCCAATAACTGCCCCAAAAATTACTGTGTAGGCAATAGCAACAAGACTAAGCCAAGTCACAGAACTAAAATCAAAGCCAACAAATTCCCCAAGAAGCAAAGAACATATCATCGATTGAATGCCACCAAGAAGCATCAAAAGCCCGCTGCTTTGCATGGTTGAGAGCTTGCTTTCTGGGGCATTTTTCTTTGAGTAAAAAGTCCCAATAACCCAAGCAAAGCTCGAAATAAAGATGAGCGCAAGGCCGAAATGTGACTGAACAGTTTCTTTTGGGCCATAAAGACTCAGGATACTTAGACCCGTAAAACCTCCCAAAAGACCAAGGCTTTGCTTTATTGATGGGCGCTCTTCTTTATAAAAAAGCCAGCCGACAAGCGTCATCCAAATGGGCACAGCCCCCAAAATAAGCGCCGCTATCCCAGAAGGCACTGTCTCTTGCCCCTTTATCAAAAAACCCGCCGCTATAAAAACCATAAAAAAAGATGTTATAAGTCCATGTCTTAGATCCCTTTGTGTGGGTATGTTTCGAGCGCCTAAGATAGCGGCAATGATAAAGAGCAAAATCCCAGCACTTATCATCCGAAAGCCAACCATCATAAAAGCAGGAAAACTTTGAATGGCAAAATGATTGCTCAAATAACCAGAACCCCATGAAATATAAACCAAAAAAAGGCTGACAAGGACTTTGACTGTCGAGGGATTTGGGCGGCGAAAAATAATGGGCATAAGGCTTCTCTTTTAAAAAAATATTCAAGCGTTCGTCTTTTTTTGAATATTCCTAAGGGAAAAAATACGCAAGCTTTTTTTGTACAGTTTTCCAAAAAATAATATCATTTTGATAAAAAAGACTGTACTTTTTTTGCAAACAAAAAAGGAGCACACTATGCAAGAAACTGTTATGAAAACCATTATTGAGGCCAAAAAAGCCTTACAATGTCAAGAGATTGCCGACATTCTAGAAATGGACGCGATTGAAGTAGAGAAAATTGTTGACGCCTTAAAAAAAGACAATAGGATTTGTTCGCCAAAAGCAAGTTTCTATGAGCCTGTCTAGTTTGTCGACACCGAAAAACAGAGTAAGCCATTGATATTGAAAGTTTTTTTAACTCAAAACACGCTAATAAAATTGCCAAAGAAAATTACCAGAAAAATGAGTATGGAATACGAATTTCTTGCAATTTTATGAAGCCAAAGAGATATTTTTCAACAGCTCACAGAGCAGGCTGTTCAAAGCAAGATGTGGCATGTCGCTCAAAAGGATTAAGGCGCGAGGCATCGGGAGAACTGCAGGCTGTTCAAAAAGGGTGAAATACAAGGAAAAATAAAAAAGCAGGACACGCCGTGTATACAGACATACATAAGTGGTCTGCTTTTTTGTTTTGACGCAGTAGATTGCCCTTTTTCAACAGCCTGCTAAGTGCCAACATAAAGCGGAGAGCATAAGCCCCGCAACAAAGCAAGGGCAGAAACAATCGCTAAGTGGCTCGTCTTTGGATTAACAGGCGAAACCGTACATTCAGTAATCGCCGTAACCGTGCCAGCCTCACCAGAAGCACGCACCTCATGCCTTGTAAGCGTAGCGGCAGGGTCGGCAATAATACGAACCCTTGTTGCCTCCATGCCAACACCAGCAAAACTCAAAGTTATCGCCACATTAGAATTGGCAGGAAAGCCCTCAATCGCTTCTCTCGCACTGCCCTCAAAAATACAAGTGGCCTCTTCAAGCGCCATAAGATCAATGCCTTTAGCCTCAAGGTAAGGCGCACCAAGAAGACTTTTTGGGTGCTTTGTCGTAGCCAAAGAAGCCGAATGAAGACCAGCCTCTCTAGCGGCCAAAACAGCGTCAATTCCCGCAATCGCTCCAGATGGCACATACAAACGACGCCCAAGGCCAGCCGCTAAATCAGGCAAATCTAAAGCCTTGGCAAAACCGCCAACACTAAGAACAAGCACATCACAGCTCGCATTCAATGCCTTGCGCACAATGTCTGGCATAGTCGATACTGAACTTGCCTGCACAAGCAAATCAATTTTTGTAAGCATTTCATCTAAAGGCAAAGCCTCAACAAAAGACTTCTTGCCACGAACCTTCTCACTTGTTTGATTGAGCTCAACGGCCAAAGCCTGCGCTCTTTCTGTATTAACGTCATTTATTCCAACAACTTGCAAAGCTTGCATCCCGCCATCGCTCACCAAAACACGAGCAACTTCTGTTCCAATAGCTCCGCATCCAACAATTCCAATCTTCATAATTTTCTCCAAAAAACAATTATTGCTTGCAAAGTTTAGCTTATGAAGAAAAAATTGTCCAGAAAAAGTCTAAAAAAACAAAAAAAGGACCGCATACATACTCTTCTAAAAAAATTTACTTTTTATGCTCATAGGGCTTGCCAAAAGAAAGTATTTTGGTTATAAGAGCTTTATCAAGTTGTTGGTTTATTCTAAAACCTCTCATAGCAACACATCACATTCAAAACCGGACTATACGTTTCATACGCTTCATACACATTGTACGACAGTATCCCCTACACAACTACACAATCATGCATTGTGCGCTTTTTTGCAAAAAAATTGTAGTGTCACAAC
Source organism: uncultured Desulfovibrionaceae bacterium (assembly GCA_964370125.1). Lineage (GTDB taxonomy): Bacteria > Desulfobacterota > Desulfovibrionia > Desulfovibrionales > Desulfovibrionaceae > CAYJIB01. The sequence goes on from CAYJIB010000057.1 coordinate 10,260, forward strand.
TAACTGTCTTACCTTATAGCCTTTTACAAAATTATTCACCCTAACCAATCATTAAGAGTATGCGCAAAAAAATCGAAACAAACGACTTTACAGCAGAACACGAAGAAGAACTCAGCCCTCAAGCTTCACCTAAAGTGCCAAAGAAAAAAGTGCAAAAAAGCGCTACGGCACACGTCAAGCGCAGCCGAAGTACCTCGCCAAATATGGTGGCTCCACCAAGCGAAGTGATCGCCGACTTCTTGCAAGAATACGCCCCCGATATGGACGAAGCCTTGCCAGAACAGCACGCTACTATGTCGCTTTCTGCACTCAAAGCAAGCCCCATGAAGACCCTCATGCAAATGGCAGAAGACTTTTGCATTGAAAACGCAAGCTCCATGCGCAAGCAAGAACTCATCTTCATGCTCTTGCAAATGTGCGCCGCCCGTGGCGGTATGATTTGTGGCGATGGTGTGCTAGAAATCCTACCCGATGGCTACGGTTTTTTGCGTTCGCCACTTTCAAGCTATATGCCAGGCCCAGACGATATCTATGTTTCGCCAACGCAAATTCGACGCTATGGCCTACGCAAAGGCGATGTTGTCTCTGGGCAAATTCGCCAGCCAAAAGAAGGGGAGCGGTATTTTGCCCTCTTAAAAATCAACGAAATCGGATTTGACAAACCTGAAAATGCCAAAAATCTCGTCCTCTTTGACAACCTCACACCCATTTACCCAGATCACCAACTCATTATGGAAAATGGCGATAAAAATATGTCCTGCCGCATAATCGACCTTATGTCACCCGTAGGACGAGGACAAAGAGCCGTTATCGTCGCTCCACCACGCACAGGAAAAACCATCCTTCTACAAAATATCGCTAATTCCATTAACGCAAACAATCCCGATGTCTATCTCATCGTCCTGCTTATCGACGAAAGACCAGAAGAAGTGACAGACATGGAAAGAACTGTCAAAAATGCCGAAGTCGTTAGCTCTACCTTTGACGAACCGCCACAGCGCCACGTCCAAGTGTGCGAAATGGTTCTTGAAAAAGCAAAACGCCTCGTGGAGCGACAAAAACACGTCGTCATCTTGCTCGACTCCATCACCCGCCTCGGACGTGCCTACAATGCCGTAACACCGCCATCAGGACGCGTACTCTCTGGCGGCCTTGACGCAAATGCACTACAAAGACCAAAACGCTTCTTTGGCGCAGCAAGAAATACTGAAGACGGGGGCTCACTCACAATCATAGCAACAGCCCTCATCGACACAGGCTCTCGCATGGACGAAGTCATCTTTGAAGAATTCAAAGGTACTGGCAATATGGAAATCTACCTCGATAGACACCTCTCTGACAAACGTATCTTCCCAGCCATAGACATCAACAGAACCGGCACAAGAAAAGAAGACCTGCTCTTGCAAGAAGATGTACTAAAAAGAATGTGGATCCTAAGAAAAATCCTCGCGCCAATGTCGTCAGTAGACAGCATGGAATTCCTGCTCGACAAAATGCGCAACACAAAATCAAATAAAGATTTTAT
>CAYJIB010000058.1:0-11503 GCA_964370125.1 uncultured Desulfovibrionaceae bacterium
GAAAGGCATAATGCAAAAAAGCACTTCAAAAACACCGCGCCACAGGACGCTCAAAAGGGGTAAGATACAAGGCATCGGAAAAAAACAGGTCACGAAGTGTATAGAGACATACATAGCCGAGCTGTCCATTTGCGTAATTACTCATTCTTCGCAAACGCAAACGCCCCCAAATTTGGGGGCGCCTTTGGTGGCGAGTGGCCTGCATTTTTTTAATTGACGAAGTAGATGTTTTAGTCTGCCACAGGACGCTCAAAAGGGGGTGGATGCAAGGAAGGCGCAGTTTTTTTCGGAGCGGAGCGTACTCTTATGGTACGTGACCGGAGAAAAAAACAAGTCTGACGCCGCAGATGCCCCCTTTTCAGCGTCCTGCCCTAAAAAGAGAAGGATAATTGGAATACAGCCCTCCAATCATCGGTGTCAGTGTCAAGCACTCTTTGTAAAGGCTTTGCAACAAAGAAAGAGGCATTAAAGTTTGTAATATCCATAATATCGCCCCAAACATTCACACCCACACCAACAGAAGAAAGCTCCGTCCACGGATTAGGCTCAACAGATGATTTCAAAAAGCGTGTCTTTCCCCAATCATAGAAGATAAAGGGCTGAAGACCAAGGTCTTCTTTGATAGGATAAGTCCAGCGAAGTTCAGCCGCCGCCGCCATACCTTGGTCACCGCTCACAACACCACCGTCATAACCACGGCCAAATTGCGAACCGCCAAGAGAGAATTGATCATAAGAAAAAAGACGATCGTCCGCTGTTTGCCCTTGTGCGGCAAGATAAAGGCTGAAGTTTTCTGGGAGTTGCTGGGTGCGTGAGAGGAAGAGAGTAAATTTATTGTAGTCAGGGCCAGCATTTGAGCGGCCAGAAGTTGGTGAATGGTCAGAAGCCCCCGCCCAGTCAAGGCCGTGAGCATAGTCAACGACCACTTGGTTAAGGCCGCCCCACACATCTGAAACATCATAAGCAAAAGAAAGGGTAAGATTGCGTGTTTTGTCTCTTGTGTTGGGGGCGTTCAAAAGACGTGAATCGCTGTTTCTGTGATTGTAGGTCAGGCTTGTCGTGAGGTTTGCGTCACGAGAGCGAAGCAGAGGGTAAGATGCCCCAATGGCAAAGTATTCGCTAGAGGTTTCATAACCAAAGAGGCGGGCAAAGGCCGTGTCTGGGTTTGGGCTAAAGCTTTGTCCGTAATTGCCTGTGAAGGTGAGGCCATTTGCAAAACGATACGAGCCTCCTGCCTGCCAATAATGATACTCATCAAAATCTGCTGCTTGTCCGTAGTTTATGTTGGCTTCAAGGCCTAGCAAGGGGAAGGAATTAAAGGCAAGGCCGCCGTTTAGCATAATAGGACCAGAAGAATCTGTACCTGTATTGTTGACGCCGACATTACCGCTGACGATTTTGCGATCAAGCTCGATAAGAAGCTTGCTCGCCCCTTGTTCTTGTTCGCTTGGGCTAAAGGACGTCGCCACTTCAAGGCCTGGCGTGTCTTGGGCTAAGAGCATATAGCGTTCAAAGGCGATATGATTGAGCGGGCGCATGGCGAGGATTTTTTGTGCGTGCTTTGAAAAATAGCTTTTGAATTGTTCAACAAGCTTTTCATCGCCTTGATAGGCAATTTCATCAACAAAGCCTTCTACCGCTTGAAGGGTGACCACCATGCCTTCTGGATTGCCTTCTTGTTCGGGCACGATAACACGGGTGAGGACGTGGCCTGCATCACGGTATCTTTTTGTCATATCATTTGCAATGCCCATGATTTGATTGAAGGTGACTTCCTTACCATAGAATTGCGCATAAGGCTTTGTGAGTTCTTCGCTTGTGAAGAAGCTTGTGTTTTTAACGACAAGACCTTCTAAGATAAAGGGCTGGCTTGTATCTTCTGCGGCTTCTTGTTTTGGCGGCTCTTCAACGATGATTTTTGGTTGCGAGAGAGGTTCTGGCAGACTTTGCCTTTCTCTGTCGAGCACATCAACAGAAGTAGGCAAGGGTGCGGCAGCATTTGCGGTAAAGCTTAGGCATAACAGAGCCAAAAGAGTGAAGATAAGAGATTTTTTCATTTTGTTCCTTGTGCTGTTTGTTGAAAGTTTCTATCGTTACCAAGTGTGTTGTCTGTTTTTTGTATATAAGGTTTTTAGAATATGCGTATTTCTCCCTCATATTGATAGCCACCAGCCAAGATAGCCAAGTAAGAATTTACTGCATTATCTCCCTTGGTGATGTGACAATCTAGGTGGCTATGGAATATTTTATTCATAGCCAGAACAAATTCATTGTTGCTGGCCTCATCATGTGGCCCTTCACTTTTGTAGATTTGCTGGAGTTTCATAAGCTTCATGATAAAGCTGACATCAGGATATTCTGTAGTTCCAAGGTTAATATATGACGGGTCGTCGCCTGGCAAGAAAGCAAATCCAAACTTATTCTCTTGAGTATGCATATAATTTACTCCAACATAGTCAAGCAAACGCTTAAATTCGACATATTTTGCCAAAGTTTCTACTGATGGGATATGGTATTTATAGGTGTGAAATTCGTCTGAGGCATCGTTTATCTCACTGTCGAGGATAGCGTTCTTAAAGCTAAAAAGGTTTGCCATATTTTGAAATTCGCTGTCATCAAAGACATCGTCTTTATCCAATTGATACCTGCTTGTGAGCCAAGGGTAGAAGTTCTTCCCTTTTTTGTTTGGATCCCATATCAGACTTGGGTCAATGAGAAGAGGTTCGATTTCTATAGTAACATCTTCTGCAGTGGCAAAGGCGTGGAATATATCGTCAATATATTTGCCTTGTGTGTAAGCGTCCATGTGCTTGAAGCGGAGGAAGAAGTGTTCTTGTACTTCTTTTGGCATACTGAAGAGGTTGAGTTTTTGCAGAGTGGTAAGTCCAGACTGGGTGACAAGCCAGTAGAAATCTTCTGCATTGATGTTCAGCTTTGAGAGATCATAGCCCGTCATTCTTGCAAGCAAGTCTATAGCTATAGCAAAATCTCCATCGCTGAATTTGGCTGTTGTTAAAGCTTCAAAGGTCATGGCAGTGATTCGACTGTTATTGGCAAAGTTTGTGAGATAGGCTCTTTTGTGCGCAGTCATATTTGCCAAAGCTTCTAGGCTTGCAAAAGTGATGAGCGACAATTTGCTTTCAGACAGGTTGAGTAAGACTTCTAAGGCGGCGCCAACTTTGTCGGTCGAAAGCTGCACAAGCATATTCAAGAAGTTTACGGTATAGCCTGGCCTTTGCATAAAGGTGCAAATGTTTGCGATATTTTCTGTTGAGTTGTCGAGTATCTTCCAAAGCACAGACAGCTGAGTCAAGTTGCCCAAAGGCATACTGAGCAGTAAGGCTCTTTGTTCGGGCGTGAGGCTAAGCAATTTTTGCTTATGTGCAAAACCGGCCCACAAGTCTGTAATAACTCTTCTTTCTGTGTCTGAAAGATTGATGTAGGTTGTTATTTGTGAGCTGTTCAAACCCCATTCTAAGACCTTGTTGAGGTCATTTGCGGGCAGATTGAACAAGGCCATGAAGAGATTTTGTGGGAGTTGCCAATTAAGTATTGTCAAGACATCTTCAGAAGGCAAAGCAAACAAGGCTTTGAGTTGGTCTAGGGTGAGCCCAAGGCTTAGCAAATAGCGCAATGATGCCAGCGGCAAATTGAGCATTTGGCGTAAGATGTCTTCTGGGAGACTTAGCAAATCAGAGCTAAATAAACCCGAGTTAAGCAGGCTTTCTAAATCACCAACGGACAGGCCCATGAGCAAATCCCACAAATCAGGCGGCAATTTCTGAAGCAATTTCTGCAAGGTGTTCAGATTTTCTTGTTTGATCACGTCCTTGTATTTTTTATCTAAATACTCAATAGTATTGTTGATCACTTCTTCTTCTGCTGCTATCCAAACAGGATCGCCTACGGCAGGACCTGGGTCTGGGTTTGGGTCTGGGTCTGGCGTCGGTGGTGTTGGTTCTGGCTCATCTACATAGTTTATCACCACATTTGTGAAGTTAGGGCGGCTTGGGGGTGATTCGGGTTCATCGACAGCTAAGGTGATGCCGGGGGCAGTGTCTGTATTGTTAAAGCCTTGAATTTTGCCACTAAGGTCGATTTCATTTGCGTAGATAGAGAAGGGATTGATATCGAAGTCTATGAGGCCTAGACCGTCGTCAATGATCTTTTTTGCTTGCAGGGCGTGTCCGCTCTTTGTGGAATTTTTGCCATTTAAAGAAATTGTCCCGCCAGCATTGCTGCTAAATTCTATTGTGCCATTTTCAGCGATTATTGTTCCGTCTATGTCCATATCAAAGCCAAGACCAGAAGCCGTAATTGTAAGAGAAGGATCTGCTCCATAAGCTGCGGTCGAAATATCCCAGGTGGTGCCTTCTTCCATAGTGACCTTGCCATCACGGATTTCTAATTCAGCAGTCGCTTGGAATTGAACAAGGTTTAAGCGGCTTGTGCCATTTAAGTCTATATCTCCTATGTTGGTAGAGTCGTCTAAAGGCGTGGTAAAGGTAGACGAGCCATTGAGGGTGATGCCGTCCGTGAAGCTATGCTCTGAAAGATTGCGCACAATGGCATCGTTGTTAAGTGTAACCTGTGGTGCTTGAATATGGACTTGATTTGAAGCATTGCCATTGAAGGCATTGAATATAATTTCATTGTTGGCGTTCAAATAAAGCCTAGAAAGCGAGATAGAGTTCGTAGCCCAATTTACGGCACTATTTACAGTCAGCTTATCGCTTGCTGTAATTGTCATGGTGGTGCCATTGACTTTTAATCTGTCTTCTAGCCAAGTAGCGTTGAAATTTGTCCAATCGCCTTCAGCCGTTGGGTCGCCAGGATTATTTGGATCACCACTGATAGTGACATTTGCCGGATCTAACAACCACAGGCCTTTGGCGACAGCTTGAATATCTTCATCAACACCCAAGTATTTGCCAGAGGTCTCAAGGTATTTGGCAAGCCAAGAGCCGTCAACGAGGGTTTGCCCGTCAGACCAAGCGACGATAGTGCCCTCACTCCCTGCATTGATGCTGCTGTCTTTATCAACAACAAGTTCTTTTGTTGAAGCAAGGCTTGGGGCATCGTCAAACCTGCCTTCAAAACCTTCTCTTTGTTCGGCTGTTACGCCGCCAAGATTTTGCCCGCCTTGGAATTCACCGCCGATACGGATAAGGCCTTCTTTTGCGCCCTGTGCATTGATTGTAGCTTTTTCAACGCTGACTTTTTCTGTGGCTGTGATGTCAATGCGTCCGCCAGCATTTCTGCCTGTGGCTTCGACTTTGCCGCTGATTGTAGCTTGATTTTCGGCTATCATGCTCACAGAGCCGCCATCCCCACTAGCAGAAGAAGCCGTGACTGTGCCTTGCTGATCTATATTGCCAGCGGCACTAAAGACAATTTTCCCGCCCTTCATCGTGGCAGAACTCGCCGAAACAAGGCCGCTATTGTTCACTGAATTGCTGACGATATTGTCAAGCTGGGCTGTTGTCATCACGACAACGCCACCTTCTGCCTTGATCGTGCCTGTATTTTCAACCCCCACTTGCTCGCCCTTGACGGTGTAGAGATTGTCAACAGCTTTGTCATCGACAGCAAAGCGGATAAGGTCATCGCCGTACAAATCAAGCACAAAGGATTCACCGCTGGCAAGGACGACCTTAGCGAGCTTTCCAGCGATTAGGCCTTCGTTTCGCACAGTTGGCGCAACAAGGACAGCATAGCCAGCGTCAGCGACAGAGATTGTGCCTTTATTTATGACTTTTGCGCCTTCCTTGCCTTCTTGATCAAAGACATATCTGCCCGCCATAAAATCGGCGTCTTTGATGTCTTGTGTCGTGGCAACAAAGCCGCCCGCTTGGATTTGTGCGCCTTGATGAATGGTGATGCCATTTGGATTGACAAGGAAAATATTGGCATTTGACTTTAATAGGCCCGCAAGTTCAGAGCTTCCGCTACCGATAACACGGTGAAGGGCGGCGGCTTGTGCAGAGGGCATATTGTGGATAAAGGCCTCTTTTTGTGCAATGCTAAAAGAATTCCAATTGATAACGGCCCTGTTGGTGCTTTGGTTCACCGTCATGGTATTGCCTTGCTGGCTGATTTGCGCCTGACCCGCAACAACATTGCCGCCAGTCGGCAGAGCATGGGCTGTGCCAGGCATAAAACTCGACAGCGCAAAAAGGCAGGCTATGAGCAAATTCCTCTTACGGTGCAAACGAGCGAGCTTCCTTGCGTGCTTGCGCTTCTTTGCTGGATTTTTGCTGTAACGTTCAATGACTTCGTGAATTTTTTTTAAACTCATAGTTTTTCCTTCGCTTTAGCAATAACAGTCTAAAAAGTTTGAGTTTTAATTCGCCTAGTTCCCGACTAAATTGTAATCGTTGGGGTCAAATTTTTTGACGCCTTCGTAATTCAAGCCAGCGCCGAGCACGAGCAGATAAACGTCCCTACGGCTTTGGCCATGAGGAGGGTCGAAATTTTTATACTCACTTTTGAAAATGATGTCCATGGATTCAACAAAGAGATCATTGCTTTCTTTTGTGTGTGGGACTTCAGACAGGTACATGCGAGACAGTGTCATGGCCTTCATGACAAAGCTTACATTAGGATACTCTACAGTTCTTCTATAATGCTCGTTAAAATACTCTTCGCTTTTATAGAAACCATATTGGAAGACATAGTGCTGAGTATACATGTAATCTACATTCAAGCTGTCAAGAAGCGCTTTAAAGTTATTATAGGCTCTCAATGTTTCAAATGATGGGGTGGGATACTTGTAGTAATGGAATTCATTTGCGGCTTTTTCTAAATCCCGCGAACTGTTGACTGGAAAAGAGAGATACTCCTCCATGTTGTGTTGCACTCTAGTCCACCCAGAAATGTCAGCAGCAGGCCTGTCGTCTTCAGGCAGTTTGTATCTGCCTCCAATCCAGTGGAAGACTCTTTCCACATTGTTTCTGTCGTATCCAAGCTTGCTTACGTCGACATCGTTTTCGAGCTGTATCGAAATATCTTCTTGCGTGATAAAGGCCCTGTAAGCATCGTTTACGCTTTTTGACAATGTATTTGGGTTTGCGTTTTTGAAATTGTCAAAGATATGGTCTTGACTGTTTTTCGGCAGGCGAAGAAGGTTGAGTTTTTCTTCCAAGCTCAAGGCCCCTGCGCTTACAAGCCATGCTAAATCTTCAGCGCTTATCTCAAGTCTTGCGATGTAATAATCTTTCAAGTCAACCAAGAGCCTTAAAGCTGCATCAAAGGCAAATTCATCAAGATTGGCGGTGGCTAAGGCCTGTAAGGCTGTAGGCGTCAGGCGATATTTATTGACAAAGCCAATAAGCAAAGCTCTTTGCAAGGGCGGCATATTTGCCATGCCTTGCAGAGTCGCAGGTGTCAAAAGCTGCAATTTATATTGTGTAAGGCCAAACAAGACCTCTAGGGCGGCGCCTGCCTTATCGACAGGGAGCGCTAAGAGCATATTCAAAAGCTCTGCTGTGTAGCCAGGCTCTTGCATAAAGAGCATAATGTTTCTAATGTCTTCTGGTGAGCGATCGAGGATTTTCCCCAATACGGCAAGTTCGTCAGCATTTGTCAAAGGCAAGCCAAGGAGAAAAGCTCTTTCTTCTGCTGAGAGGGCAAGCAATTTCTTTTTGTGGCTAGAGTCTAGCTGTAAACCACGAATATATTCGCGCCCTCCAGGAGCTAAGCTCAGGTAGGTGAACATTTCTGTGGTAGACAAGCCCCATTCCGTAATACTATTAAAATCTTCAGTGGGCAAATTCAAGACAAGAAGAAGTTGATCATATGTCAAGCCCATAGCCAGCAAGTTCTTTAGGTTTTCTTTGGGCAGGCCAAATATGAAACTGCGCTGTGCGTCGGTGAGTGGAAGAGCAAGATAGCTGCTTATTTGTTCATTCGTTAATCCAAGAGTTGCGATTTTGTTGAGCTCTTCGCTTGACAAAGACAAAAGGGTTTTAAGTTGATCAGGTGTAAGGCCCCAGTTTATTATTGACAAGATGCTCTCTGCCGACAAGCTTAGCAAGAGCTGGCGCTGTGTGTCGGTGAGCGAAAGAGCAAGATAGCTGCGTATTTGATCATTCGTTAATCCAATACTTGCGATTTTGTTGAACTCTTCGGCTGGCAAAGACAAAAGGGCTTTAAGTTGTTCAGAGCTAAGGCCCCAGTCGAGTACATATAGCAAGTCTTCGAGTGACAAGCTGAGCAAGAGCTCAAGCTCTGCGGCAGAAAGGTTTAAGCTTAGCAGATATTGCCAGAGATTTGACGGCAAATTGAGCAAGAGGCGCAAGAGATCTTCTGGCATATTGAAGGGATCAAAGCCAAGACCAAGAAGATTAAGGAGTTTTTGCAACTCATAAGCTGGCAGATCCATGAGCATGTCCCACAAATCTGGCGGCAAGGTCACCATGAGCTTTTGTAAGTTACTCAAGCCTTCTGTATTGATTTGCTTATCTAAGGCATTGACGGCATTGTCGATTTTTTGCTCTTCTTCATTTTTTTGATTTTGGTTAGTGTTTTGGTTATTAGGATCAGGTTCAGGGTTCGGGTTCGGGTTTGGATCTGGTGTTGGCTCTGGGTCTAGCAAATAATCGATAACAACGCCGCCCGGAGTAAAGACAAGGGGTGTTGTGGGGGATTTTGCGTTTAAGCTAATGCCGGGCGTGGTTTCAGAATTGTCATAGCCCCTAACACTTCCTTGCAAGTCAATTTCATTGGCGTAGATAGAATAGGGATTGAGAAGAAGATTTATGTTGGAGTCGGTCACCACTTTTCCTGCTTGAATGGCGTGACCACTCTTCAAAGCACTTTGGCCGTTTAAGGTGATAGCTTTGTTAGCCAGGTTACTGATTGCACTGCTAAATTGTATTGTTACATTGTCAGTTGGGCGCATTTCAGGATCTTTCCAAGCTCGAATAGTGCCATTTACGAGCATTTCAAAATTTTCCCGAGCCAGTATTTCAAAAATGTCGTCGTCAGGCGAAAGCAGGTTAAGGGTCGTGCCTTTTTCCATATTAAAAAGGCCATCAATTTCTAGCCGACTGCCAACTCCAGGCTGGGTGATGAAAAGGTTACTTGTGTCCCTCAAGCCAACGGCGTAGTTCATAAACCAAGTATTCGTATAAACAGAGGCAGAATTGTTTATTTCAAGCGAATTGTCGGCTTGCAAGTCTACAAAAGAAAAGTCGCTTCCAACGGATTGATTGATGACTATGTCCTTGGCCCTAAGCGTAAGAGTGTTATTTTTGTAAAGGATGCGCCAGTTTATGGCCGAGTTTACAGTCAGCGTATTGGTTGCCCACAAGCTGACATCTCCGTTTCTTAAGGCATTTTCAATAATCGAAGCATTTATGCTTGTATCGCCAACAGCGGCATTTGCGTCGCCGACGGAGGCACTTGCTCCACCAGACGCCTCAATCTTGAGGTTGTCTGGATCTAGCAACCACAGGCCTTTGGCGACAGCTTGAATATCTTCATCAACACCCAAGTATTTGCCAGAGGTCTCAAGGTATTTGGCAAGCCAAGAGCCGTCAACGAGGGTTTGCCCGTCAGACCAAGCGACGATAGTGCCCTCACTCCCTGCATTGATGCTGCTGTCTTTATCAACAACAAGTTCTTTTGTTGAAGCAAGGCTTGGGGCATCGTCAAACCTGCCTTCAAAACCTTCTCTTTGTTCGGCTGTTACGCCGCCAAGATTTTGCCCGCCTTGGAATTCACCGCCGATACGGATAAGGCCTTCTTTTGCGCCCTGTGCATTGATTGTAGCTTTTTCAACGCTGACTTTTTCTGTGGCTGTGATGTCAATGCGTCCGCCAGCATTTCTGCCTGTGGCTTCGACTTTGCCGCTGATTGTAGCTTGATTTTCGGCTATCATGCTCACAGAGCCGCCATCCCCACTAGCAGAAGAAGCCGTGACTGTGCCTTGCTGATCTATATTGCCAGCGGCACTAAAGACAATTTTCCCGCCCTTCATCGTGGCAGAACTCGCCGAAACAAGGCCGCTATTGTTCACTGAATTGCTGACGATATTGTCAAGCTGGGCTGTTGTCATCACGACAACGCCACCTTCTGCCTTGATCGTGCCTGTATTTTCAACCCCCACTTGCTCGCCCTTGACGGTGTAGAGATTGTCAACAGCTTTGTCATCGACAGCAAAGCGGATAAGGTCATCGCCGTACAAATCAAGCACAAAGGATTCACCGCTGGCAAGGACGACCTTAGCGAGCTTTCCAGCGATTAGGCCTTCGTTTCGCACAGTTGGCGCAACAAGGACAGCATAGCCAGCGTCAGCGACAGAGATTGTGCCTTTATTTATGACTTTTGCGCCTTCCTTGCCTTCTTGATCAAAGACATATCTGCCCGCCATAAAATCGGCGTCTTTGATGTCTTGTGTCGTGGCAACAAAGCCGCCCGCTTGGATTTGTGCGCCTTGATGAATGGTGATGCCATTTGGATTGACAAGGAAAATATTGGCATTTGACTTTAATAGGCCCGCAAGTTCAGAGCTTCCGCTACCGATAACACGGTGAAGGGCGGCGGCTTGTGCAGAGGGCATATTGTGGATAAAGGCCTCTTTTTGTGCAATGCTAAAAGAATTCCAATTGATAACGGCCCTGTTGGTGCTTTGGTTCACCGTCATGGTATTGCCTTGCTGGCTGATTTGCGCCTGACCCGCAACAACATTGCCGCCAGTCGGCAGAGCATGGGCTGTGCCAGGCATAAAACTCGACAGCGCAAAAAGGCAGGCTATGAGCAAATTCCTCTTACGGTGCAAACGAGCGAGCTTCCTTGCGTGCTTGCGCTTCTTTGCTGGATTTTTGCTGTAACGCTCAATAATTTCGTGAATTTTTTGTAAGCTCATAGTTGTTCCTTCCTTAAAAATATCGACAGTATATACAAAAGCAAAACAGCTTGTGCTAAATTTTGCCCTTCCGTTTAACCTAATATAAAGGCTGCAAAAAATCAAGTTTTTTTTTCTAAAGTAAAGAGCAAACGTGCTTTCTAAGGCTTTTTTGATGAAATTATGCTTTTCGTTGGGTAATTATTCCGCTTCGCTAAGCAACCAATCAACAAGATGCACCTGCCTTATGCCATTGTGATTTGTGTCTTTGCCGATGGTGTCGAGGGTGATGAGGGTCTTTGGGAAATTGTCTTTTATGGCCTTTAGTGGGGCAAGTTCACGCTCTAGGGTCTTTTGGTCGAGAACAGAAGCGGCGACTTGATAATAGGCAAAGCCTTCTGATGTCTTTGCTACAAAGTCCACTTCTTTTTCGCCGACCTTGCCAAGATAGACTTGGCTTTCACGCCGAAAATTCAAAAAAAAGCAAGTTTTTTCTCTGCAGAGAAAAAACTTTCGATTTCAAGAGACTTTTTCTCTTATAAGAAAAAAGAAAGGGAGAAAGCAGAAAAGCAGAAAGGCAATGGCTCCGCCGGCCAAACGGGCGGAGTCCCGTTGGGAACCCCAATAAGTATGCAATGAAGGATGATTTTTACG
>CAYJIB010000059.1:0-5103 GCA_964370125.1 uncultured Desulfovibrionaceae bacterium
GAGCACTTCCTTGACATGGAAGGGGTCAGCAGTTCAAGTCTGCTCGTGCCTACCAGAAAAATATCAGAAAGGAAGGGGACGCTTCCGTCCCCTTTTTTTATGCCAAAAGAGACAAAAAACCTGTATGCCTATCCTTGTAGAAAACATCGAAATTGACTATTCCCAAATCTCATCAAGCGTAGAATCGGGCGCAGAAACTGGCGCAATCTTAGCTAGCGACATCTTAAAGCAAGCCCTTAGCGGAAAAAAATTTAAGACCGTCGTGGCCTGTATGATTGATGAAGGTCCAGAACTTTGCGACCTTTCTTGTCAAATCTCTGCAGACACAAAAAAGCTGACGCCCATTTATCTTAATAGCCCTGAAGGTCTTGAACTTTTACGCCATTCAACGGCGCATGTCATGGCCACAGCCGTCACAAAGCTTTTCCCCGATACAAAAGTCGCTATTGGCCCTGCTATCAGCACCGGTTTTTATTATGATTTTGACGTAAAAAAGCCCTTCACACCCGAAGATTTAGAAGCCATTGAAAAAGAAATGCAAGCTCTTATTGCACAGGCTCTTCCCTTTACACGTCAAGAGGTCTCAAGGGCCGAAGCTTTTGCGCAATTTAGTGCAAATGAAGACATTTACAAGCTTGAACTCATTAAAGATTTACCAGAAGACGCCACAATCAGCCTTTATACCAGCGGTGATTTTGTTGACCTTTGCCGTGGCCCACACCTTCCAAATACAAGCTTCATTAAGGCCTTTAAGCTTTTGTCTGTTGCGGGAGCTTATTGGCGAGGTGATGAAAAAAACAAAATGCTTTCCCGCATTTACGGAACAGCCTTTGCTGATGAAAAGGCCCTCAAAGCTTATCTCTTCCAGATTGAAGAAGCAAAACGCCGTGACCACAGAAAGCTTGGCAAAGAGCTTGATCTTTTTGGTTTTCATGAGGATATTGCCCCAGGCATGGTCTATTGGCATCCAAAGGGAATGCTTCTTCGCACCATTTTAGAAGAATTTTTGCGCAAAGAGCATTTGCGCCGTGGCTATGAGCTTGTCCAAGGCCCGCAGATTTTGCGTCAAGAGCTTTGGAAAAAATCAGGCCATTATGACAATTATCGTGAAAATATGTATTTTGTTGAAATCGAAGGCGATGTGCATGGCATTAAGCCCATGAATTGTGTCTCGCATATGTCGATTTACAATACCAATTTGCGTTCATACCGTGAATTGCCAAAACGTTTTTTTGAGCTTGGTGTAGTTCACCGTCATGAAAAATCTGGCGTCTTGCACGGTCTTTTGCGAGTGCGCCAATTCACACAAGACGATGCCCATATTTTTTGTCGCCCAGACCAATTAGAAGCTGAAATCCTTGATGTCATCACACTTACCCGTGACCTCATGGCACTTTTTGCCTTTGATTATCGCATGGTTATCTCAACCAAGCCAGAAAAAGCCATAGGTTCTGAAGAAGATTGGGAAAGAGCGACAAATGCCCTCATTCAAGCCACAGAAAAAGCCGAAGTCCCTGTCACAATTAATGAAGGCGATGGCGCTTTTTATGGCCCAAAAATCGACGTTAAAGTGACAGACGCTATTGGCCGTGAATGGCAGCTTTCGACCATTCAATGCGACTTTACCTTGCCAGAGCGCTTTACTCTTGAATATGTTGGCCAAGACAATGAGCGTCACCGCCCTGTCATGGTTCACCGTGCTATTGTTGGCTCGCTTGAGCGTTTTATCGGTGTGCTTATTGAGCATTATGCAGGGGCTTTTCCGACTTGGCTTTGCCCTGTGCAAGCAAAGTTTTTAACAGTTGCCGATGGGCACAATGATTTTGCAAAAGAAGCACAAGCTCGCTTAAAAGAAGCGGGAATTCGAGCGGAAATCGATGTCCGCAACGAAAAACTTGGCTTTAAGGTGCGTGAAGCACAGCTTGAAAAAATCCCTTATATTCTTGTTATTGGGGATAAAGAAATGGAATTGTCCAGTGTCAATGTGCGCCTAAGAACAGGCGAAAATCTTGGCGTAAAAAACCTTGATGAGCTTATCTCGCTTATCAAAGAAGATTGCGCAGAACCCTTCAAACGTGGAGGAATGCCTTATTACTTCTCTTAATGCTAGACCAAGACGCGACATGCCGCAAGACAGTGTCCGCCGCAATGAGCAAATTCGTGCCCGTGAGCTTCGTATTATCGGAGCTGATGGCGAACAGCTTGGCATCTTGTCCCGCAACGAAGCCTTGAACATGGCAAAAGACCTTGGGCTTGACCTTGTGGAAGTGGCCGCAACAGCCAATCCGCCTGTCTGTCGTATTATGGACTATGGAAAATTCAAATACGAAACCCAAAAGAAGAAGCAAGAAGCCAAGAAAAGACAAACGGTCGTACAGATCAAAGAAATCAAGGTCCGCCCCAAAACCGATGAACACGATTATGAAACCAAGGTTCGCCATATCAAGCGTTTTCTTGAAGACGGCGATCGTGTGAAGGTGACAGTTTTTTTTAGGGGCAGAGAGATCGTCCACAAAGATCGGGGCATGGCTATTTTAGAGCGCATTGTCGAAGACACTAAAGAGCTTGGAAAAGTTGAGCAAAGCCCACGTGCTGAAGGCCGCACTTTACAAATGCTTCTTTCTGCTATTCCTAAAAAAGAGCAAAAAGCCAGCACAGAAGAAGGCGCCGAATAGCCCTGACTTTTTAGTCGAAACTAAAAAAATATTTTTTAGATCTTTTTGCCAGACAAAAAGAGTGGAGACACTTGTGCGTCTTTTCGCAAGGGCGCAGGCAAAAAAAATTTGAAATCTGGGCTTGATATTTTTTATAAATTGGTGCATAGTGCTTTCCTTGCTTGGTCAACTTAAGCTAAAAAAGACCGAAAAAGAAGACCTTAAAACTATAAGGCACCGAAATTTAAAACAATATACAGACGAGCTTCATTATGAGCTTGTATTTTATAAGGAGGCATTATGCCTAAAATGAAGACAAGAAAGTGTGCGGCAAAGCGTTTTTCAACCACCGGCACTGGAAAATTCAAAAGACGCAAGCAAAACCTTCGTCATATTTTGACCAAGAAAAGCGCAAAGCGCAAAATGAATCTTGGACAAAGCGCCTTGGTTGACGCAACCAACGTCCCAGCCGTAAGAAGAATGCTTCCTTACGCCTAGGCGTCTGTGTAAAAACAGATTCTCTTGGGGAAATAAACAAAAAAGCTGTGTTCTTAGCGACTACAGCTTTGTTGTTTTTGCGTTTTTAAGTCAAAAGGAAAAGGCGTTCAAAAAACGTCTTTATAATCACAATAACCTGCACTTGGCTGGCACGATCTCCGCCTCGCCAAGTCAAAAAAAGCATTGGGGGTTTCCATGCGTGTAAAGAGAGGTCTTGCTGCCCACCGTAGGCACAAGAAATATTTGAAAATGGCCAAAGGTTTTCGCTCTGGTCGCAGTCGTTTGTACCGTACAGCTCGTGAGGCTGTTGAACGTTCCTTGTGTTATGCCTATGTAGGCAGAAAACACCGCAAAAGAGATTTCCGCCGCTTGTGGATTTTGCGTATCAATGCAGGTGTCCGTGCTCTTGGACTTTCTTATTCCAGATTCATTTACGGACTTTCAAAAGCCAATGTTGCCATCAACAGAAAAGTCCTTGCTGACCTTGCTGTTCATGATCAAGCTGGTTTTGCCGCCATCGTGGATATTGCCAAAGCGCATTGCAAATAAGACATTGACACCATGGCACTTTTTACAGAACTTACAGGCCTGATTGCACAAGCTGAAAAAGGCTTGGATCAGGCTTTTTCTTTGCAAGATCTCGCCACTTTGCGCACCGATTTTCTCGGGCGCAAGGGGCGGGTTGCCAAAATTATGTCTCGCCTTCCCGAGCTTTCTGCTGAAGAGCGTCCAAAGCTTGGGCAAGAGGCCAATCGCATAAAAGAGGCTCTCACCACCCTTTTTGACGCTCACAAAGACAAGCTTGAAGCAGAAGCAGAGGCCGCTCTTCTTGCTCGCTTTGATGCAGGAAGCCCAGGAAAACTTCCCTGGCAGGGCTCATTGCACCCTGTGAGTTTGGTTATCGAAGAAATTTGTGCTGTCTTTACCCAGCTTGGCTATGAGATTGTTTCCGGCCCAGAAGTTGAGACAGATTATTACAATTTTGAAGCCTTAAATATCCCGAAAAATCACCCCGCAAGGGACATGCAAGATACGCTCTATATCAATGAGT
Source organism: uncultured Desulfovibrionaceae bacterium (assembly GCA_964370125.1). Classification (GTDB taxonomy): domain Bacteria; phylum Desulfobacterota; class Desulfovibrionia; order Desulfovibrionales; family Desulfovibrionaceae; genus CAYJIB01. The sequence goes on from CAYJIB010000059.1 coordinate 4,204, forward strand.
CTCTTGTCTTGCGCACCCACACTTCACCCATGCAAGTACGTGTTATGCTTGAAAAAGAGCCGCCTCTTGCTATCATTGTGCCTGGGCGTGTGTACCGTCGTGATTCTGACCTTACCCACACCCCTATGTTCCATCAGATGGAAGGCCTTTTTGTTGACGAAAAAGTCACTATGGCGGATCTTCGTGGCACGCTGACAGCCTTTATGCGGGCTGTTTTTGGGGCCTCGACCAAGGTGCGTTTTCGCCCAAGCTTCTTCCCTTTTACTGAGCCTAGCGCAGAGGTGGACATCACTTGTGTTTTGTGTGGCGGAAAAGGACGCATAGACGGCGATATTTGCCGTGTGTGCAAGGGCACTGGCTGGGTTGAGATTTTGGGCTGTGGCATGGTTGACCCTGAGGTTTTCTCTGCCGTGAACTACGACACGAAAAAATACAGGGGCTTTGCTTTTGGGCTTGGGATTGAGCGTGTGGCTATGCTGAAATACGGCATTAACGATTTGCGTATGTTTTTTGACAATGACGCACGCTTCCTCAAACAGTTCCCCTTGTTGGGGCGTTGAAAAAGCATTGTCTGCGGTGTCAAACGGCGATTTTTGCTTCGGTCACGTACCATAAGAGTACGCTCCGCTTCGCAAAAATCTTGTTTTCCTTGCATCCAACGCTTTTTGAACACCCCAACCTGTGCCTTTGATGAAGCTTTTTGGAAAGGCATTTGATGTTTTTTTTGATTTAACAAAATGTGCCCTTGATGAAGGTTTTTATTAAAGGCATTTTTGATGTTTTTGAATAAGTAAAGTGGGCTTGTACCTGATTTTTTAATAAGGGCATGGCAAGATTGCCTTTTTTATATCGAGATTAGCTTGCTCAAAAAGTATTAGGAGCGACGCAAAAGAGAAGGCT
>CAYJIB010000059.1:5203-11362 GCA_964370125.1 uncultured Desulfovibrionaceae bacterium
GCAAAAGAGAAGGCTGACGCCGTAGATAATGCTTTTTCAGCACACTAAACTTAGCTTGCTCAAAAAGTATTAGATACAAGGAAGCCAAGCTTTTGCTAGCGACGTGTACAAATTAGTACACGAGCGACGCAAAAGAGAAGACTGACGCCGTAGATAATGCTTTTTCAGCAAGCTAAAAGGATTGTGATATGTTATTAAATATAAACTGGCTAAAAGATTTCGTGCCTTATGAAGGCTCTGCAGAAGAACTCGGCGCAAGCCTCACAATGCTAGGCCTAGAACTCGAAGGCATAGAAAAAACCTTCGGAAACCTTTCCGCCCTGCGCATAGGAAAAGTAATCAGCTGCATAGCCCACCCAGAATCCGACCACCTCTCGATCACCAAAGTCGACATAGGCGAGCAAGAACTCTTGCCCATCGTCTGCGGTGCGCCAAATGTCGCCGAAGGCCAACTCGTCCCCATAGCCCCCGTCGGCACAACCATGCCAAATGGCCTGCTCATCAAAGCCGCAGAACTCCGCGGACAAGCCTCCCACGGCATGATCTGCTCTGAAAAAGAACTCGGCCTCTCAGAAGATCACGAAGGCATCATGGTCCTAAACGAGCTGCTTGACGATACATATATCGGAAAATCCTTCACAGAAAGCTTAGGCCTCGACGCCGAAGTCTTAGACATCAGCATCACCCCAAACAGAGGCGATTGCCTCTCAGTCCTTGGCCTTGCAAGAGAAATCGCCCTCATAAAAAATTTGCCCCTTAGCCTACCAAAAAGCGGCCTGCAAACGAGCGCTGACAATTTGCCCACCTGGCACATTGACATCCCAAATGCCGGACTTTGTTCAGCCTATCATGCTCGCTTTATTAACGATATTACCGTAAAAAAAGCGCCGCTCTTCATTCGTCAAAGATTGATTTCTGCTGGCATTCGCCCCATTTCCAATATCGTTGACATCACCAATTATATCCTTATCGAATGCGGCCAACCCCTGCACGCCTTTGACAGAAATCTCTTGCCCTTGCAAAGCATAGAAGTCTCTGTCGCCAAAGAAGGCGAAACACTCACCACCCTAGACGGACAAGAAAGAAAACTTTTAGGCACAGATTTGCTTATCCGTGACGCACAAAAGCGCCCTGTCGGTCTTGCAGGTGTGATGGGCGGCCTCAATTCAGAAGTGACGGACAGCACAACAAATATTTTGCTCGAAAGTGCGGTCTTTGATGCAGGAACTATCCGCAAAACCGCTCGCCGCCTTGGTCTTTCAAGCGAGGCATCAAGCCGCTTTGAACGTGGAATTGATCCTTACATTAGCCTCTATGCTGCCGATCGTGCGGCTGCCCTTATGGCAGAATTTGGCGGCGGTACTGTCAGCGCACAGCTCGCCTCAACTGTCACACAAGAGTGGTCAGCAAATAAGATCCCCTTCCGCCTAAGCTATGCGAATTCCTTGCTCGGCATGGATATTGATGAAGACTTTGCCAAAAAAACCTTTGCCGGTCTTGGTTGCGAGCTTGAGAACGATGCACAAGAAGAGTGGACTGTCAAAAGCCCTTCTTGGAGGCACGACTTGTCAAGAGAAGTGGACTTGATTGAAGAACTCGCCAGAGTAAAGGGCATGGACAATTTGCCAGAAAGCCTTCCTGCTATTTCAAAAAATATAGACCAATTTGGGCAAGCCATTCACCGCCCGGCCTTCATTAGCCAAATCAAGCACTGGGCAGCGGGCCTTGGCCTTAATGAAGCGATTTCCTTCAGTTTTGTTGGTGACGGCGACCTTGATCACCTTGACTTGCCAAAAGAGGACCGCATAAACATCATCAATCCTCTCTCTGAAGAGCAAAATGTTTTGCGTACACATCTTGCCCCAAGCCTTCTTTTGGCTCTAAAGCACAATATCGCCCACGGCAACAACCATCTCCGCCTCTTTGAAGTGGCCTCTACCTTCCACAAAGACGAGAGCAAAGAAACACAAACAAAAGAAATCATGCGCCTTGGCCTTATCATGCACGGAAACAACGATGACCAAGCCTGGCAAAGCGCAAACAGGCAAGCCGATTATACGGATATCAGAGGTCTTTGCGAACATCTCTTTGCGAATTTGCAAATCAAAGCACACTTCACACCTTGCAAAGAGCATCCCTTCCTTGCGCCGGCTGTTCATGTTGAGCACAATGGGCAAACAATCGGCATCATTGGTCGCATTATGCCAGCAAAGGCAGAAAGAATGCACGCCAGAGAAGCTGTGTGGTTTGCACAAATCGACATTGACCCTCTTCACGAACACACAAAGGCCAGCCGCACAAAATTTGTGAGCCTGCCTGTTTTCCCGCCTTCACGCCGTGACATCACCCTTGTTGCGCCAAGAAATTTGTCTATAGCAACGCTCTTAGAGGCTATAAGCAATTCTGGCGAGGCTTTGCTTGAAGAATGTCATTTGCAAGACGTGTACGAACCAGAAAAAAGCGAAGAGAAGAACCTCACTTTCCGCTTGACTTACCGCCATCAGACACGTACCTTAAAAGACAAAGAGGTTGACAAAGCGCACGAGCAGATTTACAAAAAACTTGTCGAACTTTTTGCTGTGCGACTTCAAGGATAACATTCGGCACGTTCTTTATCGTAACAAAACGGGATAGCCATGAACAAAAAGCCCTCTCACTCACAAGCGAAACGCATAAGCGAAGCCGCCGACGAATTGGGCTTAAAACCTCATGTCCTGCGCTATTGGGAGACCGAATTTACCCAAATTCAGCCCATTAGAACACGTTCTGGGCAACGCCTCTACACCAGTGAACACATCGCTCTTTTGCGCCATATTCAAGACCTCTTGCACATTCAGGGCATGACGATTGATGGCGCAAAACGTATTCTCAATGCCTCAATTGGGAGCGGCCAAAGACCTGCAACCGAACATCACTATAATGAAGAAGGCTTTCTTGAAGAGCAAAAGCCAAATCAAACTCAAAGCATGAATAGAGCGCAAGCTCTACCTCACGCCCAAAGTCTCTCTTTTCCTTTTCAAGGCGTGCAAACCGTCTATCTTGGCGAAGCCTCCCCCTCTCCCACACAAGAAAACATCAAAGAAACAAGCCAAGCTCAAAGCCAAAGCAGTCAAGACAATCTAAGCAAGCAAAAAGAAAACAGGGCTGCCCTCATGCCCATGTTGCACGATATGTATGCCGAGCTCATCGCCATTCAATGCCTGCTCAATCCCTCATGGAACAAGCCCACAAACAGGAACGACAAGCCATGATTTTATCTCCATCCCTTCTCGCCTCTGACTTTGGAAATTTTCGCAATACCCTTAAATCCTTAGAAGAAGGCGGTCTTTCTTGGGTGCATTGGGACGTTATGGACGGGCAATTTGTCCCCAATATCACGTACGGTCAAGCCATAATCGCCCCGCTGAGAAAAGAAACTTCACTTTTTTTTGATGTGCATCTTATGATTGTTGAACCAGAAAAACATTTTGAAGACTTCAAAAAAGCCGGCGCCGACATGCTTGTCATTCATGCAGAGGCCTCAAGACATATTCACAGAAGTGTTCACGCCATAAAAGATTTGGGAATGCAGGCCGGCCTTGCCTTAAATCCTGCCACCCCCCTAAGTTGCCTTGATCATATTTTAGAAGACCTTGACATGGTCTTGCTCATGAGTGTCAATCCTGGCTTTGGCGGCCAAAGCTTTATTGAGCAAACCTACGCAAAATTGCGTGCCCTAAAAAACCGCATAGAGGCCTGCAAAAGCATGGCCCTTATTCAAGTTGACGGCGGCGTTACGCCAAAAAATGCCGGCGCTCTTGTTGCCGCTGGTGCAGATGTCTTGGTTGCGGGCTCGGCCTTTTTTAACGGCAAACCAGCAAAAGAAATGCACGAAACCTTCCAAGCAGCTGTCAGCTAAACAGTCATCTTGTCTTCCTGCCCATAAAAATATTCGTCTAAAAAACTTCAAGGCCTTGAAAAAGAAGGAGAAAATCATGAACCGCTCACAATGTGCCAATGCACTCCGCTTCCTCGCTGTTGATGCCATTGACAAATGCCAATCAGGCCACCCAGGCGCCCCCCTCGGCATGGCAGAAATGGCAGAAACCTTGTGGCGTCACCACTTGCGCCACAATCCAAAAAATCCGCATTGGCTCAATCGTGACCGCTTTATCCTCTCAAACGGCCATGCCTCGGCCTTGATTTATAGCCTCTTGCACCTTTCTGGCTACCCTCTCTCCATCGAAGATATTCAAAATTTCCGCAAGCTCGGCTCCCCCACGCCTGGCCACCCAGAATTTGGTCACACTGTCGGCGTTGAATGCACAACAGGCCCTCTCGGACAAGGCATCGCTATGGCTGTCGGCATGGCTCTTGGCGAAAGCCTTCTCTCAACACAATTCAACAAGCCAGACTTCCCCATCATCGACCATCACACCTATGTCTTTGTCGGTGACGGCTGCCTCATGGAAGGCATTTCACAAGAAGCCATTTCCCTCGCCGGCGCGCTCAATCTCTCAAAACTCATTGTCATGTATGATGATAATGGCATCTCCATAGACGGCAAAGTCGGCCCTTGGTTTGCGGACGACACAAAAATGCGCTTTATTTCCGCTGGCTGGAATGTCATAGAAGCCGACGGGCACGATTTCAAAGCCCTTGACGCCGCTATCCTTAAAGCAAAACAAGCCGACAAACCAAGCCTCATCGTCTGCCGCACGGTCATCGGCCAAGGCGCGCCCACCCTCGCAGGAAGTGCAAAAACCCACGGTTCTCCCTTCCCTGCAGAAGAAATTGCCGCCATGCGCAAAGACCTTGACTGGCCTTACGCCCCCTTTGAAATTCCACAAGACATTCAAGCCGCTTGGGACGCAAGCCAAGAAGGCAAAAAACTCGAAGACGAATGGCAAGCTCTCTTTGACAACTACACTAAAGCCTACCCCGAACTTGCCAATGCCCTTCAAACTCGACTTGAAAAGCCCCTTTCTGCCGACTATCAAGCAGCCATAGAAGCGCACATTAGCGCCCTTGACACCGAAAAACCGCAAAAAGCCACACGCATCGCCAATCAAGCCGTCCTTGACGCCATTGCCGAAAGCGTGCCTTCTCTTCTTGGCGGTTCAGCCGACCTCACAAGCTCTGTCGGTACTTGGCACAAACTCTCAAAACTCATCGAACGTGACAAAATGGACGGCAATTACCTCTCTTACGGCGTTCGTGAATTTCTCATGGGGGCTATGATGAACGGCCTCGCCCTTTACGGCGGCTTTATCCCCTATGGCGGCACCTTCCTTGTCTTTTCAGACTATGCCCGCAACGCCATTCGCCTCTCTGCCCTCATGCAGCAGCGAGTCCTCTGGGTACTCACTCACGATTCCATCGGCCTTGGCGAAGACGGCCCAACGCATCAACCTATCGAACATATCGCCTCCCTACGCCTTATCCCAGACCTCCACGTCTGGCGTCCTTGCGACAGCGTTGAAACCGCCGTCGCTTGGCGTGAAGCACTCGCCCAAGACAATCGCCCGACCTGCTTCTGCCTCTCCCGTCAAGCCTTACCCACCCTTGAACGCAGCAAAGAAGCCCTCACAAATATCGCAAAAGGGGCCTACATCTTACGCCAAAACAGCGATACACCAGAACTCATCCTCATCGCAACAGGCTCAGAAGTACAAACAGCCCTCGCAGCCTATGAAGCACTCACAGCCAAAGGCTACGCCATTCGCCTCATCTCCATGCCAAGCACAACAATCTTTGACGCACAAGATAAAACCTACAAAGAAGCACTCTTCCCACCAACTTGCACAAAACGCCTAGCGATAGAAGCTGGCTCGCCAGATGGCTGGTGGAAATACGTCGGCCTCGAAGGAAATGTTATCGGCATGACAAGCTTTGGCGCCTCCGCACCCGCAAAAGAACTCTTTGCAAAGTTTGGCTTCACCACAGAAGCCATCGTTGAAAAAGCTGAGGAATTATTGTAGAAAGGCAAAAGGCAATGCCTCCGGCGGCCAAAGGGGATAATCCCCTTTGGAAACCCTGATAAGTGTAAATTGAGAGGATTTTGAATTGCTGAAAGCCCAGCTTTAGTCAAAGCTAGGCCAAAGACTGCCGCAGGCTACGGCCTGCTCGCTTACTTTAAAGTGCAAAGTTTAGCCTTTCAAACTTTGAAAATACTATGCC
>CAYJIB010000060.1:0-11298 GCA_964370125.1 uncultured Desulfovibrionaceae bacterium
CCTGCTTCGAAAGAAGTTTTGAAAAAAGCGTCGGCGATGGCTATGGCGACGGAGCTTCCTGTTGTTCTTTCGCCTAGGCAGAGGACATTTGCGTCATTGTGTTGTCTTGTGGCTTTTGCTTGAAATTCGGACGAGCAGAGTGCGGCTCTTATGCCTTTGTGTCGATTGGCTGCCATGCTCATGCCCACACCGCTTCCGCAGACGAGGACACCGAAACTGTTTTCGTTGGCCAGGACTTTTTCACAAAGGGCGTGTGCGAAGACGGGGTAATCGCAGCTATCGGGGCTATTTGTGCCGAGGTCGTGACAGTTGTGCCCTTGTTTTTTGAGGTGTTCGACTAGGGCCTTTTTTAGTGTGAGGCCTGCGTGGTCTGAGGCAAGATAAATTGTTGTCATAAAAATATCCTGTGTTAGAGATTTCTTTCGCCTATTTCCTTCCATTCTGTGTCTGTGGGCAGAGAGAGCTTCATGGCTTCGCTGCTGTAGGCTTCTTGTGGCGAGCTGCGCTGATTGACAAAGAGTGTTATTTCATAGCCATTTGGGCTAGAAAAAATCAGCTCATTTGGCAGGGCTGAGGGATTGTCATCATAGCTGACTTTCATATTCCAAGCCTCTTTCCCTGTGCCTTGCCAGGCGATTAAGAGGCCTTTGTCGTTGATGTCGATGTTTCCGCCAATGTTTTTTTCATCGGGGCTTTCTTTAGGGAGGGTAAAGCGGATAGCTCGGCTGTCAAGTGGTGAGGGCCCGCTTTGGGCGAAGTTGCTTCCAGTAACGGAGAGCATTTTGCCATGAATGAGGGCATTTACCTTGTCAAGACTGATGGGGAGTGGGGTGCCGAGGTTGACGAGTGGGGCCTCTTTTCCTTTGTAAAACCAAGCGGTGTGTTCGTCTGGTACATAGATGAGATAGTTGTAGGGCTCAAAGAGAAAGCTGGCGATGACAGTGCCAAAGGTGACGGTAAGGTCAATGCGTAGTGGATCGTCTTTTTGACCATTTCCCCAGAGCAGGGCACGGGCACGGTTTGTGCGTTTTGTGCCGTCTGAATCTGTTTGTCGCATGCGCACAGAGGCATTGATGCGAAAGGGCTTGGCTATTTTGTCGTTTTCTTGGGCGTATTGTGTGTATTTTTGCCAGACAGAGCTTGCTTCTTCTGGCGAGATAGGGCTTTGTAAGATTGTGCTTGTCTTTGGTGCGCAAGCAGAGAGCAGGCAAAGAATGAGGGCGGTAAAAAAGAACGAGAGGGTCTTTTTTTGTGCAAAATGTATGAAAGTGCGAGCTTTTTTCATTTTTTTAGGCTTTTTATTTGTTTTTTTGCAATTTTTCTTGCAATTCTTTAGCATTTTCTGGTTCAAGGCTTAGGGCTTTTTCCCAAGCTGTGAGGGCTTCTTTTTTTTGTCCTGCGGCCTTGGCTATATCGCCATAATGTTCCCAGATGGTGGCCTCATTGACGTCTGGCTGGGCAAGGGCTTTTTTGATAGTCTTTAGGGCTTTTTCGATGAGGCCATTTTTGTATTCTGCCCAAGCGAGTGAGTCGAGGATATAGGGATTATTTGGGGCTAATTGCACAGCTTTTTGGAGCAGTGTTAGGCCGCGTTTTAGGTCTTTGTCTTCTTCGATGAGACTGTAGCCGACATAGTTTAAGGCATTGTGATTGTTGGGATTTACGTCAAGAACTTCTTCCATGGCGTCAAAGGCTTCATCGAGGCGGTCAAGGCCGTGATAGATTGAGCCTTTCATATAGAGCCACTGGTCATTGGCGGGATCGTCTTCAAAGTTTTGTTCAAGGCGTGCGAGGGCTTTTTCGTGTTGATCTTCTTCGATGAGCAGCTGAATTTCTAGGTTTTGGAGTTCAGCATTTTTTGGAGCTGTAGCTCTTGTTTTTTCAATGTATTCAAGGGCTTCTTTTAAGCGGCCTTCGACAACTAAGATGTGGATATTGAAATAAAGGGCTTGGGCATAATGTTCTGAGTCTGGCGGCACGCTTTGCAAATAGCGCAGGGCCTTGTCGGCATTTCTTTGGTGATTGTAGGCGATATTGGCTTGCAAAAAGGCAAGGGCTGGGTCATTTGGCTGTTCTTTGAGCAGGTCTTTGGTGAGCTCTACGGCTTCTTCAAAGGCGCCTTGTTCAAGTAAAAGAGAGGCGACAGTGTACAAAAAAGCGTAAGATTGGGGGGCTTTTTTGGCAGTATTCAGGGCTTTGTGCGCTTGATTTGTGTCGATGTAAAATTGTATGGCATAGAGCCAAGGGTCTTGGATGCTTGGATTTAGGGCAAGCATATTTTCATAGGCCTTTTCGGCCTTGGTGAGTTGTTGTTGCAGGCTAAAGACGGCGGCAAGCTCGATCCAGGCTTCAAAGAAGAGGGGATTTTTTGCAAGCAAGTTTTCGAGCATTTGTGCGGCTTTTTCAAATTGTCCGTCAATTTTTAGGGCTTGAGCGTGAAAAAATTCGATATGCGGCAATTTTGGTGGATTTGTGGGCAATTTTTCAAAAAGGGCTAGGGCTTCGGCATTTCTTCCTGCTTTTGCGTACAAGATGGCGAGTTCTTGCCTTATGCTTTTTTGCTGGGGATTTCTGGCAGAAAAAGCGAGCAAGATGTCGAGGGCTTTTTCTACTTGTCCAAGTTCAAGGTAGCTTTCGCTAAGCAAGAGGTGGAGATTTAAATCATTTGAAAAATGAATTTGGGCCTTAAGCAAAAGTTCAGCAGACAGCTCAATTTCTCTGGCAAGAAGCAACCAAGCAGCGGTGTCTAAGAGCTCTTGTTTTTCGAGTGTTTTTGGATTTTTTTCTGCTTTATTGGCAAGGATTTTGGCGGCTTCTTTCATGCCCTCAAGGTCATTGCTTCGCATGGATTGGTCGATAAGCAGGGTAAGGTAGCTGGCATTTGCGCTTTCGTTAAGTTGCCAGTCGATCTTTGTGGGATTTTCTTGTTTTGCGCAAGCAAAGAGCAAGCAAAGGCTTAGCATGATAAGGATTTGCTTATAGTTCAGAGGTCTAAAAAAAATGCGCATAAGAACTTTTGCCTTGTGGTGTTTTGGGTCTTTTGTCAACGGTGTTAATTTTTTATTGCGGGCTTATCCATTCTTCAGAAAAGTCCGCTATTTCTTTTGTAAAGTAGGCGCGCAATTTTTGCAAAAGGCGTGATTCAAGTTGGCGCACTCTTTCACGGGTTATTGTATACTTTTCTCCGATTTCACGCAAGGTGACGGGATCGTCAGTTAATAGGCGGTTTTCAAGGATAAAAAGTTCTTTATCAGAAAGGCTAGGCAAGATACCGTCTAGCTTGTGGCGGAGCATGGCGGCTATTTCGTTTCCTGCATAGGCTTCTTCGATGCCAAGGTCGAGTGCTGGCAAGAAATCGATGCGAGAGACGGTGCCCGATTCGGTGTTGATAGGGGCATTGAGCGAGACATCGGCTGTGTCAAGGCGTTGCTGCATTTCAACGACTTGTTGTTCGTTGACGCCAAGGCGTTTTGAGAGCAGGGCTGCGTCTGGATTGTAGCCTTCGTTGATGAGTTTTTGTCTTTCTCTGTTTAAGTTATAAAAGAGTTTTCTTTGGTCTTGTGTTGTGCCAACCTTGACCATTCTCCAATTATCCATAATAAATTTAAGAATATAGGCACGAACCCAAAAGGCCGCATAATAAGAAAACTTGATCCCTTTTTGGTGATCAAATTTTTGCACAGCCCGCATAAGTCCGACATTGCCTTCTTGGATAAGGTCGAGGACATTTTGCATCCAGCGTCTTTGAAAGGTCATGGCGATTTTTACAACAAGTCGCAAGTGCGAAGAGACAAGGCGGTAGGCGGCTTCTTGGTCGCCATTTTCATGCACCCTTTTTGCAAGCTCAAATTCTTCATCGGGCTTGAGCATGGGAAAGCGCCCAATTTCTCGCAAATACATTTGCAAGGCGTCTTTTGTGGAGCTTGTGCTTGGCAGGCGGTGACCGCTTTTTGCTGGCAGTTTTTTTGTATTGTCGTTGTTTTCGGCACTGTTTTCAGAAAAATCGCTCAAGCCGTCAAGCTCTTCTGGCGAGTCATAGTCTAAAATGAGGCCTTCTTGTGAGTCTTCATCTTCAAGTTCGTCAAAGTCATCAATATCATCATCGATGACTTCAATGTCTAAGACTTCTGTTTTTGGTTTGCCTTGTGCTTCGTCTTGTAAGAGTTCTTGTTCATTGCTGTTTGTTGTCAAGATGTCTGTTTCAGCCTGTGTTTTTTTTGCACGAGTGCTTTCTTCAGAGCTTTCTTTGCCTTTTACACTTTTTGCCTTTGTGGCTGAGGTTTTTTTTGTAGTGGGCTTTTTCGTCATAATGTGTATACCCTTGGCGCAAATGGCCTGTAACTTTGTGCAAAAAAGCTTGTGTGTTTTTGTAAATGTTTTTTGTTTTGCTAACTGTTTTTTAGTTTAGCCTCTTCTGTCCTTCTTGACAATGACTTTTTAGCTTTTTGTTTTTTTAATAATATAAGGGGCTTATGAGGATGGCTTTTGCAGCTTAGTGAATGAAGGCTCAAGCAAAAAGGCCTTGGTTTATAAAAACCAAGGCCCATTGTTTACTGGTCGGAGCGAAATGATTCGAACATTCGACCCCCTGGTCCCAAACCAGGTGCGCTACCAAGCTGCGCCACGCTCCGAATGAAAAGACACAGTAGGGGATTTCTTAAAAAAAGGCAAGTCTTTTTTTAAACTTTTTTCTTTTCCCAAATTGAGAGTTATTTCAGTGGTTTGTGGTTAGTGAAAAAGTCTTTCGCATTTTTTTACGTCGACACAAGGTGGACTGTTGCCCCTTTTACCTCGCAATAACACGGAAGTCATCGCGCCTATTTTTGTCCCAAACAGCGGGGCCTGTTCCAAGCACCGCTGGGCGCTCTTTTCCAAAGCTTATCATCTCGAGCTGATTTGGATTTACGCCAAGCATGACAAGGTATTCATAGGCCGCACGAGCCCTGCGCTCACCAAGTGCCAGATTGTATTCTTGTGTACCACGCTCGTCACAATTGCCTTCAATACGCACACGAATGTTTGTAAATTGCTTCATAAGGTCAGCTTTTTCTTTGAGCATAAGCTGGTATTCGGGCTTGATGTCGTATTTGTCAAATTCAAAATAAATAACACCGTCGGTGATGACTTGTTCGGCCTCATCGAGGGCAGAGATGGCTTGATAGGTTTCGCTGATTGCGCCTTCGCCTGAAGGAATGGTTTCAACGGCGCTTTGTTTTTGTGCGCAACCGTAGCTTAGGCTTATGCCAAAAAGCAAGGCCATAACTAAAAAATAACGGTGCATGGTATTCATGATGAAGCCTCCTAAAAGCTTGTTGTTTGATATTGCAGAAAATGAAAGAGCCTGTCAAGCTTGAGCCTTTGATTTTTTTGGCAATTCCCTTTTTCTGTATGAGCGAAATGTTATTGCGTAGGAATCATGCCCCAACGTGGGAACGAAGCCTCTCCAGAACCCGTCGGGATTTTTTTGGCATCGCCGCCGTGGCGTGTGATGAGGTAAATTTGTGGACGCCCATCACGATTGGACGTAAAGGCGAGGAAGTATGAATCTGGGGCAAAGGCTGGCTGTTCGTCACTCCCCGGGCCAAAGGTCACTTGACGCTCAATTCCTGTAAGCAGGTCTTGTACAAAAATGCGGTGTCCATTGTCTGTAAGGCGTGAAAAAGCGATAAGTGTACCGTCTGGGCTAAGGCTTGGCTCGGTATTGTAGTTGCCTCTTCGGCTGATGCGGGTAACGGCATTGGTTTTTAGGTCTTTCATAAAGATTTGCGGGCCACCAAGTCGGCTTGAGGTAAAGGCCATGCGGCTACCTGTCTTGTCAAAAGATGGCGAAACATTGATGGCGGGGCTTTCTTCAAGACTTCTTTCACGCTTAAAGCTGTGATCAAGCATAAAGATATCGGGATTGCTCCCTGTTGAGAGGCTCACAGCCACATTGTTATTGGGCATAAATACAGGGCCAATGACGGTATTTCCAGGAAAGCGAATACGTTGAACTTTCTTGGTATTCCTGTCCCAAACGCCAAGGCCGTGGGTGCTGTCGTCCATATGGCTAAAGACGATAAAGCGGCCGTCCATTGACCATGAGGGAGAGAGCGCAATGCCTGGGATATTTGTGATTTTTTGGCTTGTACGCCCTGTTGGATTGGTGGTCCATATATCTTTTTGGTGTTTTTTCCCGCCGCTTTTGACAAAGGCGAGGGTAGAGAGAAAAAAGTCGCCATTGCCTGTAAGGGCTTCCATAAGGTCGGCGCAAAAGCGATCGGCCACATTCCAGGTATTGTCGCTTGTGACATTTGTGTAGGATTTTCCAAAGACAAATTGTCCTGAATAGGTCTCATAAAGGCGAAGCTCTACGGTGTTTCCGCTGCTGTCGCCCTCTGGCCACAAAGCCGTAATTAAAAGGTCTGCGCCAGCAAGCTGAAAACGCTTAAAGTCGATATCTGGCGGTTGTGCGCCTTTTAAGAGCGAGCCACCAAGGACGGCCTTTGTGTCTGTTATGCGCATAAAGGGGAGGAATTGCAAATTTGCGGCTATGGCTTTTTCAAGCTCTGTGCCGAGGCTGTCTGCAAGGGTGTTGCTTGCCTTTAAGGGGCTTGCCATGGCGAGCTTGACGATGTTTTGTCCAGGGCCATAAATGTCAACTTGGACAGCGGCTTGGCTTAAAAGGGGCTTATAGCAAAGAAAGGCAAAGAGGCACAATGAAAGAAAGAAGAATTTTGTGATGTATTTCATAAGTAGGGTGTGGGTTGTAGGTTGCTGTATATGTTTTTGTTATAGGCGAAATTGTGTCTTTGTCAAGCTTTGTGCCCTTTTTAAACGCTGTGCCCTTGTCACGCTAGATGCGAGAAAAGGTATTTTATGAATTTGCTTTGCACTTTAAGCCTTGAGCTCTTTGTTTTTCACCCTAACCCCAATAGCATGCTCTTGTCTTTTTACATAATGTGTGTATACTTATTTGTAGATTGAATGCAAAAAAGACAGAATTTTTTGCTTTTTCCTTTGCCGCATAAAATCAACATATTTATAAAGAGGTCTGTTGTAATGACAAGTCAAATAAAAACCTTTTTTCTTTTAGCCCTGCTTTCTGGTCTTATGATCGTGCTTGGCGGCCTTTTTGGCGGGCAGGCGGGTGTGCTTTTTGCCCTAATTTTTGCCCTTGTTCTTAATGTGGGTTCTTATTGGTATTCTGACAAAATTGTCTTGCGTATGTACGGAGCCCAAGAACTCTCAGAAGCCGAAGCCCCCATGCTGCACACCATGGTGCGAGAACTTGCCCAAGCGGCAAATGTCCCAACGCCAAAGCTTTATGTCATCGACGAAGAAGCCCCCAATGCCTTTGCCACTGGCCGCAATCCCGAACACGGTGTTATCGCCGTAACACAAGGCATCATCCGCCTGCTCTCACCCGAAGAATTGCGTGGGGTCATAGCGCACGAAATGGCGCATATTGCTAACCGTGATATCTTAATACAAACAGTCGCGGGGGTCATCGCTTCTGCCATTGTTTCTATCGCCAATATTATGCAATTTGCCGCCTTTTTCCGCTCAAATGATGAAGAAGGGTCAAACCCTTTTGCCATGATAGCGATGGCCATTCTTGCGCCAATAGCCGCTTCGCTCATTCAATTTGCTATTTCAAGGTCTCGTGAATTTTTAGCAGACGCAAGCGGCGCACGATACGCAAGCGACCCCCTTGCCCTTGCTTCTGCCCTTGAAAAACTCAGCGAATACAATGCCCGCATTCCCATGCGCCGTGGAAGCCCAAGCACAGAAGAAATGTTTATCGTCGCTCCGCTTTTTGGCAGGGGAGCGATGAAGTCACTTTTTAGCACGCACCCAGACATTAACGAACGCATTGCCCGCCTTCGTGCGATGGCCTAATATTTTATCGCTTCACACGGATACAAAAACATTTAAAAATACAAAACTTACTGTAAAAATCTGCGAAGGAAGATCATGACACAAAGTACACAAGAACACCGTTGCGGTTGGGTGGCCTTAATGGGGCCTCCAAATGCCGGAAAATCGACCCTCACCAACGCCCTTGTCGGGCAAAAAGTGGCCATTGTTACCGCAAAACCGCAAACAACTCGCAATCGCATTGTGGGTATCGTCACAAGAAAAGACGCCCAAATTATCCTTATGGATACGCCAGGGGTCCATTCTGTTCGCAATCAAAGCAAAGGACAGCTTGGTAAGGTCATGCTGCAAGCGGCTTGGCAAAGCTACAATTCAGCCGACATGGTGCTTCTTGTGCTTGACGCCGATCTCTACCTCAAAAAACCAGAATTTCTTGAAAAAGATCTCACGCCCTTTACCGAAGCTCTGCAAGATGAAGAGCGTCCTCTTGTCGTTGTTATCAACAAAGTCGATATGTTTCACGACAAATCCCGCATGCTTCCCTTGCTTGAAGACTTGAGCGCGCGCTTCCCAAAGGCCGAGTTCTTCCCCCTTTCAGCCCTGCGCCGCCAAGGCACACAAGAACTACTCGACCTTGTTAAAAAATACCTCCCAGAAGCCCCGGCGCAATTCCCCGAAGATCAGGTTTCTACCTTGCCCCTGCGCTTTATGACGGCAGAAATCATTCGAGAGAAGCTCTTTGCAAAGCTCTATCAAGAAGTGCCCTATGCCCTTGCTGTGGACATTGAGCAATGGGACGAAGATCCAGAAAGCGATCAAATTGTCATCCATGCAAATATCTATGTGGCAAGGAAAAGCCACAAGGCCATGGTCATTGGCAGGGCAGGCGCAACCATCAAAGAACTCGGCACAGCCGCCCGCAAAGACATCAAAGAGCTTGTTGGGCAAAATGTGCATTTAGAATTGTGGGTGAAAGTGCGTGAACATTGGCATGAAGACGCCGCTTTCTTGCATTCATTAGGCTTTGGAACAGATCAATATGAGTAAAACAAGCCAAATGCCCCCCGCTGAAATCGGCGAAAGCCTAAGAAAGGTACAAGACCGCATAGAAGAGGCCGCAAAGCTCTCTCGCAGGCCCTCTTCTGACATCACTCTTGTGGCCGTTTCAAAAAAGCAAAGCTTAGAGGCCATAGCCGAAGCTTTTTTGGCGGGTCAGCGGCATTTTGGCGAGAACTTTGTGCAAGAAGCCCTCGAAAAACAAGAGGGCATAAAGGCACTTATCCCCGAACACGATGAAATCCACTGGCATTTCTTGGGGCATATTCAAAAAAATAAAGTCAAATATTTGGCGGGACGCTTTGCGCTTATCCATTCAATAGACAATATGGCTTGCGGACAAATCCTTGAACGCCGTTTACCAGAAGGCTGCCCTCCGCAAAAATTGCTCGTTCAGGTCAATATCGGCGAAGAGGCGCAAAAAAGCGGCATTGATGGCGAAACTCTCTTTCCTCTGCTTGAAGACCTTGCCCAGTCGCCTTCTTTGTGTGTCGAGGGTCTTATGTGTTTACCGCCATACTTTGAAGACAGCGAAAAAGTGCGTCCCTATTTTGTACAAATGCGCAAACTTATTGAAAAAGCAAGAGAAACAACGGGCCTTGCGCTCCCTGTTCTTTCAATGGGTATGTCAAACGATTTCCATGTCGCCATTGAAGAAGGCGCGACCTGTATTCGAGTGGGTTCAGATATTTTTGGTGAAAGAATATAAGATTTCAAGCTTTTCGGCATCGTTTTTTAAGATGGCGCAAAAATTGCATACATTACTTGCCCGCCTTTTCAGTTATAATATTTTCGCTAAAAGGCAAGGCCATCTTTAAAAAATATATAAGGAGGTCCCATGGCTAAAAAAGAATTGCCACCCGCCGAAGAAGGGGAAGCCCCAAAAAAACGCTCGAAAGTTAAGCTTATTATCTTACTCGTCGTCTTGCTCGTGGTGCTTGGCGGCCTTGCAGGCGCTGGCTATTGGTGGTTTTTAGGACGTGAAGACGCCCCAGGCCTTCCCTTCTTTTCAGAAGAAGTAGAAGGCGGTGAGGAAGAAATCGTCGAAGAAGAGATCGTCGAAGAGCCTTTAGTTGATGAAGAAGGCAATCCGCTAAGTGTCGACCAGCGTATCCAAAGAAAGAAAGAGCAGGCAAAGACAGGCGGCGCAGGCTCTCTTGCGCCAAGGATAAATATTGCCTCTTTGCCAAGCCTTACGGTCAACCTAGCAGACCCTCCAGGCAACAGATCGCTCACCATTGGCCTTGATGTCGAAGTCAACGACAAAAGCGCCATACAAAAAATCGGCAGCAATCACGCCCGCATTCTTGACGGCCTCATCTTCATTATCGCAGGGAAAAACGTAAAAGAACTCATCTCATCAGAAGGCAAAGTTCTTTTGAAAAACAACATAGCCTCCCTGCTCAATCAAGTGCTTGGCAAGCCGCAAGTCGTGCGTGTGTACTTTACACAATTCCGCATTCAATAGTCGGCACTGAAAAAGACACTAAACACTTGAAGTTGAAAACTTTTTAGCTCAAAAAACGCTAATAAAATTACCAGAAAAATGAGTATGGAATACGAATTTCTGGCAATTTTATGGAACCAAAGAGATATTTTTCAGCGTGACTCAACAGCGGACGGATAAAAATTAGCCTTGTTTTATTAACTAAAAACAGAGCTTTTTGACAAAAACATTGAACATTGAGGATATTCTTATGAGTGAAGAACTTTCCCAAGAAGAACTCGCAGCACAATGGGCGAGCGCCCTTGAAAACGAAGAAGAAGACGGTGTAGATCCTTTTGAAGCCGCTCAAGCCGCACAGGCTGAACAGCCCGCAGCTGAAGCAGGCACAGACCTGGCCACCATTGCCGCAACAGAAGGCGAACTCTCTGAAGACGACGCTCTTGCCGCCGAGTGGGCAAAGTCGCTTATGGAAGACGAAGAAGAGCAGGCCGCCCCAGAGCCAGCTGCGGCCGCACCAAAAGCAAAGGCTTCGGGTAATTCGAGCAATACCCTTTTTGCCAGCTCTTCAGACGCTGTCTTTAAAGACATGACCGACATCGCAAAAGCACCGCCAGACGGCCAAAGCCGTGATATGGAATTTATCCTTGATATTCCTCTTGATGTTTCGGCTGAGCTTGGGCGAGCGAGACTGCTTATCAATGAGCTTTTGCAGCTTGGCCAGGGCTCTGTGCTTGAGCTCAACAAATTGGCTGGCGAACCGCTTGAGGTCTTTGTGAATGGAAAGCTTGTGGCTCGTGGTGAGGCTGTTGTTATCAACGAAAAGTTTGGCGTGCGGCTTACCGACATTATTAGTCCGATGGAACGCGTGAAACAACTCGCCTAATAATAAAGTGCTGAAAAAGGGCAAAGTGCTGAAAAAGCATTGTCTGCTGCGT
>CAYJIB010000061.1:0-10597 GCA_964370125.1 uncultured Desulfovibrionaceae bacterium
CTTCCATAAAAAAATAAGCTCTCCCAAAGCCTAGACTTCAAAAAAATTTACATGGCAGAGGGATGCCAAAGCAAAAGTGAAAAAATAAATCTTCCCCCCTTAGTCCCCTAATCTCCCTCGAACACAATAAAATTAAATGCTTATACCTTATAGAGCAAATAATGTCACAAAAAACCTCCGCACAAAGAAAAGTGTGGGACTTTTTTGCAAGAGAAAACTCCAGGCAAACACAAATAAAAACAGGCGCTTGCGATTTTTCTGCAAAAAAATCGAAAAAAATGTCATTTTTTTGCAAATTCTTCTTGACAATCTTTATCAACATAGCTATATTTTATTCACAGCACGGGTTGAAGAAGAAAGTTGATTATGACTGCCTTTCTCAACAAGTGCCAAGAGAATGCTAAAAGCTTAACAAGCATACAGTTGAGTGACTTTACAGGCAGAAAAAGTAATACACCTACAAAGCAATACAAAAGCCTGGTCTGCGCACAAGACACAGTGTTTCTCCTTCCACGCTGTGGCAGATGATAGGCTTTCAAAGAGCAAAGCCCCGTGTACATCCGCAATATCACGGGGCTTTGCCACAACAAAAGCTGCACAAGGGAGCTATTAAGCTAGAAAAGTGCAAAAGTTAAAGTCCTTAGGCAATACGAAAGCTTCTCGCACAAAGATAAGAGCCCTGCACAATGTATAAATTGTGTAGGGCTTTTTAGCTGTGCACTCTTGCTAAAAAAGCCACAAGGCAATTTTTGCTTTGTGGCTTTTGCGTACAAAAAAATAAAA
Source organism: uncultured Desulfovibrionaceae bacterium (assembly GCA_964370125.1). Classification (GTDB taxonomy): domain Bacteria; phylum Desulfobacterota; class Desulfovibrionia; order Desulfovibrionales; family Desulfovibrionaceae; genus CAYJIB01. Next base: position 784 of record CAYJIB010000061.1, read on the forward strand.
GGTTTAGATCTCTTGATAGTCTCCACGATTAAGCTTAAAAGCCTCTGTCGTCGCCAAAACTTCAATATCGTTTACAAAACTTTCAAGCCCTTCATGCGGCTTTGAAAGAGAGCTTAAATCTTTACGCATACCAGCAATCTGACCGTTCACACCGTTTAGCATTTCCCACATTTCTTTGGGAAGGGCTTCACCCTGCAGGCCTTCAGCGTACTTGTCAAAAGCGCCAAGCACGGTGTCAGCTTGTTCGGTGATTGAAGCAAACAAAGAGGCGTCTTCGCTCTCGCTCACCTCTTGCCCTTAAAGCTGTGCGACATAATTTGCCGGATCAATCATAGAGCCAGAAGTCATAGCCTTGGTCAGAGCTTCCTCGTTTGAAAGGCCGCCAACTGCCCCAGCAAGTCCGCCCAGAGAAGACATACTCTCTGCATTGGGCAAAAGCCCCTCTTCTACTTGCTGTAACTGGCCTATTTGCTGCGCTTGGCTAAGCAAGTCACCAAAAGCGCTTGGGTCGGAAAGCTTATTTTGCGCTTTTTCCGCGGCCTTTGCTTTTTGCGAAGCCTCTTGCGCTTTTAAAAGTTCCTGCATATCCGATTGTATTTTCATAAAGCCTCCCTTGCAAGGTAAAAACATCATTGTAAAACTTCTTCAATTCAAAAGTAAGCAAAAAGTTTGCCAAAGGCAAAGCCTTTGCTAAAAGGCTTATTTTATTAATCTAAAATAAAAATGCGCTAGGAAAAAAATGCCTTGCCTGCATTTTTTTCCACTATAAAGTGTATGAAGGTGCTTGTCTATACAAAAAAAAAGGCGTATCGTGTATACAACATCAGTGGAGGAATGCTTTTGTCCTTCCACACGCTTTTAATCAACCAACTTGAAAAATGGAGAAGAGCGATGTCCTTGAAAAAAATCCTTTGTGCTATTGATCTTTCAGATCAAAGCAAGCAAGTGGCCGATCACACAAAAATGCTTGCAAAGCTTAGCGGCGCGAGCATTCTTGTTGCCTATGTAGCCCCAACTCTCACGCAATACACTGGCTTTCATGTGCCGCCAAATACCATCAATAACTTTGTTGGTGAAATTGTTTCTGGCGCAGAAAAAGCCATGAGTGAATTTGTTGCCGAGACCTTTGCAGGCTGTGAGGCCAGCGGGAAAGTCCTCGTTGGCTATGCCGCAGAAGAAATCTTAAATTATGCCGAAGAAGAAAAAGTCGACCTTATTGTCATGGGAACCCGTGGCAGACAAGGCATTGACCTCTTGCTCTTTGGCTCTGTTGCTGAACGTGTTGTAAAAGGCGCGCCTTGCCCTGTCACAACCATTCGCCCAACTGAGGACTAAAAACCTTTATGAGTACCAGCATCTTAGTCATAGACGACGAGGCCCCAATCCGCTTTACTTTGCGGGGGATCTTGGAAGATGAAGGCTATATTGTGCTTGAAGCGGCTAGTGCCGAAGAGGGCATTGCCTTGCTTGAGCACACAAAGCCTGATCTGATCTTCCTTGATATTTGGCTTCCGCAAATGGACGGCCTCACCGCTCTTGACACCATTCATGCTGAGTACCCAAACCTTCCTATTGTTATGATCTCTGGCCACGGTACGATTGAAAATGCCGTGAGCGCCATCCGTAGAGGGGCTTACGATTTTATCGAAAAGCCCCTTTCTTTGGAAAAAATCGTCTTTGTTGTCTCTCGTGCCTTAGAGCTTAGCCGCTTGCGCCAAGAAAATACGGCCTTGCGCATAAATCATGAGCCTGAAGGCGAATTGCTTGGCAATTCTCGTGCCATACAAGATTTTAAGTCCTTGCTCGCAAAGGTTGCCCCTACAGACGCTTGGGTCTTGTTAACAGGCGAAAACGGCACAGGAAAAGAATTGGCTACTCGTGCCCTTCATGCACAAAGCCACAGAGCAGACCAGCCTTGGATAGCTGTAAATTGTGCCGCTATCCCCGAAGAACTTATCGAAAGTGAGCTTTTTGGCCATGAAAAAGGGGCTTTTACAGGGGCCAATTCCACACGCATTGGTCGCTTTGAAATGGCCGACAAAGGCACGCTGTTTTTAGATGAAATCGCCGATATGAGCCTAAACACCCAGGCAAAAATCTTGCGCATCTTGCAAGAGCAAAGCTTTGAGCGTCTAGGGGGAACGCGTGCCATTCATGTTGATGTTCGAGTGATCGCCGCCACCAACAAAAACCTTGACGCTGCACTTGAAGCCGGCACTTTCAGAGAAGACCTTTATTATCGTTTGCGCGTCATTCCTCTGCATTTACCGCCCCTTCGTGAAAGAGAAGGCGATATTCGCTTGCTTTGTGAAGCTTTTTTCCTGCGACTTGCCAAGCGTTATGCTTGTCGGCCACCAGAGATAAGCGAAGAGGCGCTCACCTGCCTAGAAGCCTATCCTTGGCCGGGCAATGTGCGAGAACTCTACAATTTTTGTGAGCGGCTTGTTATTTTACATGCAGGGAAAAAACTTTGCCCAAAAGATTTGCCACAAGAATTTCTTTGCCACAAGTTGCCAAGCGTATCAGAAAAAAGCTCTGAAAATCCTTCTTTACATGGATTGACATCGCTTGCACATTTCGCAAAATCAAACGATTTTCGGCAAGCTTGCGCCCTTTTTGAAGAAGCCTACCTTACTGAAAAGCTTCAAGAAGCTAAAGGAAACATTACCCAATTAGCAAAAAACATTGGTCTTGAGCGGTCTTATGTTCATCGCAAGCTCAAGGCTTATAACATTCACCATAAGGAATAAATCATGAAATGGAATTTGCAACAAGGCGATCCAAGCCAATGTCAAGCAGATCTTTTTGCCTGCTTTGTCTATGAAGACGAAAGCCCAAAAGAGAGTTGCCCAAAACTTTTCGCCACAGCCACTTGGCTTGAAGACCACCCTGCCCTTGCCGATTTTACAGGCAAAGAAGGCGAACAAGGCCTCATCTATGCACCCAAGGACAGCAATTTACGCCGTGTGCTCTTCATCGGTCTTGGCAAGAAAAAGTCAGAAAAACCCTCTGAGCTCAACAAGACCTTACGCCGTGCCAGCCAGAAAGCCGTCGAAAAAGCTCGTGCCTTAAAGGCTGAAAGCTTGACGATCGCCCTGCAGCCTCTCTTTCGCCTGCCCCTTGAAGCAGAAAATATTCTCACAGAACTTGCCTACAGCGCAAAGCTTGCCAGTCACAGCTTTATCGATTTTTTCGGCAAAAAAGCCCAAGAAGAAAAGAGCAAAGACCTCGTTTTTCCAAGCGAAGTCAGCTTCCTTCTTGACAAAACAAGCAAAGACCTTCAAACAAGCTTGGACAAAGCTCTAATTAAGGCCAAGGCCGTTAATTTTTGCCGTGACCTCGTCAACAGCCCGTCAAATGCCATAAATCCTGCTGAACTTGCCAAAAAAGCCCAAGCACTGCAAAGCCCTGCCCTTAGCTGCAAGATTTTAGACGCAAAAGAGCTACAAAAACAAGGCTTTGGCGCACATTTTGCCGTCGGTCAGGGTTCAGACAATCCCCCCTGCTTGATATGCCTTGAGTACGCCCCCAAAGGCACAAAAAAAGACAAGCCTCTTGTCTTTGTCGGCAAAGGCATCACCTTTGACAGCGGCGGCATTTCCATTAAGCCTTCAGCTGGCATGCACGAAATGAAGAGCGATATGGGCGGTGCTGGCGCGCTTCTCTCTGTCTTTTCAGCCTTGGCCGACCTTGACGCAAAAGGTCTTGCCCCAAAAAGACGTGTTGTCGCCCTTTTAGCTTGCGCTGAAAATATGCCTTCTGGTGCCGCTTTTAGGCCTGGTGACATTGTTACAAGTTATTCTGGAAAGACCATCGAAGTCATCAATACCGATGCCGAAGGCCGTCTTGTCCTTTGTGATGCTCTAAGTTATGCGCAAAAACAATGGCAACCAGAAGCCCTTATCGATCTCGCCACCCTCACTGGGGCTTGCGTTGTCGCCCTTGGCAACGAAAGAGCTGGACTTTTCTCTGACGATTATGCCCTCGTTTCGGCTATCCGCCATATCGGCGCAAAACTTGGCGATTTCTGCTGGCCTCTGCCCCTTGATGACCGCTTCTTTGCCGATCATTTAAAGAGTTCTGTTGCTGATATGACAAATTGTGGGCCAAGAGAAGGCAGCTCCATCAGCGCCGCCGTCTTTTTGAAACAATTCATCGAAAAAGAAACCCGCTGGGTGCATATCGATATCGCCGGACCAAGCTACAGCGCAAAGAAAACAGCCGATTGGCCTGCTGGCGGCACTGGTTTTGGCGTGCGCACCGTGCTTGAACTCATCGAACAGGGCGTGCCTGAAGTGAAAAATCATTAAAGCCGCTGAAAGAAAAGTCGCTGAAAAGGGCAATCTGCTTTGTCAGACTTGTTTTTTGCTTCGGTCACGTACCTTTTGTACGCTCCACTCCGCAAAAAACTGCGTCTTCCTTGCATTTTGTCCCTTTTGAGCGACTTTTTTGGCGTTGGGATAGGCCTAAAGCCTCGCGCTCCCTCTTTAACAACAAGTTTACCGACAAAGTAGACTTAAACTCAAAAAAATTATCTCAAAATCTTAAAAAAACAAAGCTATGTAACAACAAAGCCCCGCTTTTTTTCTGTCTCGACAATATACTGATAACACTCTTTAGGCAGCAAGGGCTTGCTGTATAAATAGCCCTGAAAAACATCACAGCCCAGCTCTCGCAAAGCTTCAGCGTGCTTTTCTGTCTCGACAAATTCAGCAGTAGAGCGCATATTTCTTGCGCGGCAAAGTCTGACAATCGCGCGCACAATATCAGCGCAAATAGGATTTGTTAAAATATCTCGAATAATTGCGCCGTCAATCTTGATCATAGACACAGGAAATTGACGCAAATACTTTAAAGAGCTGTGCCCCATACCAAAATCGTCAATGGCCAAAGGAAAACCAGAAGTATACAAATTGAGCAAAATCTTGCTTTCATTCTTGGCGGTTGTGAGCATACGCGACTCTGTTACTTCAATTTCAATAGAGCCAAAAGGCAAATCGTATTTGTTCATAATTTCCCGCAAAGTAACAGGAAAATCTTCGTCAAGCTGCAGACCAGAAACATTTACAGACATCACCATGTCTTTAATCCCAAGCTCCATCCACTTTTTGCGAATGCGGCAAGCTTCTTCAAAGACCCAAAGACCCAAGGGCTTGATCAAGCCTGAATCTTCTGCAAGGGCAATAACAATAGGTGTTGGAATCTCGCCATAGACTGAATTTTTCCAGCGCACGAGGGATTCAACGCCCAAAACCCTCTTGCCCTTGGCACAAATCTGCGGCTGAAACATCAAGAAAAAACCCGTGCCTTTGTTCAGATCTTTTTCCATCTCAACAACAAGACTTCTAGCCAAAGCCCCGGCGTCATCATTGTATTGAATGAAGGCTTGGCTATTGCTGACCGTACAAACAGAACGCTGTAAAAGTTTTTTAAGGACGGCCTGACGTTGATTGAGTTTGATCGTTGTATCTAGGTACACAAAAGGTCGATAAATTAAAATCCCAAGAACAACATTGAGGATTTGCAACAAAACCGCTGGCAAGCTTTTTGTTGCAAGGTAGGCGTTAAAAAAGACAGGTGTTGTCCAGTCGACAAGATTGGCAATGCGTGGGATAAATTCAAAATAGGTGGCCAAGTAAGATGTTAAAACAGAAATAAGCGGCACAAGAGTAAAAGGAATAAGCAAAATAGGATTTAAGACAATCGGGAAGCCAAAAAGCAACAATTCATCCATACTAAACATACAAGGAATAAGGCAAAACAAGGCAAGCTTTTTGCTTGAAAGTGTTTCTCCAAAAAAGAGCAAAGTCCCCACAAGGGCTATGCTGCCTGCTCCGCCAGTAAAGACAAAGGTCCTCATAAAGGTTGAGGTAAAGATATGTGGAGGTTCATAATGCATAAAGGACGCATTAAGATTAGAATAAGTGGCCACATCATAAATATTTGTGGTAATTTCTTGGAGCATATAGCCGCCATGAAAACCAAAAAACCACAAAATTTGATGCAAAAATGTGTAACTAAGACTTTGCCACAGGCCAGAAACTTGCACCTTTAAAGGCAAAACAATCAATGCATTTATAAGAGTATAAATATTTTCGTCGACACATTGTATAAAAATTTCGTCAGCCAAGGTAAAAAAAAGGATGGTGAGCATGGCAGGCACAAATGAGCTAAAGCTCTGAATAACCGCAAGTCCAGAAAAAGTGCCCGGCCATTGTAAACGCAATCCCTTATAAGAAAAAAGAAAAAGGAAAAATTTTGTAGAGACAATGCTTGTTAAAATAGCGATGGCTAAACCGCTTGGCGCCACCCAATATTCTGTTGCTTCATAGCTTGAGCCCGGAATCATATTATAAAAGACAACCAAACTACAAAGACCCATAATAATAGGACTTATTTGGCTTGTGGCGTCTTTGGCTCGTAATTGTAAGCCGAATTGATAAGCCACCAAAAAAGCCAACATAGGGGCAATCAGCATACGTGGTACGGTTGTAAAAGGAATCGCCAAATCTCTCCAGTCCGAGCCCAATACACTGGCCATAAAATCGGCATACATATCTAGCGGGAAATTGGCGTATAAATTTGCCAAAGAAGACATAAATATAAAAGGAAGGACAACAAAAAAGGCAGAACGAATAGCAACAAATGTAGGAATTTGCGCTATACGTTCTGTAGGGCCTAAAAATATTTTTTCAAAAAAAGTTTTTCGCTTTCGTTCTTCTTCCATCTAATTATCTACCATTATAACAATTTTAATTGCTAACATACTAGCCTAAGTGAAAGTATTTTGCAAGCTTAAACTTTTAACACTTTTTTTGCAAAAAACTATTGCTTCTTCAAATATCTTATCGCGTTTTCAAAAAGTGCCGTGCCAAGTGTTGGTCGCTCTCCACGGGTCCACAAGGGGTGATTGGTCACATGATGAAAGGCCTCTGGATGTGGCATAAGGCCAAGCACATGACCGCTTGGGTCGGTGAGGCCAGCTATCCCATTTGGTGAGCCGTTTGGATTTGCAGGATACTCTTGCGTGGTCTCGTTTGTTGTTGGGCAAATATAGCGCAAAGCTACAAGGTTTTCTGCCTCAAGGCGTTCAAGAGTGGCTGTGTCTTTTGTCACAAGTTTGCCTTCTCCGTGCCGCACAGGCATATCAAGCACATCAAGGCCCTTTGTAAAAACACAGGGGCTGTTTTTATTGACAGCCATGCGCACCCATCTGTCTTCATAACGTGCCGAATCGTTATGCCCAAGCGAAACATGTCGCTCGAAAGGCTTTCCATCAAAAGAAGGCAACACACCAAGCTTCACAAGCAGTTGAAAACCATTACAAATCCCAAGAACAAGGCTGCCAGCAGCCAAAAATTCTCGCAAAGACTCAAGCAAAGCCTTGCCGCTTGCGTCTTTGCAATGCAACCAGCGCTGAGCGGCAGCCTGCGCCGCGCCAAGGTCGTCACCGTCCAAAAAACCGCCGGGGAAAATCAAAAAATTGTAATCGCAAAGCTTAACCTTTGCCTGCAAAATATCAGAAAAATGCACAATGTCCACACGATCAGAGCCCGCAAGCCTTGCTGCGTGTGCGCTTTCTTCATGCGAATTGGTTCCATAACCTGTAAGAACTAGGGTATTTGCTAAAGGCATATTGTTCCCCGTGAAAAAAATTATTGTTTGTAAGCTAAACCATATCAAAAAATTATTAATGGCATTGTAATCGGGCAAAGCCCAGCCGTCAATAGGCTTTTTTAAGGCTCTCTCAAAAGTGCCTTTTTCTCTCAGGGATCAAAGAATTGCCTATTGACAAAACACATATAAATTCTGTAAAAAAATACTTATTTACAAAGAGTTTTACACACAAACACAATAAAAACGTAAACAATAAAACACCCTATTACTTTGTGAAAGGAATACACATGAAGACAAAATTTATCTTCATCACAGGCGGCGTATTATCCTCCCTTGGAAAAGGCCTCTCCGCTGCCTCTCTTGGTGCCTTGCTGCAAGCCCGTGGCCTGTCTGTAACTATCCAAAAACTCGACCCTTACATCAATGTCGACCCAGGCACCATGAATCCCTTTCAACACGGTGAAGTCTTTGTTACCGACGACGGCGCAGAAACCGACCTTGACCTTGGACATTATGAACGCTTCCTCGGTGTGCCGCTTTCTCGCAGAAACACCACAACTTCTGGCTATATCTACAATCTCGTCATCAGAAAAGAAAGAAGAGGCGACTACCTAGGCGGGACAGTACAAGTTATCCCGCACATTACCGATCAAATCAAAAAAGCCGTCATGGCCCTTGCCGAACCCATTAACGGAAAAGTCGCAGACGTCGCCATAGTCGAAATCGGTGGCACAGTCGGTGACATCGAAGGACTCCCCTTCTTAGAAGCCATCAGGCAACTCCGTGTCGACCTTGGCCGTGAATCCTGCCTCTTTATTCACTTAACCCTCGTCCCCTACCTGCGCATGGCAGGCGAACACAAAACAAAACCAACACAACATTCTGTTAAAGAATTGCGCTCAATAGGCATTCAAGCAGATATTATCCTCTGCCGCTGCGAAGTCGCCGTCCCCAAAGAACTCAAACAAAAAATCGCCCTCTTTTGCGATGTTGACGCCGAATCTGTCTTTTCAGCCGTCGACGTCGAAACCATCTACGAACTCCCGCTCAAACTCCATGAAGAAGGACTCGACCAAAAAGTCGTAAGCAAGCTCAACCTCGCCGGTGGCTCTATAAACCTCGAAGCCTGGCACAAACTCGTACACACAATACAAAATCCAAAAGCACAAATAACCGTCGGTATCGTCGGAAAATACATCGACCTAAAAGAAGCCTATAAAAGCCTGCACGAAGCCTTAATCCACGGTGGCATAGCCAATAGCCTGAAAGTAAATCTCCACTATGTCAATTCAGAAGAAATCACCGAAGGCAATGTCGCCGACCAACTCAAAGACGTCGACGCCATCCTCATCCCCGGTGGCTTTGGCTACAGAGGCGTTGAAGGCATGATAAATACCGCAAAATATGCCCGTGAACAAAAAATCCCCTTCATGGGCATCTGCCTCGGAATGCAATGCGCCGTCATCGAATACGCCCGCCATGTCGCAAAAATCGAAAAAGCAAACTCCGAAGAATTTGACGCCCTCAACGAACACAATGTCATCCACTTAATGACAGGTTGGCTCGATCCCATAAAAGAAACAAGAGAAGTCCGTGACGAACACACAGACAAAGGCGGCACAATGAGACTTGGCGCCTACCCCTGTGACCTCACAGAAAATAGCCTCGCACATAAAGCCTATGGTTCACAAAATATCCAAGAAAGGCACAGACACCGCTACGAATTTAACAATAACTACAGAGAAAAGCTTCAAGAAAATGGCCTGATCATAAGCGGACTCTCGCCAGATAAAGAACTCGTAGAAATCGTCGAAGTAACAGACCACCCCTGGTACCTCGGCTGCCAATTCCACCCAGAACTCAAATCAAGACCTATGGAACCACACCCCCTCTTCAAAGATTTCATCACCGCCGCTAGCGAATACGCAAAGAGGAAGAAAGGGAATTAGGGATTTAGGGAATTTTTTTGAGAAGAAGGGGGCTGTCCCTATGAAGGCTTTGGGGGGACTTCTTCGAGAGGAAGTTATCTTGTCACATTACTTGTTTTTTAATTGATAAGTTATCTTTTATTATTGTTCGAGGGGGGTTAGGGAACTAAGGGGGGAAGATATTAGCCACGCCACCATTAGATTTAAAGTTTATTTAGCTTGCAAAAATTTTTTTTTTTAAAAACACATTCCAGGCTCAAATATTTTGG
>CAYJIB010000061.1:10607-11262 GCA_964370125.1 uncultured Desulfovibrionaceae bacterium
CCTACCTTACCTCAACTGCTCTCTTTGCTACAACACCACCGGGCGATACCCAACCAACCGCCGAAGATATTCGCCCCTTTATCCCTATCGCCTCCTCAAGCTCCCCCCTAACCCAGCAACCCCCCTTCCAGTGCCTGAACGCCCCTAGAACTATAACGCTGGAAGCGTATGTTAATGTGATAGCCATCTGGGGATTACTGCTTCGCAAAAACAAGGAAGGTGGCTAATTTGGCACAATCTATAAGAACTGCAAAAGAGGTCAGACGGTAGACGATGGTATATTTTGTGAATTCACACACAGTATAGTGAGAGAAGCTTTTTGGGTACTTTTCTTCAAAAAAACTTCTGCCTTATTGTGTTCAAGCGTATTGCGTGCCGAAACGCTATCAGGGTGACTCCCGCATAGAGAGATGTTTTTCTTGACTATGAAGTCAAAAGCCGTCTCGTAAAAGAAGTGGCTTTTTATCTTGAGCGAAGCGGTAAATTCCCACTCGAATTTCACATTAACATACGCCCCCAGTGATGGAGACCTAAAGCGTGCCGGCACTTAAAAAGCTCCGCTATCGAGCGAAGCTGGGCCTTTTTCGATAGTTTTGCTACTAACATGAGCCCCCAGTAATATAGCTCAAGAGACTTTTGGCGCTGGAAGGGGGGT
>CAYJIB010000062.1:0-6575 GCA_964370125.1 uncultured Desulfovibrionaceae bacterium
TGGCGTATTTTGCAGAAGTCAATGCTATCTACACTGAAGCCTTCCCTGAGAACCCGCCGGCACGTTCTTGCGTGGCCGTTCGTGCTTTACCTTTGGGGGCTAGGGTAGAAATTGAAGCTTTAGCAATCCTATAATTATGACGCTTGGTCGCACGTCCTGTGCGACACAAGCGGCTGAAAAAGCATCATCTTCTTCGTCAAACTGCGATTTTCCGTCGCTCGTGTACCTTTAGTACACGTCGCTAGCAAAATCTTGTTTTCCTCGTATCTGAAGCTTTTTGAGCCGCTTGTGGGTTTATTTTAAGCCGCTTGTAGGTTTTTTAAGTCGCCTGTGGATATTTTGAAAAAAACAAAAGCCGTTTCATACTGTGAAGCGGCTTTTGTTTATTGACGTTTTATTTAAATAAGCTCGATGATTTTTCTTAATTACTTTATATTCCAATAATATAAGGCGGGAGCTAAGAACTGCCATCGAACAGCGGACGTATTCCCCCCATAGGACGAGGGTATTGTATTAGTCCACTCCCGCCTTTACAGACGAGAAAAGCCTCTAGGATACCTATGGCTTTGTATCGATGGAAGAGTTCTTAGGCTCTTGTTAAGAAACTATTTTATAAAAGTGACTTTGTCAATAAAGGATAAAAAGCCCAAAAAACACAAATAAAAATAATTATTATTAAGGACAAATCTTTGCTTGACAAAGCCCACGCTAACATGCTAGCATTCTAACAAAGAATAAGCTTTTTCAGCATTATCAAAGCCTTAGAAGAAAAAACATATACCAAGCTTTTCTTTTTTATTTACCCTCAGACTGTTTGGGTAAACAGTTCAAGGCTTTTCATACACTAAATAATCCATTTGCATAATTTTTTTTGGCCCTTAAACTGTTTAAGTAAACAATTTAAAGCTTTTCACACAGCAAACAAACCATCGGCGTAATTTTTTTTGGTCCTCAAACTGTTTACATAAACAGCCTTGTTTTTCTTCTTAAAATTTACAAGGGCAACAAGCTACCACCAAGAATTTTTTAATATTTTTAAGCATTTGCACACAAATCACACAAGCAAAAACTACACGTTCAAAAGCATTACAATTTTAATCTTTTTCTCGTTTAATTTGCTTGTACAAAAAAAGAAGGAGGTGTTGAAAAAATTTTCTCTTGCAAAGATATATTAAGCGTCATTTTCTATTATAAAAGCTGGCTCTTAAAATAAATTTTCTTTGCACGAGTAAAAGACCAGGATCATTCAATAAACTTTTCAAACTCAAAACGATGGAGAAAAAAATGTCACACGAAACCGATGTCCTTGCCGAGAAATCCTTAAAAAAATTCTCTGCTATGAAGGTGCCACACACCTGCGTAATCATCTTTGCCATCCTCATATTGTGCGCCGTTCTCACCTACATTCTTCCCGCTGGTGAATACAATTTTATCACCAATGAAGCAGGCAGAAAGGTCGTTGACCCCACATCATACCATCAAGTTGAAAGCTCCCCTGTTTCGCTCTATCAAATCATGGACGCTATCCCAAAAGGCCTTGTCAAAATGGCCTCGCTCATTGTTTTCGTATTTATCGCTGGTGGAACTTTTTCCATCATCAACGATACAAAAACCCTCATGATCGGTATCAATAAAATCGTGCAAAAGCTCAGGGGCAAAGAGCGAATCATGATCTTTGCGGTCATGACCATCTTTTCTATTCTTGGCGCGCTTATGGGTTTTGCTGCCGAAGCCGTTATCTTTGTGCCTCTTGGGGTGGCACTGGCCCGCTCTGTCGGCTATGACGCCATGGTCGGTGTAAGTATCGTCCTTCTTGGTGCCTATGTAGGCTTTTCTGCTGGTGCTTTTAACCCCTATACAACCGGTGTCGCCCAAGGCATTGTTGGTCTTCCTTTATTTTCTGGTCTTGGCTTGCGTCTTGCTTTGCACGCTGTATCGCTCGTCATTGCTGTTTGGTATGTTATCAGATATGCCGAAAAAGTGAAAAAAGACCTTTCAAACAGCTATGTCTACGATGTAGAGCAAGACGCAAAAGAAAGCGAAGGCACCTTTTCACTTACCGATGAAAATTTCTCCGTACGTCATTACCTTATTTTGCTTACCATGCTTGTTGGCTTTGGTATCATCATTTACGGCTCTATTGCCCTAAAATGGAGCACCACAGCTATGGCTCCAATTTTCTTTGGCATGGGCATTATTTCAGGCATCATCGGCGGCTTAAGCGGCGGCCAAATCTCTGAAGCTTGGCTTAATGGCGCAAAAAGCATGGTCTTTGCCAACTTGCTCATCGGTATGGGGCGTGGTGTTCTTGTTGTTATGGAAGAAGGTATGATCTTGCATACCTTGGTTCACGGCCTTGCGACAGTGCTTCAAAGCTTGCCTTCATCAATGATCGCTGTTGGTATGTTTGTTTCAAACATTTTCATCAACTTCTTTGTGCCATCAGGCAGCGGACAAGCCACACTTGTTATGCCTATCATGAGCCCACTTGCTGAAATCACCGGTGTTAGCCAGCAAACCGCTATTCTCGCTTACCAAACAGCAGACGGCTTTACCAATATTATTGTCCCAACACAAGCCGTAACCACAAGCTGTATCGGCTCGGCAAATGTCAACTTTGTGCAATGGCTGCGATTTACTTTCCCGCTTACCCTCATGCTGTGGGGGGTCAGTATTGTCTTTGTTGTCATAGCCGATGTGCTTAGATATTAAAGAACTTATTGCTATGGACAGGGTCAATTTATTTTTGTAACATTTTGATAAAACTTCCTCACAATCAAAGGCTTTATCGCATTGTGATGAGGCATATTTACAAAGTTTTTCAAATACAAGCCCGTATCAAATAACGAAATCACATAAGGAGTATCCAAATGACCAAGACAACTATCATCACTTGCGGTAAACTCTATGACGGCCTAAACGACAGCTTGCAAGACAATATGCAAATCCTTGTTGAAGGCAATATCATTAAAGAAGTCGGCAGCAAGGTAAAAAAAGTCAAAGGCGCTGAAACTATTGACCTTTCAAAAGTAACAGTCACCCCAGGCCTGAGCGATGCCCACGTTCACTACAGTTTTATGGATTGGAAAAAATTTAGCCATGAATACATCTATGAGCCCCCATCATGGAAGGGCATGGCAGTCTTGTATAATGCCAAAAAGGCTTTGCGTCGTGGCTTTACCACAGCACGCTATATCGGCTGTTTGGCTGATGACGATTTTGGCAGTGTAACTGCAAAACGCGCGATTGACGCCGGCTATTTTGAGGGCTGTAGACTTGTTGTTGCGCCACACTTTGTAAGCACAACCCGCAGCCACGGCGACTTTTCTCAAATGCTTGCCAATAACTATCCTTTGTCGAAGCATATTTGGGAAAGCTATGCAGGCTATGGCTATGGCGCTGATATGTTTAGAGAAGTTGTGCGCAGACAAATCAAAAACGGCGCCGACTTTATTAAAATGTTCTCAACAGGCGGCTTTGCCACTCAATACGACGGCCCAGAAGAACAGCATCTTAGCGATGATGAAATGCGTGCCATTATTGAGACCGCACACCACTTGACCACGCCTGTAACTTCACATTCTTACGATCCTGTCCTTATCCGCAAGCAAGTGGACATGGGCATTGACTGTATTGAGCATGGTGCGCTTATTGATGAGCCTGCCTTGCTTGAGCACATGAAGGAAAAAGGCGTGCATCTTGTGCCGACCTTCTCCCCTTATGACAGTGTTATCTTCCAAGATGAAGAAAATTTGAAAAACCAAAATCCTGAAATGCAGGCAAAACTTCTTAAATATGCCGACTGGTTACGTCGTTCTCGTAAGGTCATTGTTGAGAGCGATATTGATCTTGGTTATGGTTCTGACTTTATTGCGCACCGCAATCCTTATGATTCTGGCTTTGAGTTTGAGACCATGGTCAAGAGCGGTGTTGATCCTCTGCGTGCTTTAAGGGGCGCTACTCGTGTGAATGCAAAGATCTTTGGCCTTGAGGGCAAGATTGGTGCTATTGCTCCGGGTTATTATGCTGACATTGCGGCTTGGAAGAGGGATTTGTTGTCTGATCCTCGCGCTCTTCTTGACTGTCATTTTGTGATGAAGAATGGGGTGGTCTACTCCACCGAATCCAGCGATTATTAGCACAAGACGCTGAAAAGGGGCAATCTGTTTTGTCAGACTTGTTTTTTGCTTCGGTCACGTACCATAAGAGTACGCTCCACTTCGCAAAAAACGGCGTCTTCCTCACATCTTGCCCCTTTTAAGCGTCTTGTTTCTTATATCTCTAAAGCTTTTTGAGCAATCTGTAGGGCTTTTTTTGCCCCTTTTAAGCGCCTTGTTTCTTATATCTCTAAGGCTTTTTGAGCCGCCTGTAGGGCTTTTTTGCCCCTTTTAGCGAGTCGATCACTGGCTAAATAGCTTATAAAGCGTACAAGGCGGCAACAAGCAGCTGTCCAGCCAAAATACGCATAATCATAACCGTCGGATAAATCGTTGCATACACAGAAGCTGGCGCATTTGTCTGCAACATCTCAACAGAAAAAGCAAGGGCAGGTGTCCCCGTCATGCTCCCCGCCAAAAGACCGCAAATCGTCTCGCACTCATACTTAAAGAAAAGCCTCGCCACCAAAATCACCCCAATAAGCGGCAAAAGCGTGATCCCCATTGCGATAAACATCCAATAAAAACCCGTGCCGTCAGCAAGAGCCACAACAAAACTCTCCCCAGAACTTAAACCCACACAAGCAAGAAACAAAGCAATTCCCAGCTCTTTAAGCATCAAATTGGCACTTGTCGGCATAAACCAATTTATCCCCGCAAGCTTTGGCACACGGCTTAAAAATATGGCCATAATCATCGGGCCGCCAGTCATCCCCAGCTTAAATGAAGCAGAAAGCCCAGGAATACTTATAGGAATACTGCCAAGCAAAATACCAAGCAAAATGCCCGCAAAAAGCGGAAGAACATGAGGCACTTCCATTTGCTTTGGCGCATTGCCAAGAATGCGATCACCATTATCTAAGGCCAAAGGCTCACCAACAAGAGTCAATTTGTCGCCAAAAAGCAAAGGACTGTTCTCTTGTGGCAAAAATTCAGAATCCGCACGCTCAATACGGCTAACAACAAGACCATGACTTGCTGTTATGTCAAGCGCTTGCAAGCTTTTCCCAACAGCAGAAGGCTGGGTCACAAAGACCGTACGGCTTGCAACTCCCCCCTCCAAAAGACGCAAATCTGCGGCGTCCTCAGAACCAATAAGGGCCTTGATTTTTTCAATTTCTTGCGCATAACAGACAATATGCAGGTGATTTTGCAGATGAACGATATTGTCTGGACAAGCAAAATGCATTTTGCCCTCTTTTTCAAAACGTGTGATGAGACAATCTTGCGGCAAAAGGCTTTTCAGTTTTTGAATGGAAAGGCCGTCCAAAAGAGGATTTTGCACTGAAAGACTGAGGCTATGAATTTTTTGCTCTTCTGCATTTTCCTTCACAGGCGTTAAGGCGGCTTTCTTTGTTGTAAAAAACGAACGGACAATAATCATGAGGATAATAACGCCTATAATTCCAAAAGGATAGGCTATGGCATAGCCCAAGCCTGCCGCTTCGACGGCACTTGCACTTAAAGAAGGATCAAGCAAATCACGCAGGCTTTGCGAAACGGCGGCCAAGGTCGGTGTTGAGGTCACACCGCCGCTAAAAAGACCCGCACTGACATCTGGAGGAAGCTTGAAAAAAGCGGCAGCGCCTAAGGTAACAAGCACACTCAAAAAAACAGCAAAGGCGCCAATGATAGTATAGGAAAGTCCGCTTTTTTTAAGAGATTTTGTAAAATTTGGGCCGACTTGCAGACCAATAGTAAACACAAAGATAATAAGACCAAAATCTTTAAGAAAGCCAATAATGACATGGTCTTTGGGGGCTATGCCCAAATAACCAAACAAAAGTGAGCTAAAAAGTACGCCCCCAACACCCAAGCGAATGCCCAAAAAAGACACATTGCCAAGGGCCAGACCAATAATAATGGCCAAAGAAAGGGCGATGACGGCCTGCTCTGTTCCTTCACCCCAAAGAACATTATACAAAAAATCCATATTCTTTAACCCCTTGATATGTTTTCAGCTAGCGGCACACAGCAATCGGCAAGGTCTCCCAATTCGTAGTGACTTTGGGCGAAAGATGTTTTTGACGCATCCGCCAAGCCGCCTTGTCGTCTAGGCCTTCGCTCGCGTATTGCAAGCTGCCTTTGCCAAAGCGTGCATTGACACCGTCAAGCGCTGTCATAAGTTTTTTTGAGCGAGCATGTTCTTTTTCTCTTTTTGGCTCTATCATATCCAAAAGATTTCCCTGAATGGCTTGCGAAGCCGATCGAATTTCATGAAGCGTAATGCCCGCTTTTGCATAGGCTATGCCTTCTTTAAAAATCTTGTCAAGACCTTGCATGGCGGCTTTGATAAAGACTTGTGTATCGTCTGTTGCTTGGGGCAGGGCAATGTGCAGGCTTTCATCGTATTTTTCTTCCGACAAAGGAAGATTTTTTTGTGGAGTGCCATGTTTTGCCAAAGAACTGTACTTTGCC
>CAYJIB010000062.1:6675-11171 GCA_964370125.1 uncultured Desulfovibrionaceae bacterium
CTGTACTTTGCCGAAGAGCTGTACTTTGACGAGCGAATATGCACAGAAATGCCGCCAGCAAGCAGCTCTTCACTGCGCAAACGCCTAGCAGCATTGGCAGCAAAGCTTGAAAGAGCCTCGGCAAGTTCGGCCTTCTTATACACCTTCACACCAAAAGAACGTGAAGAAACAAGACTTTTCCGTATGCTTGAAGGCGCAGTCTCAGCCACGCTCTGTTTCCCACGAAGTTCCATAGCCGTATGCACGCCTGTAATACTGATTTGCCCTCGAATCCACAAATTGTCTTTGTCCCGCAAGTCTTTCGCTGTGTAGACACCAAGCTTGCGCAATGTTTCGGCATGACGACGCCCTATGCCCCATACATCGCCTATATCAATTTGCGCAAGCAAAAGGTCTTGCTCTTCTTGTTTTGTTGGGAAAGCAAAAAGACCATTACCTTTTTTTGCTAAAGAATTTGCCAGCTTGGCCAATGTCTTTGTCGGCCCAAGACCAATAGACACACTTATCCCCGTCCATTTTAAAATGCGCTCTTTCAACTCGACGGCGATCTCTTTTGCATTAGCATAAACAGCCCCAGCAAAGGGCAAAAAAGCTTCATCAATAGAATATTGCTCAACATCGGGCGTCACACTTTCGGCTATGTGGACTATACGATTGGAAATGTCGCCATAAAGAGCATAATTACTTGAGAATACAGCCACATTGTGTTTTTTGAGAAGCGGTCTTGCCTTAAATTCTGGTTCTGCCATAGCGATACCAAGGGCCTTGGCCTCGGCGGACCGGGCAACAATACAACCGTCATTATTCGACAAGACAACAATAGGACGCCCTTGAAGGTCTGGGCGAAAAATACGCTCACAAGAGGCATAGAAATTGTTGCAATCCATAAGAGCCCAAATCTGTGGTCCTTGCCCAAAAGTCCGCGCAGTCTTAGAGCTTGTGAACGACATAGGTCACCACCCCCCAAATATGCACGTGCTCCCTCTCTGTAATGTCTGTTTCAGGATAATTTTCGTTCTCTGGCATAAGCAAGACCCGCCCTTTGCGGCGAATAAGCCTCTTTACCGTCAATTCACCATCAAGAGCAGCAATGACCACACGATTGTGAGCGGCATCAAGTGAGCGATCAACAATAAGTAAATCGCCATCGTGTATGCCCGCCCCGATCATTGATTCGCCTTGCGCTCGAAGAAAGAAGGTCGCTGCAGGATTTTGCACCAAATGGCGGTGTAAATCGAGTTCTTGGTCTATATAATCGTCTGCTGGTGAAGGAAAGCCCGCTGACACAGAAGAGATAAAAAGAGGCAAGCCCCTGCGCTCTTTTGTATCTTTCATGGCTGTTCCGACAAAGGCCAATGAAGGGCTTAGTGAAAAATTTTTGCTCATGACCAAAGAATACGCCAAGAATTGTAAGAAAGCAAGATGCAAGCCTTTATGCCAAAAAGCCCTTCCACATACAAAGCTTCGACGAATAAGGACATATTCCCTCTTGCCAAAGAGCCAAAAAACTCGTAAAGCAATCTGAAGGCAAATTTATTTCTGTGGAATCAATTTTTACATTCACATACAGCCAGGATACAAGCTGTATTTTTTGAAAAAACTCACTAAAAGCTCTTTGTAAAAACACTATGAACAAACATTTCCATATCATCACCTTTGGCTGCCAGATGAATGTACACGATTCACGGTGGTTGGCACAAAGTCTTGAAAAAAAAGGCTATACAGAAAGCCCTCTTGAAACGGCGCAAATAGCTGTAATCAATACCTGTTCTGTGCGCAAAAAACCCGAAGAAAAAGTCTATGCAACAATCGCCCGTCTCGATTATCTGTTAAAAAACAAGACCAATGCCCTTATTGTAGTGGCTGGCTGTGTGGCGCAACAACTTGGCAATGAACTCTTCAAAAAAAGCCCCCTCGTGCGTCTTGTACTTGGCACCGATAATTTGCACGAAGCCCCTAAATACATTGAAGAATTATTAGCAAAACCACAAGAAAATCTCTGCCATACCGGCGTGCTTTCAATAATCCCCGAAAGACCGCTTGCCCTAGAAAAAATCCGCGCTGATGAACGCTCACAAGCCTTTGTCACCATCATGCAAGGCTGTGACAATTTTTGCGCCTATTGCATCGTGCCCTTTGTGCGAGGGAGACAAAAATCTCGTACAAATCAGGCAGTTATAGACGAATGTCAAGAACGCATCCTAGCAGGCGCAAAAGAAATCACCCTGCTTGGGCAAAATGTCAACTCTTTTGGCCTTGATGGGAAAAGTTCAAACGAAGAAACCCAAAAAAGCCCATCAGAAATCCCGCCCTTTGTCGAGCTTTTACAAAAACTCGTCAAACTTGAAGGCCTTGAACGTCTAAGCATGATGACACCGCACCCAAAAGATTTGCACCCAAAGCTTATCGAACTGTATGCGACAGAAGCTGTTTTGTCCTCGCACTTTCACCTGCCCTTACAAGCAGGTTCAGACCGTATTTTGCAAAGTATGTCACGCAGATACACAAAAGAACATTATCTTTCTCTCGTGCAAGAACTCAGAAAGGCTCGCCCGCATTTGGCCTTGACAACAGATATTATCGTAGGTTTTCCCGGTGAGACAGAAGAAGATTTTCAGCAAACCTTAGCCTGTATGCGAGAAGCCAAATTCTCTAGCTCTTTTTCCTTTTATTATTCTGATCGCCCACAAGCAGCTGCCGTGAATTTTCCAGATAAAATCCCTCTCGAAGTGCAACATGAACGCCTTTTGCGCCTGCAAGCCCTACAAGAAGAACTCACCGCAGACTGGTTGCGCTCTTGCGTAGGCCGTGAAACAAAGCTCTTACTACAAAAACCCAGCAAAAAAGCCCTGCCGCAAGAAAGTCCGCAAGAAGAAAGCTGGCAAGGACGTGATGAATGGAACAATGCTGTTCATGTGCTCGTGCCCAAAGAACTCGCCATTGTCGGCAATATTCTCCCTGTGCAAATCAAAAGCGCAAAAAGGCACTCATTGACAGCACAAATCATAAGCGACACGGACTAATCGAAAAATACTTTTGCTCATAACGACTAAGCAAAATGATCAAAGCCACGAGCCCCCAAAAGCTCGCCATTACAACTGATCTTCCCATCAGCCGTCACCCTGCCAAGCAAGGACGTTTCCGCTAAAGCCGACATCACATAAACAGCCGCTTTTGGCGAACACGTCCCCAAAAGACCGTAGTCCTCACCACCAAGTGCCATAAATTCATGCGCTTTCGTCTCTGGCTCATACCTTTCAATATATCTAAGAACATCCTCTGCAGCTCGCCCCAAAGACAGTTCCGCTCCAAGACCCTTATCGCCCAAAAGCCTTGGCAAATCTCTCAAAAGCCCGTCCGAAAGATCCATAAGGCCTATCCGCCCATAAACCTCCGAAGGAAGCTTCCCAAAACCCGCAAGCTCCACATCAGCCCCCGCACCCTGCGCAAGCTCCAAAGCCAATGCCGATAATCGCAAGCCTTCTTTCACACGAGGAAAAGGTCGAAGATGCGCACCACAAGCCAAAGGAAAAAGCTCTTTTGCTGACCTCCCCTCCCTCTCAAAAGCCAAAAGACCCGCCCTAGCAAGACCCAAAGAACCCACACAAAAAATATAATCCCCCACCTGCGCCTGCCCACGCTTTAGCGGCAATACACTCTCGCCCATAACCGTCACAGACAAATGCAAAGCCTCTGCCCTCGCAATATCCCCACCCGCCAAACAAATACCCTGCTCCTTCGCAAGTAAAGACATGCCCCGAAAAAGCCCCTCAATGTCACCCACACCCATATAAGAAGGAACAGACAAAGCAAGTGTAAAAGCCTTTGGCCGCGCACCCTGAGCCGCTAAATCGCTCAAATTCACCGCCAATGCCTTATAACCAATGTCCTCAAAAGAAAAATACGAAGGACGAAAATGCACACCCTCACTAAATATGTCCGTACTCACACACAACACACCAGAAGTCGAAAGAAGCGCACAATCGTCACCACGACCAAGCAATAAAGACCCGCCCTCGTTCGGAAAATACCCGTCAATACAAGAAAGAATACACTCTTCAGATAAAATTTTCATATTTTTTTCTTTTTATTTTTTTGTGGGGGGATGATCCCCCCACACCCCTCAATTGCGGCTTGCTTTGCGATTTCACGCACTCCCTTCGGGAGTACGCAAAATCGCAAAACAAGCCGCTAATTAAGAAGGTTTAGAGAAGTCAATCCTCAAAGTTTCATAAACTACAAAGGACCATTTTTTAGCGAAAGCTTTTACTTCAAGGTTTCACTGCGACTTATTCTTAAGCAAGCCTTTTGTACTATTCCCAAAGACTCAAAGACTACGCTTTATATTCCCAAGGCAGCCGAGCAGGCGGCAGCCTGCGGAAGTCTTTGACCTTCCTTCAAACGAAAAACAGGCTTTACCAATTCAACTTACTCTCAATGTATACTTATTAGGGTTTCAAAAGGGGATTATCCCCTTTTGCCGCCGGAGGCACTGC
>CAYJIB010000063.1:0-2856 GCA_964370125.1 uncultured Desulfovibrionaceae bacterium
CTTGCGAGGCGAATATCTTCCCCACCATAAGCCCCTAATCTCCCTCGAACAATAACAAAAGATAGCTTTATACTAAAAGAACAAGTAATGTGACACGACACCTATCGTGGAGAACGATAACTTCCACACTTGCTGTGAAACAATAACCATCGTGAAACGATAACTTCCACTCAAAGAAAGCAAAAAAATCTTCACCCAAAGGACCCCTATGATCCCACGTTATTCACGCCCAGCAATGTCTGCTTTGTGGACGCTCAAAAATCGCTATGCCACATGGATGCGTGTGGAACTTGCCGTCTGTGAAGCTTGGCACGAGCACGGAACTGTCCCCAAAGAGGCTATGGAAAATCTCCGCCAAAAGGGCCAGGTTTCTTTTGATGATGAGCTTGTTGACCGCATTTTAGAGATAGAAGAAACAACAAAGCACGATGTCATCGCTTTCCTTGCTGCTTTAGAGGAAGTTATCGGCATTGACGCCCGCTTTATTCACTTGGGCTGCACCTCTTCAGACATTGTAGACACAGCCAATTCTTTGTTGCTTGTTGAAGCTGGCGTTCTTATTTTACAAGAATTTCAAAAACTTTGTGAAGCCTTAAAAGATTTGGCCATCAAGCACAAAGGCCTTCTTTGTATGGGGCGCACACACGGTGTGCATGCCGAACCAACATCTTTTGCCTTAAAAATTGCGAATTTTTATGCAGAATTTAAAAGAGACATTGCTCGTTTCCGCCTTGCTCTTGACGATATGCGTGTCGGCAAGCTGTCTGGTGCTGTGGGGACTTATTCCCTGCTACCCCCAAGTGTTGAAGCAAAGGCCTGCCAAATCCTAGGCCTAAAGGCTGATGAAGTTTCAACACAAATCATCCAAAGAGACAGGCACGCTGCGTATTTTACAGCTCTTGCTATTGCGGCGGGGACAGTTGAGCGCTTGTGCGTTGAGCTTCGTCACTTACAAAGAACCGAAGTGCGAGAAGTGGAAGAAGGCTTTACAAAGGGGCAAAAGGGCTCTTCTGCCATGCCGCACAAGAAAAATCCTATCTCTGCCGAAAATATGACAGGCCTTGCTCGCCTTGTCCGCACAAATTCTTTAGCCGCAATGGAAAATCAGGCCCTTTGGCATGAAAGAGATATTTCGCATTCTTCTGTTGAAAGGGTCATCATGCCCGATTCGACCATTTTAATGGATTATATTTTACACCGATTAACGAACCTTGTAAAGGGCTTGCGTGTTTTACCAGAAAATATTGAAAGAAATCTCGCGGCTTCTTATGGTTTATATTTTTCTCAACGTGTGCTGACTGCCTTGATTGAAGCAGGAACACCACGTCAAGAAGCTTATGAGCGTGTGCAAAAAAACGCCATGCAAAGCTGGGAAAATCGTCTGTATTTTCCTGACCTTGTGAAAAATGACACTGAAATTGTCGAAAGACTCGGCAAAGAAAAGTTTGATGAGCTTTTTGACAATAAGGTTTATTTACGTCACGAAGAAGAAATTTTGAACCGTGTTTTAGGCTCTTAAGACAAAAGGAAAAACAATGCCTTCACTCAAGCACCAACTCGCAAGAACCCTCGTAAAACTCTCTTATAAAGAAGGCTCTTTTACCTTGGCTTCTGGGCGCAAGAGCGATTATTACTTTGATTGCCGACAAACAGCTTTGCACCCCGAAGGGGCATGGCTTATTGGGCATTTGTTTGCTGAAATGCTTACAGACTTTCCTGATATTGTGGGTCTTGGTGGCATGACCTTAGGCGCTGACCCTCTTGTTACGGCAACGTCCGTAATTTCTTTTGAAAAAAAGCGTTCTCTCTACGGTCTTCTCGTGCGAAAAGAAGCCAAAGGGCACGGCACGCAAAATTATGTCGAAGGCCTTGGCAATGCAAAAGAAGGCGATGCCGTTGCGGTGCTTGAAGACGTGATAACTACGGGTTCATCAGTCATAAAAGCTATTGAACGCATTGAACTTGTTGGCCTAAAAGTGCCCATTGTTTGTTCTGTCCTTGACAGAGAAGAAGGCGGAACTGAAGTTTTGAAAGAAGCTGGCTACAACTTGCATTCACTGTTTACAAGAAAGAGTCTGCTCGAATATGCCAAAAGTTCTTAATCGACTTTGTACATTCTTTAACCCTAAGCGGAACTATGTCACCAAATAAGCAGAAGCTGAGTATCATTTTTATGAATGACACGGGAGAAACACGAAGGTTTCGTGTTTCAGCTTGGTGCATCAAGCTTTTTGCCTGCTTTGTCCTTTTTTTGCTCATCATAGCTGTTTTGTCAACCTATGTCGCAATCGATTTTTGGAAGAAAACGGCTTCATTCGAAAAAGAAAAAATCTTTTTTGAGCAAGAGCTCACAAAGACCAATTCACAACTAGAAAGATTGCAGCATTTACAATCTTTGGCCAATGCGAACTTGCAACCAGCCTTGATACAAAGAAGCAATCCTATCGCCTCAGAAGAAACAGAAAAAAAGATTGAAGAAAATCAAAATCTTTCTCAGTCAAGCATAGAAGAGCACATGCACCCCATAAAGGATATTCGTTTTCGCTTAGACAATGTGCAAGCTCTCTTTGTTTCGCAAGACAATAGCTTGCGCATCAATGTTGACCTTGTCAATGTCGACTCTTCAAATATCTTGTCGGGCCTTCTTACCTTTAGCTTACTCTTCCCTGACGGCACAGTGCAAAGTCTCAATACAGAAAAACCTAGCTTTCGCATACGCCGCTACAAAAAAGTAACGGATGTCAACATCTTAGGCAAAGAAACAGGCGGAAAGCTTGAAAACTGCCGCCTCATCGCCGAAATCCACGTTGACGACACCTTGACCCTTCGAGAATATTATCCCATCAGTCTGCAGTA
>CAYJIB010000063.1:2956-10641 GCA_964370125.1 uncultured Desulfovibrionaceae bacterium
AAATAAAACTTGACACAAGCCCACAATCTTGGCATTATACCCTTCGTGGCCGGGTGGCGGAATGGCAGACGCACCTGACTCAAAATCAGGCGCCCTCCGGGTGTGGGGGTTCAAGTCCCCCCCCGGCTACCACGTTAAAAAGCCCAGGCGATGCTGAAGAAGCGTCGCCTTTTTTTGTGCTCTTTTAAAGACGATGCTGTAGAAGCGTCGCCTTTTTTGTGCTCTTTTAATCAAGGCGATGCTGAAGAAGCGTCGCCTTTTTTTGTGGCCAAAATACTGTTAAATGCAAAAAAGGCGGTGTATAAGCAAAACACCGCCTTTTATATTGTGCTTTCAAGAAAACAAAGTGAACTTATTCGCCTTGAAGAGCCTTTATATTTTGAATCATATTCGGGCGAGTAAATGTGTGCTTGCCACGAGGATTTTGTGGGTCAAGCGGCTTTTCATTATCTATCCAGCCACCACCAAGCTCAAGGCAGACAGAAACAATCGAGCTTAAACGCTCTCTCTTGGCCGCTGCGAGGTCAAGCTCGGCTTCAAAAAGCGAACGTTCAGCATCAAGCACATCAAGGTAAGACGAATAACCATTGTCATAGCGGGTGCGAGCAAGATCAGTTGCACGCATAAGCTCGCCCACCATGCGCTGAAGTGAGTCAACAATATCAGCGGTTAAGCTTTGTGCCGCAAGGGCATTGTGGACATCTCTAAAGGCTTGTAAAACTGTGAGCTCATAAGTGGCCATAGCCTCACGCTGTTGGGCTTCGGCGGCATCAACATTTGACGACACACGGCCAAAGTCCAAAAGGGGCATGGTCACAGAACCGCCAACACCGGCCATGTCCAAAGGATTTTTGATAAGACTGTGAAGCTCTGGGCTTGCTATGCCAAGAAAACCTGTGATGGAAAATTCTGGTAAATAAGCCGCACGAGCGACACCTATATTCGCATTGGCGGCACGCAAATATTCTTCTGCCATGCGGATATCTGGGCGGCGTACAAGCAAATCAGAAGGCAGTCCCGCAGGAATAACTATACTCGTCGGCAATTCTTCAAGGCTTGTGCCTCTTTTCATGCCAGCAGAATGCATTATAGCCCTTGGTGAGCGGCCAAGCAAGGTGGCGAGAGCCGCTTCGGCTTGCTCTCTGGCAAGCTGTGTCTGATAAAGGGCTGTTCTTGCGGTCTCTACCGTAGTTTGCGCCTGCACAAGGTCAAGTTCGCCTATAAGGCCTTGATCATAGCGGGCTTTATAGATAGTGAGGGCTTCGGTGCGAGTTTTTAGAGTACTCTGGGCTGTGGCGTATTGTGAATCAAGGCTTCGTAAGAGGAAATACCCATTGGCGGTTTCGCCAACAACAGAAAGCCATACGGCGTATTGATTGGCTTCCATAGCGAGCATTTCTGCTCTTGAAGCTTCAGAAGCGTTGCGGTATTTACCCCATAAATCTATTTCCCATGAAGCACCAAGTCTGCCTTCCCAAGGCTCATCAGAGCTTGGGATACGATTGCCATTGCTCCACACCTGCGTACCTTGCGCAAGGCCGCTGATGAGCGGGAGCTGTTCTGCACGTGCAAGGCCAAAGGCAGCACGAGCCTGATCAAGTTGGGCAAGGGCAATGTCAAGCTGGCGATTGTTTGTAAGGGCTTCTTCGATAAAGTCTGTAAGTACAGGATCTTTAAAGCGCTTCCACCAATCGACATTGAGAGCTGGAGTGTCGGTCTTTGCCATCTCCCATGCCTCTGGCAAAGGCAATCTTGGTGTGGCATGTTCAGGCGCAAAAGAACAGGCACTGAAAAGTAAAGCCAACAGCAGGCAAAGGCTAGATTTTAAAATATGTTTCACGCAAACTCCTTGAAGAGTATTTTGGTTTCAATCACAGCACTTAGGCTTTGTGGTCGCCTTTGCCCATTAATTTTGCAAACTTTTCTGACCCCGTCATAACCCAACGGAAAAAGAAAGGCACAAACATGGGGCCAATAGCTGTTGCGACTAGCATACCGCCAATAACAGAGGTTCCTACAGAATGGCGGCTAGCCGCACCAGCGCCAGTAGCGATGGCAAGGGGCAAACAGCCAAGAATAAAGGTCAAAGAAGTCATAAGGATAGGGCGAAAACGCAAGCGAATGGCTTCTTCAGCTGATTCGATAATGCTCATGCCTTCTTTTCTGTAGAGTTCAACGGCAAATTCAACAATCAAGATGGCGTTTTTCGACGAGAGGCCAATAAGTGTTACAATAGCAACTTGGAAATACACGTCATTTGAAAGACCACGCAAATAGTTTGCCGAAATCGCACCAAGAGCCGCAAAGGGCACAATGGTAAGTACGGTAAGAGGAAGCGACCAAGATTCGTATTGTGCTGCAAGGATAAGAAAGACCATCACAAGGCCAAGAGCCATAACGAGCATACTGTCTGATGTAACAAGCTGCTCTTGATAGGCTGAGCCTGTCCACGCAATAGTAAAGCCTTCTGGCAGGGCTTCTTGCGCGATCTCGTTTATGGCTGCAATGGCTTGACCAGAGCTATAGCCAGGCGCTGGTCCGCCCATGACTTTTGCAGCAGGGAAGTTATTAAAGCGTTCGGCTGTTTGTGGGCCACCGATACGCTTGATTGTCAACAAAGAAGTGATCGGCACCATGTCGCCATCACTGTTGCGCACAGACACGTCACGCAAATTTTCTGGATCGGCACGCATAGACGCTTCTGATTGCATAAAGACACGGAAGGTACGGCCATAGAGATTGAAGTCATTGACATAATACGAACCAAAAGTGGCTTGCATAGCCGCAAAAACGTCGGACACACCAACGCCAAGGGTTCTGGCCTTTTCACGATCAAGCTCAACATAAATTTGCGGAGCGGTTACGCTGTAGGTGGAGTTTAGGCCAGCAAGCTCTGGACGCTTTGCTGCCGCTGCAAGAAGGCCTTGAGTAGCATTGTAAAGTTCGGCTGGTGTCCCGCCGCTTCTGTCTTGTACCCATACATCAAAACCGCCTGTATTGCTCATACCCATAATCGGTGGCGGGTTAAAGGCAAGAGTTAGGCCTTCAGGATATTGCGCACCTATGCCAAAAATTCTTCCTACTTGAGCATAGGAAGACTGGCTTGGTTCTGGGCGTTCGTCCCAAGGGGTGAGCATAGCAAAAATGGTGGCCGCATTTGTCTTCATCGCTCCGCTAAGGATATCGATACCAGTAAAGGCCATGAAGTCATTGATATTTTTGTCTTGGCGGATAGCGTCAGAGATTTCATCAACAAAAGTCTGCGTACGAGACATTGAAGTACCGTCAGGAAGAAGGATAAGGCTAAGAACATAACCTTGGTCTTCATTTGGCACAAGGGCTGTTGGCACAAGCTTAAAAAGGCCGCCTGTTCCTGCAATCACTGCAATAAAAAGGACAATAGTCAAGAGTGCGCGACGCATGACATATTTTGTCATCGAGACATAGCGATTGGTCAATCTGTCAAAGAAATTGTTAAAGCCGACAAAGAAAGCCCAAGGCTTGTAGCCTGGCTTTTGCGGCTTGAGCATAAAGGCACAAAGGGCCGGGGTGAGGGTGAGCGCCACAATACCAGAAATAATAACCGAAATTACAATGGTCATGGCGAATTGCTGATACATGATCCCCGCCATACCGCCAGTAAAGGCTACAGGCACAAAGACCGCCGCAAGCACAAGCACAACAGCGATAACGGGCCCCGTTACCTCTGCCATCGCCTTGGCCGTCGCTTGCCTTGGGTTTAGGCCATCGGCCATGTGTCTCTCGACATTCTCAATAACAATAATGGCATCGTCAACAACCGTACCGATTGCAAGCACAAGGCCAAACATGGTCAAAAGATTGATAGAAAAGCCAAGCAAGGCCATACCGCCAAAGGTACCAATAATCGATACAGGCACTGCCAAACAAGGAATGAGCGTTGCCCTCCAGCTCTGCAAGAAAAGATACATAACGATAAAGACGAGGAACATCGCCTCAACCAAGGTCTTTACGACTTCGTTCATCGCAATATCAATAAAGCGGGTGGTGTCATAAGGGATAGAGTAGACAATGCCTTGCGGGAAATTAGCAGAAAGCTCTTCCATCTTGTCGGCTACAGCAAGGTTTACTTCCAAAGCATTGGCGCCAGGGCTTAGGAAGATACCCAGAGGAAGGGCCGCAGCCCCGTTTTGCTTTCCAGAAAAAGCATAGGTTTGCGCACCAAGCTCAATGCGCGCGACATCTTTTAGGCGCAAAATAGAACCGTCTGGGAGGGTGCGCAAAATAATATTGCCAAATTCTTCAGTCGTTTGCAGGCGGCCAGTTGTGGTGATCTGCCAAGTAATGGGCACACCTGCATTCATGGGCTCTTCACCAAGGCGACCTGCGGCAAATTGCGCATTTTGTTCTGTAATGGCTGCGCTTATATCGCTTGGATTGATTTTAAGCTGTTGCATTCTTTCAGGATTAAGCCAAATACGCATGGAATAATCACGGGCCGCAAAGTTCTGTACATCACCCACACCGGGGATACGCTTTAAGTCATCAATAACGTTGATGAGGGCATAGTTACTCATATAAGTAACGTCAAAGCGTTGGTCTGGTGAGGTGAGCACAACAACCGAAAGCATAGACGAAGAGGCCTTTAAGACCGTAACGCCCATACGCTGTACTTCTTGCGGAAGCTGAGAGACCGCAAGCTGTACACGGTTGTTTACGTCAATGGTGGCCTGGTCTGGATCTGTACCAATAGCAAAGGTGACGGTCATGTCCATATCGCCCGTATTTGAGCTGATGGACTCCATATAAATCATGTTTTCAACGCCGTTGATTTCGCTTTCAAGGAGCGAAGCCACGTTTTGCGCGACAGTTTCCGCACTTGCGCCAGTATATGAGGCCTTAATAGATACTTGCGGCGGAACAAGGTTGGGGTATTGTTCAATAGGCAAGGATCGTAAAGACATCAGACCTACGATAATAATGATGATAGAAATAACCGAGGCAAAAATAGGGCGCTTTAGAAAAAAGCCTTCGGGGATTTCTTCTTTGCCGTGTGGTGGCTTATGGTGCGTATTGTTATGTGACATGAAAGTTCCTATATCGTATTCAACTGTTTACTTTTTTTCTGCTGGTGCGTCGCTTTTTGCTTCTTCGGCTTTTTCGTCTTTTGGTGCGGCTTCTTGCTGGGCATCTGCTTCTGTTTTAGGTGGCGCAAGGCGTACAGGTGAATTTGGACGAACCTTATTTACACCTTCAACAATAATGCGCTCGCCTTCACTTAGGCCAGACTCAACAAGGCGCATTTCGCCGATGCTGTACGAAAAAGTTACAGGGCGGTATTCGGCAATATTGTTTTCTTTGACCACAATAACCATTGTGCCGCCTTGCGTTTGCAAGATAGCTCTTTGTGGCACCATCAGCGCGTCGACAAGCTCTGGGCCAATAATGCGCACCCTAGCAAATTGCCCGGGCAAAATTTGCGCATTTGGATTGGGGAAGGAAGCTCGCCAATCAATGACCGAAGTGGTGGGATTGACTTGGCTGTCCATAAAGACGATTTCGCCAGGTGTTTCATAGGTCATATTGTTGATAATCAGCTCGGCCTTTCTGTAAGGGATACGCATACGGCCTTCAGCGATGAGTTTTTGTTCTTCCATGTATTCTGGGCTTGAGATAGCAAAATTGGCATAGATGGGGTCAATGGTGTTCATGACCGTGAGCAAAGAGCCTTCTTCAGAAATAAGATTGCCCATAGAATAATAAGCCTTTGATGTATAGCCAGTTACAGGGGCTTTTACATAGGCGTGAGCCAGCTCAATTTCTGCCTCGGTAACAGCAGCCCTTGCGGCTTCAACATCGGCCTTTGCTGCATTAAAAGCGGCTTGAGCATTGTCTCTGTCTTGTTGACTAACAGCATTTTGCTTATAAAGAGGAAGCACACGATTTAAGGTTTGCTGTGCTTGGGTATAGAGGGCTTGTGTTTGAGCAAGGGTTCCCTTTGCTCTATCAAGAGCGGCCTTATAGGTATCTGGCTCAATTTCAAAAAGAACATCGCCTTGTTTGACTCTTTGCCCTTCTTCGTATGTGCGCTTCATTAAGATTCCTGACACTTGTGCACGAACTTCAACGGAGTTTGAGCCTTCTGTCTGACCAACATAAACACGGTTAACAGGCACATTTTCTTTTTTCATGGTCATAACAGAAACAAGAGGCGGCGGCATCCCTCCGCTTTTTTTCTCTTCAGAGCAGGCAGTTAATGTGCTTAAGACCAAAACAAGGCTTAGGCAAGAAATCAAAAAACGCTTGAACATAGAAAACTCCTAAATATAAACATATAAAATATAAAACCATTTACAAATGGTCTTAGTCTTTTCATTGACAAGGTTCATCTATTCGGCATACACTCAAACATAGGCTTGCGTATGCATTGTTGTTGAGCGAACATAAAGGTAAATACTTACACAGAAAGTTTTTTTTTGCAAGCAAAAAATTTTGTTTGAAGGGTGTATAAAATTTTATGGAAAAACATTTTCTTGTTCGTGGCATATTGATTGGCGGCTCAATCGGGGTTTTTGCGGTGCTTTTTGGCTTTGTTGATTCCTTACCAAGGGCTTTTGGCCTTGGCCTTATTGGCGGGGCGCTTGCGGGACTTACCGTTCGCTTTGGACAAAAAGGCCGTAAAAAACACCAAGAAGATGCAAAAAAAGAATAAAAAAACGAAAATTGATATCTTTCGCCTTTTTATACAAAATTTTGCGCTTTGTCGTATATGATATTTTTTTCTAAGGGGGGAGCCTTGGGTCAGACACAAGAAGAACAATGCCGTCTTTTACAAAAAGAAGCAGAAGAACGAGCTTGCCGCCAAGCAGAATTGCGAGCAAGTATTGACTCTTTGCGCCTAAGCAAGGGACTTAAGCTTCGCTTTCATGCTTTATCAAAGAGGCGTCTTCTTGCTTTTTGGCCGCACCGATTTTTTGGTTTGCCATCCTTTGAACCAACACTACATGATTGTCATTTGTTCAGTGTTTGGGCGGTTTTTCTTGGGCCCTTTTATTATTTTTTTACGGGAATGTGGCGCAAGGCCTTGCTCGCTTGCCTTATCTTTTTGCTTCTTATGGTGATTGAGCAGTATTTATCTTTAGAAGCCTATGCCTTAGAGGCTATAATTATTGAGACCTATCCTTTATCCTATTTTTTTCTTAGCCTTTCAAGTCTTTTGATGATTTTGCTTTTATGCAAGGGCTACTCGCTCTTGCCTTTTCTTTTAGCTCTTGGCATTTCTTTTTTTGTCTTTATTACACACAGTTCTGTGCCTTATCTGCACATTGGCGTGTCTTCGGCCTTTATGTGGATGGTTGGGGGCTTTATTGCTCTAGTTTTTGTGATGCTTTCTTTTGTGCATTTTTTACGACGCAATTACTTTCTGCTGACTGTTTGCCTATTGCATTTATTGTTTTTTTCTTTTGCGGGCGTGCCTTATTCTTTTGAATGGTACCGCTTGCCGACCTTGGCTTTTGCTCTTTTTTTGGGATCACAAGGGATTTGGGATAGATATAGGCATAGCGTTTTGGGAGAGCGTTTTTGGTGGTAATTTTTTGAGACCTTTTTTGGGGCTTGTTTTTTTTAATGAAAGTTACCATTTCACAGTAGTTGTTTTGTTACTTTTAAGTATCTTATATTGGGTTCGAGGGGGTTTAGGGGCTTAA
>CAYJIB010000063.1:10651-11037 GCA_964370125.1 uncultured Desulfovibrionaceae bacterium
CCCGGCCGGCGCCGGCGGCCCCCCCGGCCGACGGCCCCCCCGCCGGGCCCCCGGCCCTGCCCCCCCCCCCCCCCGGCGCCCGCGCGCCCCCCCCCCCCCCCCCGCCGCAAGATATTCGCCTCGCAAGTTTTAACCAAAAGTTTAATGAACTTAAAAAACTATTCATTTAAACAATACTTGCGAGGCTCATATATTTCCCCCCCTTTACCCCTAGTCCCCTCGAGCTCCCCCTTTACCCCACATCCCCCCCTTCCAGTGCCCGAACGCCCCTAGAAATATAATAATGGGGTGTCTACTTGTTACATAATCCATCGAAAAAGCGACCGCTTGGCTCGAGTACAAAAATTTAAAAAATAAAAAAACGCCTTTATACTGCTCTGCTGGGG
>CAYJIB010000064.1:0-10377 GCA_964370125.1 uncultured Desulfovibrionaceae bacterium
CCCTGGCCGCCTTGAAAATGTATTTTTTTCCAATTTGCATACAAACCCCCAAATCCGCCCCCAATGGGGGGGGGGGGGGGGAAAGGGGGAGCTCGAGGGGGACTAGGGGTAAAGGGGGGAAATATATGAGCCTCTGCAAGTCTTTATTAAAAAAAGCAAGACTACAAGCTCGATAAACTTTTAAATTTAAGCTTGCAGAGGCGAATATCTTCCCCCCTTAGGCCCCTAAACCCCCTCGAACAATAATAAATGATAAATAAAGTTAGTATGATACCTATCGTAAAAAAATAACTTCATCAAAAAAATCTCAAAAAAAAATAAAAAACAAAAAAATCTAGCCAATCGCCACTACTTCAATAGTAAATTCTAAACTTTTCCCGGCGAGGGGGTGGTTAGCGTCGAGGGTAGCGGTTTCTTCATCTATGTGTGTAATAACCATTTCCATACTTTTTGGCTCAGTGCCCCCGCCTTCTAGCGGCACTTCAGTCGAGAGGGAGATATTTAAGCCAAGGCTTGGTGTGATATGCTCTGGAAAGTCTGTGAGAGGCACAGTCATAACGAGCTCTTGAGTGTGCGTGCCATAGCCTTCTTCTGGTGTGAGGCTTGCTTTGACGACATCGCCCACTTCGCAACCAAGTACGGCTTTTTCAAAAGCGGGAAGAAGCATTCCCTGCCCCATAACAAATTCAAGAGGGTTTTTCCCAACAGAGCTATCAAAGACTTCGCCGTTATCAGCAAAGGTTCCTGTGTAGTGCACACTTACGGCACTGCCTTGTTGAACTTTCATAATAATTCCTTTATAGTGTTTGATGTTGCGCTCGTGGAAAAGCTTTTTGCAACTTTCACGAGCAATAATCCCTAAGTATCCACAAAATTTGTGCTTACTTGTGAGTTAAAATCTTTTAGAGGCTTAGGGAGAAATATTGGGTTTTGAGGTGTGGCAGCGTGGGCAAATGCCGTAGAGGGTCAAGCGATGTGTTGTTGGAATAAAGCCGTGTTGACGAATGAGATTTTCTTGCAATTCTTCAATGGCTGGGTCGACAACCTCGATGGTAAGGCCACAACGCTCGCAGATGAGATGATCGTGATGCTCTTCGTGAAGGTATTCATAGCGAGCAACGCCGTCGCCAAAATGTACCTCACGCGCAACGGCCGCTTCACAGAGAATCTTCATCGTACGATAGACTGTTGCTTGACCAATATTGGGGTCAACTTTATTGACAGCCAAAAAGACGCTTTCAATAGTCTTGTGGCCTTCTTCGCTTAAAAAGACCTCCAAGATACATTGTCTTTGCGGGGTCATGCGAAGACCCATTTTGTGTAAATACTGCGCTACCTTGGTGTGTTCATCGTGAAATTGCATAGTCATAATTGATACCATTTTCAAGAGAAAAACATGAAAAAAAGAAAAAACCGTATCTTGCCAGAGCCAAAACAATCACAAAGCTTGATACTTTGTATCCCCCCAAGTCAGGTGGGTCTTTTTCGTTTTGTGATGGAGGCGCATGATCATGTTGCCATGTTTACCGTGCTTGATAAGCACAAAGCCCTGATAAAACTTTTGCATTCCCCACACGGGGAAAGGGCTGTGCAAAATATGCTGCAGTCGATGCAGAACTTGGTAGATGTGCAAGTGATTGAACAAATACCCTTTGAAAAATAGACTGCATTGTATCGGCACAATGGCTAAGAAAGCTAAGAAAATGTTCCTTCCAAAAACAAATCTATAGCAAATGCTTAGTTTTTACTTAGCAACCTTGTGACTAAATGTCAATGACCGAGCAAGAAAAATGTAAGCAAAAAAACTATACTACGCCGTTTTCGCCAAGCTCTTCAAGTTCTTCCGTAGGCTTGTGTAAAAGGCGCAAATAATGATCTGTATCGCCAAAGAAAAGCAAGATCGGTGTGGCCACAAAGCTTGAAGAAAAAGTTCCCACAACAATGCCAATAACCATGGTTAGAGCAAAATTATGGATTACGCCACCGCCTAAAAGCAAGAGCGCAAAGGCAGCAAGCAAGGTGGTGATAGAGGTCATAACGGTGCGGTTGAGTGTT
The DNA here is from genome assembly GCA_964370125.1 of uncultured Desulfovibrionaceae bacterium. GTDB lineage: Bacteria > Desulfobacterota > Desulfovibrionia > Desulfovibrionales > Desulfovibrionaceae > CAYJIB01. The sequence goes on from CAYJIB010000064.1 coordinate 2,056, forward strand.
TGATTGATAGAGGCATTAAGAATGCTTGAAAAAGAACGCTCGCAGCCAAGCTCTTCGGCCAAGAGATTTTCACGCACACGGTCATAGACGATGATGGTATCGTTGAGCGAATAACCGATAAGGGTGAGTAGGGCGGCTATGAGGGTGAAGTCAAATTCGACCTTCATAAGCGTTAAGATGCCCACAGTAATAAAGACGTCGTGGAGCAGTGAGATTATCGCCCCAAGAGCAAAATTGAGCCGAAGTTTCCAACAAACAAGAACAGTCAGAGCCAAAGCGCCAAGCACACGTACGACCATGTCAAGGCCCATAAGGCCCATAAGGTACATGCCGCTCCCAAGAGCAGCAGTCATGATAGCGGCTGCCATCCAGCGGTGTTCGAAGCGTCCAGAAATATAGACAGTGATAAGAAGCACTGAAAAATACAAGGCCTGCAAGGCGGCATTGCGCAAATCAGAGCCGACCTTTGGTCCGACCATTTCCATGCGCATAATACTGGCTTCATTGTCAGGAAAGGCTTTTGCAAGTTCCTCAAGAAGTTTTGGGCGCAAATCTTCATTGTCTATCTCGCTGTTTGAAAAGCGAAGCAAGAAATCTTGCCCTGTTTCACCATATTCTTGAATTGCAAGGCCAGATACTGGCAGGCTAGCCAAGGCTTTTTTAAGCGCTTCATCTTGTGTGGCTTTTTCAAATTGGATTTGAGCCGCAACGCCGCCTGTAAAATCCACACCATAGCTTAGACCGCCGTGCATGATAATGGCGATGAGGCTAAGGATGATGGCTATTCCAGAAATGGCATAGGCAAAGCGGCGCATGGCCATAAAATCAACGGAGCTTGTTTCTTTAAAAAGTTGCAATCCCATAGTGTTTTCCTATTGTTCTTGTCTGCTCAAGGTTTGAATTTGAAAAAGTTTCAATTTTAGCAGTTTATGTTTTTACTTTTAAGGGCTTGTCCGTAAATAAGTAGAGCGAGTGTCGAGGGCAAGGAAAAGTTCATTTTTGCGGAGTGGAGTGTACTCTTATGGTACTCGACCGGAGCAAAAATGGGCTTTGACGCTGTCATCGGCCTCGAAATGCTTATTTACAGATAAGCACTAAATGCTAAGTCTTTTCGTGCCCTTGCTTAGCCAAGCCATAAAAATCGAGCGTGAAACAAAGATGGCGGTAAACATTGAAGCGACAATGCCGATGCTTAAAGTCACGGCAAAGCCTCTTATCGGGCCTGTGCCGATTTGATAGAGGATAGCTGCCACAATCAAAGTCGTGATATTAGAGTCGGTAATAGAGATACTGGCTCTTTGAAAGCCGATTTTTGCGGCTTCAAGGGGGCTTTTGCCTTTTTTAAGCTCTTCTCTTATGCGCTCAAAGATAAGGACATTGGCGTCAACCGCCATGCCGATGGTAAGAACGATACCTGCTATTCCGGGCAGGGTGAGGGTTGCACCAAAAGCAGACAGGCCGGCCATAAGCATGGTAAGCGTGACAATAAGCATAATGTCTGCCAAAAAGCCTGACCACGCATAGTATAAGGGCATAATTATCATCACAAGCAAGGCTCCAACAAGTGCGGCCATAAGGCCACTGTTGATGGATTCTTCGCCCAAAGAAGGGCCGACAGTTCGCTCTTCTAAGATTTCAACAGGGGCTGGGAGCGAACCTGCACGCAAGATGATAGCAAGGTCATTGGCTTCTTGTGTGCTAAAACGCCCTGTGATATTGGCACGCCCGCCGTGAATTTCTGCTTGAATGACAGGGGCAGAATGGACAAAGCCGTCAAGGACAATGGCAAGGCGTTTTTGAATGTGTTCGCCGGTAATGCGGGCAAAATTTGTTGCGCCCTTGCTGTTGAATGAGAGAGCAACAGAGGCTTGATTGCTGTCATCAAAGGTGGACCTTGCGTCGATAATGTCTTCGCCCGTCATAAGGGGGGCAGTGTCAAGAAGTAGCTGGCTTTCTTGAATGTTTTGTCCATATCCTTCTGTTTGCCCTTCCATGGGGAAGCTTCTTACCCCTGGTGGCGGTACAGAATGCATGGGGAGGTCGTCACGCACAAGGTGAAAGGTCAGCTGAGCGGTTTTTCCAAGCAAGTCTATGGCTCTTTGTGGGTCATCAAGACCGGGGAGCTGAATTTGAATGCGATAATCGGCTTGCTTGCGAATGTCTGGCTCGGCAACACCAAATTGGTCAATACGATTGCGCAAGGTGCGAAGTGCTTGGTCTTGTGCAAAATTCTTAATACTTTCTTCTGCCACAGGGCTCAGGCTTGCGCTATAGCTTAAGCCGCCTTCGGGCAGGCTTTGTGGTGTGCTTATCAAAAGATCTGGATAATAATTTTCAATGAGCTCTTGCAGGGCAGTTTCTTGCTCGGATTTGGGCAATAACCACACAAGTTTTTTCATACCTTGCTCTTCTTTAAGGCGAATGCCAAGAAGCACAAGGCCTTCTTCTGCAGCAAGGCTTTTTAGGTCTTGTCCATTTTGCAAGAGGGCATTTTCAACGGCTTTTTCCACCTGAACGCCAAGGGTCAAGTGGATTCCGCCTTTAAGGTCAAGGCCGAGATTGATTTGTGAATTGGGCAAATACTCGCCCAAAAAGCTGTTTTTTACTGCGGGGATATTTGGCAAGACATAGGCTAAGCTAATTGCAAAGACAAAGATCGAAACAAGCATACGCCAAGAAAAAGCTTTCATTCTTTTTCCTTATTTCAAAAAAGGACTATAAAAAGACAAAGCTCTATGCCTCTTGCACCAGTAAAGTGCATGCAGGCAGAGAGCTTTGTTTTGAGGGCAAAATTTATTCGCTTTTGTTCATCACGGTGACGACATAACCACGGCTGATTGTAACCTTGGTCTCTCCAAGGTCAATCAAGAGTTCGTCGCCATTGACTTCTAAAACGCGACCAACAAGTCCACCAGTAGTGAGAACTTTGTCGCCTTTTTGCAAGGCATCGAGCATGGCTCTGTGTGTTTTGGCTCTTTTTTGTTGGGGACGGATAAGAAGGAAGTAAAAAATCACCAACATCAAAACGAGTGGGGCGAATTGCATCAAAGTATCGTTGGCGGCGAGTCCAGTGCCTGCAGAACCCATAGCGTGTGCAACAGAAATCAACATGAAGAAAGCTCCTTAAAAAAACAAGTATATGAGGTGTTTTATGGTGCGAGAGGGGAGACTCGAACTCCCACGCCGAAAGCGCTGGATTCTAAGTCCAGTGCGTCTACCAATTCCGCCACTCTCGCACTCAAGTGACACACTCCCGTCAATATGGAAGATTTTAAATAAAATGTCAAGGTATTCTTTTTGTCACTCATTTGGCAGTGTTGTGCAAATGAAAGCAAGAATCTGCGGTATGGCTTTTTGAGCAAAAGGGGCTTTTGTGCTTGATGTTTGTTACAGTTGAGCAAAGGAAGGCATTTGCCGATTGAGTCAAGCGTGCTATATCATTATTAGGCTTTTAAGAGGGGATTATCCCCTCTTGAAAGCGGAGGCACTGTTTTTCTTTTTTTCTGTCTTTTGCCTTTAAGCGTCGCTGGCAAAAATCCACTCTAAGGCTTATTTGCTTTCTCTCTTGTCAGAAAAAGCTTTACGGTCAAGCCAATGATCTATTGTTGCAAAGAGGATTTCTGGTAAAATGGGCTTTGTAATGTGGTCATTCATGCCGTGGTCGAGGCTTATTTGTTTGTCGCCTGTCATAGCGTGAGCTGACATGGCGATGATGGGGAGTTTTGCAAACTTTGGATTTTTGCGTAGAGTTTTGCTGGCTGTGAGACCGTCCATGACTGGCATTTGTATGTCCATAAGCACGAGGTCATAGTGCTTTTGTTCAAGCATTTCAATGGCTACTTGGCCGTTTTCGGCTATATCGCTTGTGTAGCCTGCGCTTTGCAGCATCTCTTGGGCGATGAGCTGATTTATTTGATTGTCTTCAACAAGCAAGAAGCGGTATTTGTCTGCATCTTCACGAATTATTGCCTGGGGTGTTTCGCTAATAGGAAGGGCTTCTTCGTGTGAAAGTTCAAATTTTGCTGTGAAGATAAAGCTTGAGCCTTGTCCGAGTACGCTTTCAACCCAGATTTCACCTTGCATCATTTCGACGAAATTTTTTGAGATGGCAAGGCCAAGGCCTGTTCCGCCGTATTTGCGAGTGACAGATGTATCTGCTTGGCTAAAGGCAGAGAAGAGATTGTTTATTTGTTCTTGGCTAAGGCCGATGCCTGTGTCTTTGACGGTAAAACGACAGAGCAGGTAGTTATTTTCTATGCTTGACTCAATGTTTAAAGTCACCGAGCCTTTTTCGGTAAATTTTATGGCATTGCCAGTTAGATTGTAGAGGACTTGCTTTAGGCGCAAGGGGTCGCCAAGGATAGTTTGTGTAGCAAACTCGCCTTCATTGAGGACACATTCAAGGCCTTTTTTGTTTACATTTGGCATAAAGAGCGATTGCAGCTCTGAACAAATATCGTGTAGATTAAAGGGGATATGCTCCATTTCGAGCTTGCCCGCTTCTATTTTTGAAAAATCTAAGATATCGTTGATGATGCGCAAGAGGCTGTTGGCTGAATAGAGGGTTTTTTGTACAAAATCTTCTTGAACAGGGTCAAGGCTTGTAGCTGCTAGAAGCCGCAAAAGCCCTAAGATGCCGTTCATGGGCGTGCGTATTTCATGGCTCATATTGGCCAAAAATTCGCCTCTGGCCTTGGTGTTTTGTTCTGCAATATCACGAGCCTTTCGCAGGTCGTCTTGTGTTGCTTCGATTTCAGCGAGCATGGCTTTATGCTCTCGCAAGTCTCTTGTATAGCCAATAACGACTTCTTCGCCTTGATAGTGTGATCGCACGAGAGTGATTTCTGTGGGAATGGGCTCGCCATCAAGCTTTTGATGAAGCCATTCAAATTGGGTATAGCCTTCAGCGAAAGTTTTTTGCATATTTTCAGCGGCTAGTTCAGAAGTAAGGCGGCCACAAGGTTGATATTCTGGGGAAAGCTCAAAAAATCTTTCGAGATATTCTTGCTTGTTTTTGAGTCCAAAGAGTGCAACGGCTTGTTCGTTACAGTCAAGATTTTGGAAATCTTTTTTCCAAAAATTGGCGCACAAGGGATTGGCTTCAAACATGATGCGCATACGTTCTTCGGCTTCTTTGGCTATTTTGACATTGGCTTCGATCTCTCGCAAGTCTTTAATATAGCTTACTAAAACATAGTCGTGATGATGTTTTAAGCGAACAGTATTGACTTCTGAAGGGATTTTTTCGCCATCAATGCTTGTGCCTACATAATAGGTGCTTGAAGAACCGTTTTTGAGGGCATTTTCAAGTTCTTTGAGTATGAGCTCATGGGAGGGTGTGCCGTTTGGTTGGACATCTGGAACAAGCTTGTCAAAATTATCTATAAATTCATGTGCTTCGTTAAGGCCAAAGGTCTGAGCTAAGGCTTTGTTGCAAGAAGTAAGATTGAACTTGCTGTCCCAAATAATGGCTCCAAAGGGGCTTGAATCGAGCATGAGTCGATTGTATTCGTCGTTTTCGCGGATTTTTTGCAAATTTTTATAATGTTCTCGCATATCTTTAAGATAGGCAAGGACAACATTTTCCCCATGCAAATTTTTTCTGATAAGTGTTACATCAAAGGGAATGTCTTGATTTGTTAGACTTTTCTTTGTCCATTCAAAGCGATTATAGCCTGTTCTAAAGGCCTCGCTCAAATGTTCGTGCATCAATTCAAAGGAAAGTCTTCCATTTGGCTGAGTTTCGGGATTGGTTTTGTGGAGGTTTTCAAGCAAAGAGGCTGTGTTGTCAAGTCCGTGAATGCGTGCCCATTCTTCGCTGCATTCAAGCAAATCATGTTCTTCTGACCACAGCTGTACAATTAAGGGCATGGTGTCGAGCATAAGTTGCAAGACAGAGGTTTTTTGCTCGTTGCTTTCAAGCAATTCTTTGCTTTCGTGAATGGCTTCTTGGGCCATTTGCAATTCGCTAATGGCCTTGTGCAGCGTTGCTTCTAAATTTTTCTGTGCGGAAATGTCGACAATTGTGCCGACAAGAGCGTTGCCTTCTTCTTTTCCACGTGCAAAAGCCTTGCTCCAGTAAAGGGTAGATTTTTGTTCATCGCCAACGGTATATGAGGCCTCGTAGTGTACAGTATCGAGCTTCGTTAGGGCGTCGACATCTTCTTGATGATAACGATGACGTTCTTTTTCATCAAGGTGTTCCATGTCTAAGACACTTGTGCCCAAGAGTTCTTGCCCGTGCACAGCAAAATAATCTTTATAGGCTTTATTTAAAACGCAAAAACGCGCCTCTTCATTTTTTGCAAAAATGGGCAAAGGAAATTCTTCTACGAGCAATTCAAGAAAACGAGATTTCTTTTTTTCCTGCTCCAATTCTTCAAGAAGCCTTTGGTATTCCTCTTGGCTGGGTGGGGCATTTTGCCTGTTGAAATTTTTCATTGTATACCTTCCTTGAGGAAGTCAGATTAAGCATTCGCGGATTTTTTTCTTTGTTTAGCCCTGATAAGTGCAAAGCTCATCAGGCATTTCTTCTTGTGGTGTGTGGTTAATAAGCACTCTTCTGCGTTTTTCGTCTTGGCTTTCTTGGTCATCGTCCTTTGCCGCTCCGGGCTTTTGTGGAAGGGCATTGTAGAGCTGCCAAAAAGTGGGAATGTATTTTGACACAGCCCCAGGATTGCCAAGGCGCATATTTGAACGAAGCATGGCCGCCCAAGCAAGAGAGAGACACCAAGTCACATCTGGTCCGACCCAGGCTTTGTTATCGCCTTGATAGGGGATAAGCTTGCCTTCTGCTTGTTCAAAACCTAAAACAGAAAGGAAGGATTCTAAGAGAGCAGGTGAAAAATCTCCTTTCATTTCAGGAAGTTTTGGCAAGGCTCCACGACGTTCTTGAATAAAAGGCCCAAGCGCAAGGATAAGACCGAGGGGGAGAAGTTCTTCAGGCAATTCGCTTATGTCTTCAATGGTCTTGATTTGCGGTTGGTCTGCGCCCTCCCAAGTAGACGAAAATTCATTTTCTGTCATTTCAACTCGCAAGCCTGCTTGCGTAAGCAAGTTTTTTGCGGCTTCTAAGAGCTTTGTTTCTGTGCCTTGCAAAGCTTCAAGTGAAAGACGCCCGCCAGTAAATGCTGGAAGTGCGAGAAGATAGGGCGCAAGGCGGCTGTCTGTCGGAGCTTGCAAGCTTTCTGGTGCCTGTAAGTCTTCGGACTTTACAAAGAGCGTATTTTCTTCGGCATTGTGCTCAAAAGATACAGACCAAGTTTGCCAGATGACCTTGATATGTTCTAATATTTCATTGCCTTGCGAATAGTCGCTGAGGTTAAGCTTTATATCTTTGCCCCAAAAAGGGAGGGCAGAACAAAGAGCCATAAAGGCGAGCGGGGGGAAGTCACTTTGAATGCTCAGTTCTTCTGGCAAGAAAGCCGAGGCTTCTAAGCGAGCTGGCAGGCCTTCTTGTCCTGGGACGAGGTGGGTCAGTCTTGCGCCAAGTTTTGTCAAAAGAGCACGCAAGGGGGCAAGGGAGGTTAAGGCGAGCGAGCTTTCTCCAACGAGCTTTATGCGGCAAGGGCGTAGAACAGATTGGAAGAGAGCAAGGTAGAGAGTAAAGAGATCGTCGCCTAGGTGCAAGACTTTGTCAAGCATGGGCAATTTCTTTGTGGCTTCTGTGCCAGAGATCGCTTCATGATCTTCTTGTCCAAAAATTCTGCCATCGTCTTCCCAACGCAGGCTTGCGCCAAGCTGGTTAAAGGTCTTTAGGCATTCGATTACTGGGTCATTGAGTGTGACACCGCTTATACTATTTTTTGCGCCAGAGGCTGCCATGAGTGCCAAGTGAAATTGTACGGTGCGGCTGCAAGAGGGGGCCTTGAGAGTGAGCTCGAGGGGAAGTCTTTTCGGCGCAAGGATAAAGCCGCTTGGGCGCAAGCTGTACTCGGGATTGACCTCAATTTCTTGCAAAAGGGCGAAAAATTGGCGAATAAGCCTTGGGTCTCGGCTGATTTTTGTGGCATTTTCTTCCCAAGCAGTGCGAAGTTTGCGTTCTTTTCCAGCGAGATTGTGGCTGCCGATACGAGTTAGAATGCGGCTTCTTTTGCTTATAAGGTGCAAGATGTCTTTGTCGAGGTCGACAAGTTCGGTGATGATGTCGACTTTATCACGGCGGCCTCTTCTTTCTTCTCTGGATGCATCTGGCCTAAAGCCGTCTGAGTTGCGGTCTTTAGGGCCATGTTCAGCACGGGGTGGGCGGCCTTCATTTCCTTGCACAAAGTCACTTCTTGGGCTTCTTTCTCTTTTAAAGTCGCCGTCCCTTCTTGGGGCGTC
>CAYJIB010000065.1:0-1137 GCA_964370125.1 uncultured Desulfovibrionaceae bacterium
CGCCACCCCCAAAGGCCGCACTATCCGCCAGCGCAAGGCTCGACGCAAGGCCAGCATTCAAAAACAAGGCCAAAAGAAAGACCGTTAGGCCTTTAATTAAAGTTTTCATAAGTTTTCCTCTCTTAAAAAAATGTGTCTGTATATTGTTACATAGTCATTTGTCGCCAAAGTCGCAAGATACTAGCAGGCTTTGCTTGGGATATCAAGTGTTTTTTCAATGCTTGGGCTTTACAAAATGCCGTGCTTGGCAATCAAACACGGCATTTTGTATAGTTGTGAAGTTTATTTTACAAATTATCCCTTACGAGTTCTCACCCTCAAGGCAACAAGGCCAAGAGCAAGAAGAGCTAACAAAGCCAAGTCATAGACATTATTTTTGCCAACAGAGCAACCAGAGCTGCCACCGCTTGGCCTTGGCTGGGCAAAGAGGCCATTTGGATCTTGGATAACTTTCTGCCCATCAGGCGTGTCTGGGTCCTTTACATTGTCAAATTCGCCATCGTCCTTGATGACAAAATAGGCGGTATATTCAGCCCCTCTTGTAAAGGGCTCTGTGCCGTCTGTTTTGACACTTCCGTCACCATTCTTTGCTATCCAAAATTTTCCGTCCAAAAGCTTCAAATCGTTCATGTTTGCGGGCGGAGTTGGCATATCAATGAGCTCAAATTCGTCGACAAATTCGTTGCTGGGATTGTATTTTACCAATCGCATAGTGTCTTTATTGATCAAGACTGTCTCTGCCTTGCCGCTCGCCTCATCTACTTTGGAATCAAAGACAAATCTTCTTGTGAAAATATAGGCATCGTCCGCCTCAAAGCCCGTATAGGCAAAGCTTTGTACGGGGACTGAGGATGTCTCTGACGCCACTACTGGACTTGGACTATCTGACCTTGCGCCATTTATGTAATGAAGGACAAAAAAGCTTCCTTCAAATTTTTCGTCTTCAAGCAGCCAAGGCGCGCTGTCTTTGTCACGCACGGTGATTGGCCCGTTCGCAAATTGCCTAAAGCGGGTGTCTGCCAAGTCAGGCGGCTTATTACTCAGCTGCGCTGTTTTTGAGGCTACAATCACGTAACTTTCCGCTCTCTTTGTTTCGGCATTGACGGCCACGGTATAATATACGGCATAGGGGGATTT
>CAYJIB010000065.1:1147-3672 GCA_964370125.1 uncultured Desulfovibrionaceae bacterium
GAGTCGGGTTTCCGCCCTCAAGGCTTTCGCCCATATTTCCGTCTTTTTCTTTCACCCAAAAAAGTCCGCCCTCTATTGCCTTTGCTTCGTCGTCTATGCGTGTGTATTCTTCGCCATTTGCATTGTTGAGATAATCCTTGACCTTTATGTCATTGATGGTTGGCTCTAGGTCGATATATTCTTGACCTGTTTCTGGGTCTACTTCTGTATAATCAGGCACGCCAACTTTTATTCCATAGGTCACAAATTTCAGGCCCTCTTGACCGACAATATTTGTTGTGAGGCCAGCGCGTTCTGCGGTCACTTGATTAGTGGTGATGGGAAGCTCGAGATTATAAATAGGCTCAGGATTGAGCACATAGCCGTATCCCTGAGCTGGAAAGAATTGCTTGCTTTCAAGTATAAATGTATTTGTAAACAAGGCAAGATAGTCGGCCTTAGGGTCTGCCTGCGGATAGGCGACAGAGTTGCTAGCAATAGTGTTCAGCGTAAGGCTTTCTGGCCCAACAAGGCGCAGGTTATTGTCAAGGGTGTGAGGTGCTGTGCTATCGCTTAAAACCGCGTAGCGCACAGTATAGGTGGTGCGCGGCTTTATAAAGTCTCCAACTTCTATGGCAGAGAGCGGGCTTGTTGCCGATCTTACTTCATCGATACTGCCTTCATAAATGACAAATTGCCCCTCTTGGCTAAGCGGAACATCGCTCTTGCTGTTTTGTTGGTCAGCGGCTAACAAAGAGACGTAGTTTTCGCCATCCTTAACTTGTGGCACAAAATGATTGTCTACGCCAAATGTGTAGGTATTTTCGGCGATGGCTCCAGAAGAGTATGCGATTTCAAAATTGACGACAGTAGCTGTGTCGATTTGAGCCGGTGGCTCTGCAGTGTTGAACATATCAGTGACGTTCACGTTCTGCTCAACAAGAGGAAGAAGCTCTTTTTGTGTGTCTTCGAGGCCAGCTTTTGGAATAAAGGCGGGCATTGTTGAGTCATCACCAGGCAAAATAAAGCGATTTCCTGAAACGGTATAATAGTCGATAGGTGAGACTTGCGCAGCAGAAAGGCCGTCGAAACCGCCCCAAGCGGCAAGGACGAAGTTGATTAAGACTTTGTCTGGATCAGCGTCTTGGTCAATATTGCCATCGGCGCCTGCTTCAGGGGCTTCCTTGTCCGCAACCTGCACCTCGATGGTGTACTTACCTAATGCCTCGAAGAAGTCAGCATCTGTAAAATTTGTGCCATTTTCTGGTTTGATTGTATAGCTTCCATCAGCAAGCGTATTGGCAAAGGTGAAGGCAGCTGGCTTGCTATAAGCATCGGCAGTATCAACCACACCACCAAGCCACAAGACATCTTTTGGCTTATGGCCGATAAGGGGGCTGTCTGCATTAAGCGTAAGCGTGATGGTGAAGGTGGCGGGGGTATTATCGGCATCAGTGCCATTGTCGGTATTTATTGTCGCTTTTTCGGCAAGAAGCTCTTGGTAGTTTGCGAGCTGATGCTGGCCTTGAGTGACGGAAAATGTAGCAGGGCCATTAAGGTAGTCACCATCGTCTTCCGCCAAGGCCGCACTATCCGCCGCCAGCACGCTCGACGCAAGGCCAGCATTCAAAAACAAGGCCAAAAGAAAAACCGCTAGGCCTTTAATTAAAGTTTTCATAAAGCTTTCCTCTCTTAAAAAAATGTGTCTGTATATTGTTGGCTAAGCACTAGCCACTCATCACTATCCACTCATCACTCATCACGAAGCAAAGCGTACAACAAATCGGCATTCGCCTTTGTCCCGCCAAGTCGCAAAGCCAGCCACTTCCGAAAGCGGGCCTGCACGTCTTCTTTGCTCTCTATTTGGCCTTTATATTGGTTTTTGTCAAGATTTTGCGGTGAATTTCCTTTTGCCTCTTGCCCTTCAAAAGCCTTAAGCATTGCCTCTATATCCTTACACAAAGAAGCATAAAGCCCGCTTGCCTCATCGCAAAACTTGACAAGGCCCGCCGCCTCTAAGCTCTCATCGCTCTCAAGGTCTAAGGCCCAAAGAAAATGGTGCAGATGCCGCCCCGTATAGGGCACACAGCCAAAGGCCAAGGGTTCTAAGATATTTTGCCCCCCAAGCTTTGCAAGGCTCCCGCCCACAAAAACAAGCTGGCTAAAGGCAAAAAGATCTTGCAATTCGCCAAAAGTGTCCCAAATGAGCAAGGCCTCGTCCTTTATCGGCCTTTCTGCGCTAAGGCCAGAACGCAAGGTGGCAGATTGTGGGCAAAAAGGGGTATCGTTCTTTTGAATAAAATCCTGCCAAGCCTGCACCCTGTGCATGTGGCGTGGCGCAACAATCAAAAGACTTTGCGGACAGCTCTTGTGCAGGCTCTCAATACAAGAAAAGAGGGCGGCCTCTTCTTCTTCCCGCACAGAAGCAAAAAGAACAATCGGCCTTTTTTTGTCTATTGAAGCAAAAAGGGGATAGAGGGGATTGTCTGCAAGATTTTTCTTTGCCCTTCCTAGATGTTGCGCTCGATCAAATTTGATATTTGGAG
>CAYJIB010000065.1:3772-10334 GCA_964370125.1 uncultured Desulfovibrionaceae bacterium
TTGGCATCGGCTTGGCTTATCGCCATAATATGCTTTGGCAAAAGCCTTGACCAAATATTGCCCAAAAATTTGTCAAGAAGGCGATAATTTCGCAGACTTTTCTTGCTTATTCGGGCATTGAGCATACAGATTTTCACGCCCCTTTCCTTACACAAAGAAAGCAAAGAAGGCCACAATTCTGTTTCTAAAAGGGCCACAATCCTTGGCCTGACCTTGTTTAAGGCCTTTTGCATGAGGGGAAGGCTGTCAAAAGGGAAAAAAGCCACCTGAATATGCAGGTCTGGCCTTTCATAGGCAAGATGTTGTTGCATGGTTTTTAAGACGGCGAGGCCTTGCTCGGTCATGCTGGTGGCGAGCAGACGGATTTGCTGTTCATCTTCTTTGGGCAAATGCTTCACAATTTCCCAAAGCAAATAGGCCTCTCCGCCAGAAGCCGCCTGCAACCAAATATCGGCCTCTTGCGCCCAATTGTCTGGCACTTTGCGCAAAGAAAAATTGTCCTTAAGCCTCTTGTGCCTCTTCAAAAAAGGCGTGGCAAGAGTCCAAGCGCCTGAATACACAGATAAAAAAGCTTTTTGTAAAAAAGTAAGTTTTGGCATATCAGCCTTTAATTTTTTGCTTTCTTTGCATCGCAAGCAGCAAAAGACGCTCGATAAGCTCTTCAAAAGAAAGGCCGATAGCCTTTGCCGCCTTTGGTAAAAGGCTTGTGGCCGTCATGCCTGGCAGGGTATTTGTCTCTAAGATAAAGGCCTTGCCGTCGTCTTGCAAAATAAAGTCCGAACGGCTGTATTGCAAAAGGCCAAGGCATTTGTGCGCCCTTAGCGCCATGTCTTGAATGGTGGCGGTATCTTTTTCGCTGATAGGCGCTGGGCAGATTTCTTCTGCACCGTCAAGAGCGTATTTATTATGATAGTCAAAAAAAGCCCCTTCTTGTGCCTCGCCTTTTGGACGAATAAGGATAGGGGGCAGGGCTTGCAGCTCGCCGCTTCTTGGATCTTCTAAGACAGCACAGGTCAATTCTTGCCCAGTAATGGCGGGCTCGACAAGGAAGTTTGCGTATTTATTTTGCGCAAACAAGGCCTCAAGGCTTGGCGCAAGCTCTTCTTCATTTGCAACATAGGCCATATCGAGGCTTGAGCCGCCTAGGGTACTCTTGATAAAAAGAGGATAGGCAAAGGGCAGGGCTTCACGATAAAAAGCGCTGCTTGCTTCGGGCTTTTTGGGCAAGAAAATCCAATCGGGCGTTGTCAAGCCTGCATTGCGAAAGAGCTGTTTTGCGGCGGCTTTGTTCAAGGCAAGGAAAGAGCCCCTTACGCCCGCACCCTGATAAGGGCAAGAGGCTTGATCGAGTATGGCTTGGACAAGGCCGTCTTCGCCCGGGGAGCCGTGCAGATTGATGAAGGCCACGTCTACTTTTTGTGCAAAAGCAAACAAATCGTCAAAAGAGTCTTGAATGTCAAAGAAAATGACCTCATGCCCAAGTTTCTTTAAGGCTTTTTCAATATATTTTGCCCCATTTAAGGCGACTTCACGTTCAGGCGACCAGCCCCCGCTAATCAAAAGTATCTTCATGGACAGGGTACTCCAAAGAATGTTGTAATAAATGTTCAAGCTCAAGGGCCTTTGCTTGGCTGCGCTTAATGGCATTGATGGCAAAATCGCTCTTCCCATAGCGGACAAAGACATCGTCAAAGCGTTCTGCCATGCTGACGATGCTGTCGTGGCACACTCTTTTGTCTGCATAATTGACAATAAATACAGGCTTTAGGATGTTTTCTGGATAGCCCCAAGGCCATTCGACATGGTGAAGAACGGCTTGCGCAAGGCCGTGATGCTTAAAATGTTGCATACACCAAGACGCGCCGATTTGTGCGTGCGCCCCGCCATAGCGAATGGTGTAAGACTTGGCGATGTCGTGCAAATAGGCGGCGACACGGCAAAACTCGATATCGGCTTTGGCAAGCAGGCCTTTTTCATAGGCCCTTGTGGCGATCTTTGTGGCAATGTGGGCGACGACTTTTGAATGCTCTTGAATGTTTGGGAGCATTTCATACTGTTCCCACAAGGCAAAACAATCGGCCTCGCTGGGCAAAGGACTAGAAGGCATGACATTTTCAAGACCAAGCTCTTTGGGGCTTGGCAGGCTGTAGCCTACAAACTTTGGGGATTTTTCAGAATTGTTGTCAGAATTGTTGGGTGTCTTTTTCATAATGAAAATTATTTAGCATAGCTTGACCTTAGGCGCAAGTGTGTTTGACTGCTTGTAATAAATCCTCCAAATATCCCTCTTGACCGTACTTGACGGAAGACGCAAATTTGGGCTATGTTCTTTCTTTCGTCTGCTTGCTTTTGAGGCAGAAAAAGCACATTTTTCGGCATAAATCACTTTGTACGAAAAGCACAGTATAAAAGCAAAAAACATTCAACTATAGAGCGGAGAAGTATAATGGCAAGAAAACCAAGCCTTTCACCACAAGATGCCCGCAGAGAAGCCCTGCAAACCGCCCTTAGCGGTATCGAACGTAAGTTTGGACAAGGGGCCGTCATGCGCCTTTCTGATGATGCGCATATCGATGTTCCTGTTATTCCAACGGGTTCTATTGGCCTTGACTTGGCTCTTGGCGTTGGCGGTATTCCCAGAGGACGTGTGGCAGAAATCTATGGCCCTGAAAGCTCAGGAAAAACCACTGTCGCCCTGCACATTATTGCCGAATGCCAAAAACAAGGCGGAACAGCGGCCTTTATCGACGCCGAGCACGCTCTTGATGTGTCTTATGCCAAGAGGCTTGGCGTAAAAACTGACGAACTTCTTGTTTCTCAACCAGATCACGGTGAACAAGCCCTTGAAATTGCCGATATGCTCGTGCGTTCTGGTGCGGTTGATATTGTTGTTGTTGACTCAGTCGCTGCTCTTATCCCCCAAGCCGAACTCGAAGGGCAAATGGGCGAGTCGCAAATAGGCGGGCACGCAAGACTCATGTCACACGCCTTGCGCAAACTTACCGGGACTATTCACAAAGCAAAGACAGCCGTTGTCTTTATCAATCAAATCCGCATGAAGATTGGCACTGCTGGTTATGGAAGCCCAGAAACCACGACAGGCGGAAACGCGCTCAAATTTTACTGCTCCATTCGCCTTGACATCAGAAAAATCCAAACCCTTAAAGACAAAGAAGAAGCTTATGGCTCTGTCACTCGTGTCAAAGTTGTTAAGAACAAAATGGCTCCGCCTTTCCGTGAAGCAAAATTTGACATCATCTGGGGTACAGGTATTTCACGCTCTGGTGAGCTAATCGAACTTGGCGTTGACGCAGGGATTATTGACAAAAGCGGTTCATGGTTTGCCTTTGGCTCTGAAAAACTTGGCCAAGGCAAAGAAAATGTCCGTGCTTTGCTCGATTCAAATGAAGAACTCCGCCGCAGTATCGAAGAAAAGGTCGAAGCGCATTTTGGCATGCACCCAAACAGCTTTGAACCTAGTGAAGAGGATCTTGAAGAGAGCGATACGAGCCAAGACGAAATGTAATAACAAAACTTTAAAAACGATACAATAAGACTCCTGCACATTTCATTGTGTGGGAGTCGTACAATACGACGAACCACAAGGAAAAAGCAATGCTTACCGCAAACGAAATACGCCGCAAATACATAGAATATTTTGAAAAACATGGACACACAGAAGTCGTGTCTGCCTCTTTAGTCCCCAAAGACGATCCAAGCCTGCTCTTTACCAATTCGGGCATGGTACAATTTAAGCGCACCTTTTGCGGACAAGAAAAACGCCCTTACAGTCGGGCCGTTACCTCTCAAAAATGCCTGCGTGTTGGCGGTAAGCACAATGACCTTGAAAATGTCGGGCGCACAGCCAGACACCATACCTTCTTTGAAATGCTTGGCAACTTTTCTTTTGGCGATTATTTCAAGAGCGAGGCCATCGATTTTGCTTGGACATTTATTACCGAAGTTTTGAATATTCCAAAAGAAAAGCTTTATGTCACCATCTTTCTTGACGATGACGAAGCGCACGATTTGTGGGTAAAAAATACAGGAATTGACCCTTCTCGTATTTACCGTTTGGGCGAAAAAGACAATTTTTGGACCATGGGCGACACAGGGCCTTGTGGGCCTTGTTCTGAGCTTCATGTCGATCAGGGCGAGCATATGTGTTGTGGCCCAGATTGTGGCATAGGTGTCTGTGATTGCGACAGATATTTGGAAATATGGAATCTTGTCTTCATGCAATTTGAACAGCACGAAGACGGTAGCCGCACCAATTTGCCGCACCCTTCCATCGATACGGGCATGGGTCTTGAGCGTGTTGCGGCTGTGTGTCAAGGGGTGATGTCAAATTATGATACCGATATATTCCAAACCTTTATCCAGCACATGGCCTCTTTGGCTTCTGTGAAGTATGGCGACAATGAAGACAGCGACACGGCCTTGCGTGTTGTTGCTGACCATAGCCGCGCCATGGCCTTTATGCTGTCTGACGGTATTTTGCCTTCAAATGAAGGGCGGGGTTATGTTTTGCGCCGTCTTATCCGCCGTGCCTACCGCTTTGGGCATCTTATCGGCATGAAAGAGCCTTTTTTGTACAAAACAAGCGCAAAAGTTGTTGAGGTGATGGGGGAAGATTATCCCGAGCTTCGTTCTCGTGCCTCCTTTATCGAAAAAACCATCAAGAGCGAAGAAGAACGTTTTGCTGCCGGCCTTGAAAAAGGCTTGCACAGGCTTGAAGACATTATCAGCCAACAAGAAGCAGAAGGCAAGAAAATCATCGAAGGGCAAGCAGCCTTTACCCTTTATGATACCTATGGTTTTCCCATTGATATTATTAACGATATTGCTGAGCAGCACGGTTTTAGCGTTGATGAAGCGGGCTTTATTGAGGCCATGGCCGAGCAGAAAAATCGGGCAAGAGCGGCTTGGAAGGGCACAGGGGCGAAAGACTTGCTTTCTCGCTTTCAGCCCTTGCTTGATGACGGCTTGCACAGCGAATTTATCGGCGACGGTTGCTTGAACGGTGTGGGACGTGTTGTGGCCTTGCTTGACGCCGATCTTTTGCCAGTTGAAAGCCTAAGCCTTGATGATGTGGGCTATTTGGTGACCGACACAACACCTTTTTATGGGGCTTCTGGTGGCCAAGAGGGCGATACGGGTTATTGTCAAAGCCCTTCTGGCAAGGTTCTCGTGACCGATACCTTAAAGCCAACAGCCGATTTGACTGTACAC
Source organism: uncultured Desulfovibrionaceae bacterium (assembly GCA_964370125.1). Classification (GTDB taxonomy): domain Bacteria; phylum Desulfobacterota; class Desulfovibrionia; order Desulfovibrionales; family Desulfovibrionaceae; genus CAYJIB01. Next base: position 9,005 of record CAYJIB010000065.1, read on the forward strand.
AATGTAAAGATCGAAGAAGGTCAAGTCCTTCTTGATCAAGAGCTCACCTTGCACGTCACAGAGGGCCGCCGTCTTGCCATTGCCAGAAATCACACGGCAACACATCTTGTGCATACGGCCTTGCGCAATGTCTTGGGCGATCATGTTCAACAGGCGGGTTCTTTGGTGAGCGAAGACCGTTTGCGCTTTGACTTTACGCACAATGCGGCCTTAACAGCTGATGAAATTTTGCAGATCGAAGAATCTGTCAATGCGGCTATTTTGCAAGACATGCCTCTTGATGTGGCGCATATGACACAAAAAGAAGCCCTTGACGCTGGCGCTATTGCGCTCTTTGGCGAGAAATACGGCGATTCTGTTCGCGTGGTCAGCATGTCAAATGAGGCTGGCTTGCATTCTATGGAGCTTTGCGGCGGAACGCATCTTTCTCGCACGGGTCAGGCTGGCGCATTTTGTATACTTTCAGAAGGCGGAATTTCTGCGGGCGTTCGCCGAATAGAGGCAATAACCGCCTGGACTTCTTTGGCTTTTTTGCAAGAACAAAGAAATCTTATCAAAGAACTTGGCCTTCTTTGTAAAGCACAGCCTTCAGAGCTTTTGGGGAAAGTTGAAGCTTTGCAAAAAGAAGTTCGTGCCTTGCGCAAAGAGCGTGACAAGGGCGCATCTGGTGCGGTTACAAAGGGTCGTCCGCTTATGGAAGAAGTGCGTAAGATTGGCGATATTTCTGCCTTGCTCGTTAATGTTGGCACGGCTTCAATACGGGCTTTGCGAGAAATTATGGACGATGTGCGCTCAAAAATGCCTTCGGGTGTGGCTTGTCTTGTGGCTGAAGAAGGCGACAAGGCGCATATTTTGCTCTATGTTTCTAAAGACTTGCACGATCGCTTTACGGCACCTGCGCTTATCAAACAGGCGGCTGGAGCTATTGGGGGTTCTGGTGGTGGACGTCCTGATATGGCGCAAGCTGGGGGTGATAAGCCTACTGGGCTTGCTGAAGTTTTAAAGATTGTTGAAGGTGCGTTAAGCGAATAGTTTTTTTGGGGACAAGGATTTTCTTCGAGAAGAAGTTTTCTTGTCATATTGCTTTGCTTATAGACTATACTTATTTTTTATTGTTTGAGGGAGTTTATGGGCCTCTTAATGCCCCCTCCCCGCTCTGTTAAAGTCGGGGGAAGCTTGAGCGAAGCGAAAGCAGGGGGAGCAAGCGGCCTTTTATACTTCGACCTAGCTTTGTTCGAAGTGAGGCCTTTGAGCTTGGACTAAGTTTCAATATAGACTTATTGGGGTTTCCAAAGGGACTCAGTCCCTTTGGTCGCCGAAGGCATTGCTT
>CAYJIB010000066.1:0-9861 GCA_964370125.1 uncultured Desulfovibrionaceae bacterium
ACATGCTGTAAAATATCAGAAGGGTTACTTTTTGAGGATTTCGACATTTTTTTATTCTTAGTAACTTGGGTGCTTTCGCGCAAAGACAAAAGCACCCAAAATTGAGTTTAGCTGTTTTTCAAATTTTCAACCAAGACAGAGAGTTGCTGTGCTTGCTCTGAAAGTGAGGCAACGGCTTGAGTAGCTTCATTCATAGCGCTAACATTGTTGTTGGCGATTTCAGAAACGGTTGCAATGGAGCTTGCAATTTCATCAGAAGTTGCAGATTGCTCTTCGCTGGCTGTTGCGATAGCACGAATACCGTCCGCACTTTGCTCGGCCATTTCCAAAATAATTTGCAAGGCCTTGCCGCCTTCAATGGCAAGCTCTGTAGCCTCTTCGATACGCTCAACAGCCGTGTCCACTTGCTTTACGTTCACTTCGGTGCTTTGTTGAATGGCGTTGATAGCATTGGCAACATCAGTTGTAGAAGTGATGGTTTTTTCAGCAAGCTTTCTTACTTCATCAGCAACAACCGCAAAGCCTCGTCCAGCTTCTCCAGCTCTTGCCGCTTCAATAGCAGCGTTAAGCGCAAGCAAGTTTGTTTGGTCAGCGATGTCAGAAATAACGCTCATAACGGCGCTGATTGACTGTGCATGACTTGCAAGTTCGCCCATATTGTGGCGTAATTTCATTGATTCATCTTTGACTTGGGTCATAGATTCTTGACATCTAAGGGTAATTTTTGCACCAGCAGTCGCTTTTTCTTGCGTGTTGTCAGCAATTTCTGCGCTTACGCCAGAATTTCTAGCAACCTCAAGAACGGTGCTGTTCATCTCATCCATTGCGGTGGCGGTTTCTGTCATGCGAGCAGATTGTTCTTCTGCGCCACTGGTTGAGAGCTCAATTTGTGAAGAAAGTTGTTCAGAGGCAGAGGCGATATTGTTGACAATACCTTCAAGCTGTACAACTGCTTCAAGGATGCTTTTTCTTTTATCGTCGGCTTCTAGTGCAGATTTTTCTGCTTCAACTGATGCTGCAGCAGCTTTTTCTGCTGCTATTTGGGCTTCTTGGCCTTTTTGTTCAGTTTCTGCGACCATTTTAGCAAGGCTTTGTACCACGCCGCTTAGGGCAGCAGCAAGGTCAGAAAATTCATCCTTTCTTTTAAGAGCAGCGTCCATTTGCGCTATTTGCGTGCTGGTGAGCTCTAAGTTGCCTTCTGCCACATAGCTTGCGATACTTGCGCCTTGAGAGACAATGGCAACAACTTTTTTGATAACCACAAAAACAATAAGGGCAACAACAATAACAATGGCAAGCCCAACAAGGACAAGAACCATACTGATTTCATTGGCGGTTGTGTAAAAATCGCTTTCGTCAGTTTCAATACCAATGATCCATTTTGTGTAAGGCAGTTCAGCAAAATGCGTGACTTTTGGAACACCTTCCCAATCATAACGTGTGATACCGTTTTTTTGTGAAAGAACAGTACGAATGTATTCATAGATAGAATTGTCTTTACCGATAAGCTCTGGAAAAGCTCTTTCCATAAGCATGACACCCTCGGTATCCACAAGAAAGATATTGGTCGTCGGCATAAGCTTAACGTCTTTGATTGTCGTATCAGCAATTGTGGGCAAGTCCAATACAAAGAGCAAGGCTCCCATTGGATTTTTACTGTCATCGTCAACAACAAGGCCGATCATGGCGCTCATTTTTCCTGTTGAATTTGAAAAGGCCGTACTTACCATATCTTGACCCGCAAGAGCTGAAACAACGCTTGGGTATTTACTGATATCAATAGCTCCAGCAGTTGCGCTTGAAGCGGCAATGGTTTTGCCATTTTTGTCAACAAGGGCAACAGCCGTTACAGCGGGGATATCTTCTACAACTTCTGCTAAGGTTTTGTCGTTTATCGCACGTAAATTTTGAAATTCTGGGGCATAGTCTCTGGCATCACCAAGATCGTTAGCCATCGCTGCCATACCTTCAATGTCAACGAGACTTGAAACAATATCACCAACACCTACGGCGTTTTTGACAACATTATCAATTTCAGAGGCTTGCTTGTTGGCAAATTCTAAAAGCTGAATATCTGCCATATCATAAAGTCCACCAGAAGTGAGCATAGAAGAAATTGACGTCAATGCAGCAACGCCAAGAACAATTGGGGTCAGGGTAAGCAATAAGACTTTACCAAGCAGTTTGAACTTCATAATTTTTGTCCTTTTTCCTTTGATTTGTTGACTATCCATAACGAACCTTTCTGAACAAAACAAGTACTTTCCAGTTCAGGTCTTTTACCAATCCAAGACTGTTCTTTTCACAAGGCGAAATGGAAAAGTTTTCAGTGCGAGTCCAAGTTGAAGTCATTGCGTAGTTTGTATTCCACATCGCGCTATTGTCAGCTTTTTTCTTTAAAAACTAGCGCAGGTGTCCGCAAAAAAGCGCAACAAACTCGCTAAAAATATATTAAATTTAAAAGGATTTAGCAAGTTTTATTTGCAAAAAAATCTCATTTTCTTTTTCTTTGTATTTTTTTTTGCCTTGAGCATAAAAAAACTTTGACCTTCTTGAGCTCTTTCTATAGCATAAAACAGCTTTCTTTAAAAACTCTTGACCTTCTTATGGAGATAAAATGCTTAATATTCAAATACTTATTGACAATAGCCTTCATTGTGAAGGCCTGATTCCCGAAGACGGCTTTGCCGCCTTTATTGTAGCAGATGGAAAAAAAATTCTTTTTGACACAGGTGAAGACGGCAATGTCGTCGGCAATGCCAAAAAACTGGGCATAGACTTGCTAAGTCTTGACTATATTGCCCTCTCACACGGTCACCACGATCACATAAACGGCCTTGCTGCCTTAGTCAAGCTCTACCAAGAAGCAGGCATCAAAAAAGAAAAACGCCCAAAACTTCTTGCTCACCCTGATTGCTTCATTATTCGGTATAAGGGAGAAAAAAACGATATCTTTATTGGTTCAAACCTCCCACTTGAAGCAATTCAAAAAGAATTTGACTGTGTTTTTACAAAAAAACCCTATGCTTTGAGTAAAAACCTGACTTTTCTTGGTGAAATCCCGCGCACAAACGATTTTGAGGGCAAAATCCCCATCGGCGTGGCAGAGCATGAAGGCCAGATGAAAGCCGACTTTATCTATGACGATTCTGCGCTTATTTACACAAGCGAGGACGGCCTTGTCATCATCAGCGGTTGCTCTCATGCAGGCATTTGTAATATTGTGGATTATGCTAAAACTGTAGGGGAAGATGAAAGAATAGTGCAAGTCATTGGTGGCTTGCACCTTAAATCGTCAGACGGAGACTTCATTTGTAAAGTGCTTGAAGAGCTTAAAGCAAGAAAGGTGAAAAAGCTTTGTGCCTGTCATTGTACGGGTTCGCAGGCCATAGAAATTCTGCACAATGACAAAGATTTAGAGCAAATAGACATCGGTTGTGGCTATAGATTTTTGTAGGTGAAACTAAAAAAAGCACGCTACTGCAAATGGATATGCCGATGTTCAACAACAAGGGCATAATCTTGCGCTCGCAAACGATCGGCAAGGGCCTCAACCGTCGCCACAGAACGATGCTTCCCCCCAGTGCAGCCAAGGGCAATAGTCAAACGATAACGCCCTTCTTTTTCATACAGGGGCAAAGTCGTATCAAGAAAGGAAAAAAGCTGATTCAAAAAAGCCCTGGGGGCTTCTTCTGTAAAAATGAAGCTCTCTACCGCTCTATGCTGACCGGTAAGTGTCTTTAAGTGCTCTATAAAATAAGGATTTGGCAAAAAACGCACATCAAAGACAAGGTCGGCCTCCGGTGGCATGGAATGCTTAAAGCCAAAAGAAATAAGATTGATCTTCATGCTGTGCTGGCTGTCGCGAATTCCCCCCCACTGCCTTTGAATGATACGGCGAAGGTCGTGCAAAGAACATTGTGTTGTGTCAAGCACAAAATCGGCCTTGGGCTTTGCGTCTTGAAAAGCTTCTTTGTCTTTTTTTATAGCGGAATCAAGGCACAAGCCTTCTTGCTCAAGAGGGTGCGGGCGACGTGTTGTCGCATAACGTCGCATAATTTCGCTGGTACTCGCTTCAAGGTGCAACCATTTTGTCCTGTTTTCTCTGGTCCTTAATGTGTCGACAAGCTCTGGAATGGCTTTTTCCGCCATATCCTTAATAATTAAGGGGCTATTGTATTGATTGATGCCCAGAGCAATACCCGCAAAAGGAAAGGGCTTATTTTTTTTTAAAAGGTCTACCAAATCAGGGGCAAGGTGCGGAGGCAAGCCGTCAGCTGTGAAAAAGCGCAAGTCTTCAAAGACCTGCAAGGCTGTGCTCTTCCCCGCACCAGAAAGAGCGGTGATCACGAAGACTTGAGGATAGTCCTCACGCGGCGAGAAAACACCGCATGAGGCAAGATATTTTTTATAGACAGTCATATCCTTATACAACAGGGTCTATAAGACCAAAATCATTGGTCTTTCTGCGATAAATAACATTGATGCGTTCATTTTCAGAATTTAAGAAAACAATGAAGGCACGGTCATTTGCCTCAAGCTGCATGACGGCCTCTTCGGGCGACATGGGCTTTGGCGAAAAGTGGTCACGCCCTGTAATGGTTTGCACAGTTTCTGGTGGTGTGACTTCATAAGAAAATACATCAATCTGCGTATTTCCACGCCCCTTTCTCTGTCTTTGCTTGGCACGAGAGAGCATTTTCTTCACTTGGGCTTCGACTTTATCGGTGGCAAGGTCGATGCTTGTGTACATATCGTGTGCTTGCTCATCGGCATTTACAGAAACACCGTTTCCGCTTAGGCGGATATCGATGCGGTGCAAGAGTTTATCTACACCCATATTGACTGTAATATCAATATCTTGGTGAGGGCCAAAAAAGCGTCCAAGCTTTTCAAGGCGGCGGCGTGCGTAATTTTGAATGTGTTCAGAAGGGTCAAAGTTCTTGAAATTGAATTGAATATTCATGCAGGTCTCCTTGTGTAAAGAGGTTTTTTGACAATACAATTGCTCCAGCATTCTCTTTGATTTTGGCAATCGCTCCTTTCATTGCCTGTGAAGGTATTACAACAATACCTTTCTTTGTGAAGAAGAAGGAATATCCATAGACATGCGATACTTAGCGACAGTACGCCTTGCGATATTGACATTGAGTTCTTCTTTCAAGATTTCGCCAAGGCGTTCATCTGAAAGAGGTTTCTTCGGATCTTCTTTGGCAATGCAAGCTTTAATAATGGACTTTACGCTTTCTGAAGCAATTTGTCTTCCATCATCAAGGTTGATTGCAGAATTAAAGAAGAATTTGAGTTCAAAAACGCCAAAAGCTGTCGAGACATATTTGTTTGTAGTGATACGGCTGACGGTTGATTCATGCATTCCAATATCGTCGGCAATGTCTTTTAAAATGAGGGGGCGCAATTTTTCCACACCCTCTTCAAAGAAGGTTCTTTGAAATTTTACAATGCTTTCTAATACTTTATAGAGGGTTTTGTGTCTTTGGTGCAAGCTTTTGATAAGCCATGAAGCCGAGCGTATTTTTTCTGAAAAATAGTCTTTTTCATTGTCTTTTGGCACGCAATCTTCATACATTTCAGAGATGGTCAAATTGGGCAAGCCGTCTTCATTCAAGACAATAACAAATTCGCCATTGATTTTGTATACCGAAGCATCAGGGCTGACGTAAATGGGTTCAGTCGAGCCAAAGCTTGCCCCAGGGAAGGGTTCAAGGCTTTGAATGAGCGTAAGATATTCTCTTAAGTCGTCCATATCCAGCTGAAATCTTTTCAAAAGGCCTTTATAGCGTTTGGCTTCTAGGTCTTCGAGATGGTCTTCAACAAGGCCGACAAGGACAGGGTCTTGGTCATAGCCAAGCACTTCAATTTGAATGAGCAAGCATTCTTTTGGGCTTCTTGCGGCTACACCGAGCGGGTCAAAGCGCTGAAGAGTGTGCAAAACGGCTTCGACTTCTTCTTGACTGGCCACACTCAATTCCATCAAGTCTTCAACGCTTGTGTGCAAATAACCAGAAGAGGCAAGGTTGCCGATAATGACTTCGCCTATAGCTTTTTCTTTTTCACTCAAAGTAGAGAGACGCAGTTGCCACATAAGGTGGCTTTCAAGAGAGCTGCTTTCAGACATACGGCTTTCAAAATCTGCCATGTCTTCACCGACTTCAAAGTCTCTGTGCTGGAGTTGTTTGGGCGTGCTGGCAAATTCGCCAAGATAATCTTCCCAATCTTCGCTTCGTGAAATTTCTATGTCATAGGCTTCAGCTGTTTCATCAGCACGGTTTTCTGTGACCGGTTCTTCCACCTTTTCAAGCTGTTCTTCAAGGAAGGGATTTTCTAAGAGCTCTTGCTGAATGGTTTCGACAAGCTCAAGGCGAGACATCTGCAAAAGGCGAATGGCCTGCTGCAATTGCGGCGTCATCACAAGTTGTTGTGACAATTTAAGCTGTTGTCTGAGTTGTAGAGCCATAGAGCTTCCTAAAAATCAACAGTGAAAAAAGATAGGCAAGTCGATTATGCATATACTATGCCATAAATACTTTTGCTTTGCAAGTGAAATGTAGAACATACTCAATTTTTTTGGAATTTTTTTAAAAAAAGATAACAATAAAGCCCTCAAGACAATGCTTAAGGGCTTTATTTTCATTTAATTCTTTGTAGTGTTAGCTTTGTAGTGCAAGGCTTTTTGTAAAAAAACTTGATGCCATCTTGTGTCATCTGTCAGCTCTGGGTGGAAAGAGCAGGCCATGATATTGCCCTGCTCTACGGCAACGGCCTTGCCCTCTATACTTGCAAGCACACGCACAGACTCACCAACAGTCTCTATCAAGGGCGCTCGAATAAATACAGCAGGAAAAGCAGTCTTTGTCGTCTCAAGCTCTTTATCCTTTCTGCAGCGTTTAGTTGCAGAATTTGGCAAAGCACACAGCAAAGTCGTGCAAAAGCTGTCAACTTGCCGCCCAAAGGCATTGCGGCGCACCTTTACGTCCAAAAGAGCCAAAGTGGCTTGCCCTTCATATTCGGCAATGTCTTTTGAAAGCATGACGAGCCCAGCACAAGTGCCAAAAAGAGGAAGACCCTGAAGCCCAAGGGCCCGCACAGGCCCAAAAAGGCCTTCTTCAACCATAAGCTTGCTCATAACCGTGCTTTCCCCACCAGGAATAATCAAGCCGTCTAAGCCTTGCAAATGCGAGAATTTACGCACTTCAATCGCTTCTGCTCCGCACTTGCTAAGGCTTTGAATATGCTCAGCAAAAGCCCCCTGCAAGGCCAAGACCCCTATCCGCAAAGAAGGCATTACCAGCCCCTTTCTTGCATACGTTCATTGTGTGGGATAGAAGCGATTTCAAGGCCGGGCATGGCTTCGCCAAGGTCACAAGAAATATCTGCCAAGACCTTATAATCATTATAATGTGTAACAGCAGAGACAATGGCTCTTGCTCTCTTTGCGGGATTTGCCGACTTAAAAATCCCCGAACCAACAAAAACACCGTCACAACCAAGGTACATCATAAGGGCCGCATCGGCTGGCGTCGCAATGCCCCCAGCGGCAAAATTGACAACAGGCAATCTTTTGGCTTCTCGAGTTGCTAAGACAAGATCAAGAGGTGCGGCAATTTCTTTAGCAAAATTGGCCACTTCATCATCACGCAAATGACACAAGGTGCGCACTTCGTCCAAGAGCATACGACAATGACGCACAGCCTCCACCACATTTCCCGTGCCCGGCTCGCCCTTGGTGCGGATCATAGCCGCCCCTTCGGCAAGACGTCGCAAAGCCTCGCCCAGATTGCGAGCTCCACAAACAAAAGGCACTGTAAAATCTCTTTTATCAATATGATAGCGGTCATCAGCGGGGGTCAAGACCTCGCTTTCATCAATATAATCAGCGCCAAGGGCTTCTAAAATGCGGGCCTCAACAACATGACCGATGCGGGCCTTTGCCATTACAGGAATGCTCACAGCCCCCATAATGCCCTGCACAATGCTGGGATCTGCCATGCGGGCAACACCGCCCTCTTTGCGAATGTCAGAAGGCACTCGCTCAAGAGCCATTACCGCACAAGCGCCCGCCTCTTCAGCGATTTTTGCTTCTTCAGGAGTGGTGACGTCCATAATAACGCCGCCTTTGAGCATCGTCGCCAAGCCAGATTTGAGTTGAAAAGTTCCTTTTTCCATACTGTACTCCATGTAACAATAGTCAATTTATGAGAGAGGGTTAAAGCATAGGCCAAGAAAAATATTTTTAGGACCTTTCACCTCAACAAGAAGACAATTATTTTTAACAGAAACAAATAAAAATTGTCATAGAGACAATTTTACACAAAATTTTCTCTATTTTTTTACAATACTTTTAAATATTTACAGCCTTTGACATCTCTTTTTTTTTCTTGTATCCTAAAAAGTATGGATATATTGTCACTCTACAAAAAACAGGTACAAAGCGGGGCAGAAGGCCCTTTGTATATGCATATCGTTCATGCTTTAATAGAAGGCCTTTCAAGTGGTGCTCTTGAAGTGGGCGAGCGTTTGCCTACGCACAGAGAGCTCGCAAAGAGCCTTGGCCTGACTGTCGGCACTGTCAGCCGAGCCTATGCCGAAGCGGCACGCCGTGGCATTAGCGAAGGCATTACGGGCCGTGGAACCTTTATGCGTGGGCGGGTGCAAGACAAAGAAATCCCCACCGACCTCTATTCTCTAAGAAGGCAAAATATTCAAACAAAAGTCATGTACGACTTGGGATTTATCAGTCCTTTTGAATATATTCGACCTTCATTTGAAGAGGGTCTTCAGACTATTTATCAAAAAATGCAGGAAGATAAAACTTTTTCAGACGCGCTTTCAAGCTATCAACAACCAAGGGGCCTTTTTTCTCATCGAGAGGCGGGGGCTTTGTGGGCGCAAGAATATGGTCTGAAGCTTTCAGCAGAAAATGTCCTTATCTGTGCTGGCGCACAACACGCCTTACTCACCGTGCTCAGCTCTCTTTTTTCTCCAGGCGATCGCTTGGCTGTTGAGCATTTTAGCTATCCCGTCTTGCGACAACTTGCCAGACGCTTGCGTCTGAGCTTGGTGCCTGTGCGCATGGACGAAGCGGGTATGCTTCCTGAAGCTCTTGAAGCGGCCTGTCGAAGCGGCGGCATTCGTGGTGTTTATCTTATGCCCACTTGCCACAATCCAACCCTCGCGCAAATGCCTCTTTTTCGACGTCATGCCTTGGCAGAAATTTGTCGCCATCACGATCTTTTTATTATCGAAGACGATGTTTATGCCCTCAGTATAGAGCAAAATCTTGCACCGATTGCTTCCTTTGCGCCTGAGCGTTCCTGCTTTATTGCGTCTACCAGCGAGGCTTTGAGCGGTGCTTTACGCATTGCCTATTTGTGTGCACCAGATTTTCTGTATTCTGATCTTGAGCGGACTATTGGCTATACTGTTTCAATGGCTCCGCCGCTCATGGCAGAACTTGCTCGTCAGTGGATTAGTGACGGCACAGCAAAGGCTATTTTGCTTAAAAAACGTACAGAAGCCGCAAGGCGCAATGCCTTGTTGCGACAGCAGCTTGACGGATTTGCCTTGGTCAGCCGTGCGACGGCTTTTTTTGCTTGGCTAAAGCTTCCAAAGCCATGGACAGCACAGGATTTTGCTATGAAATTGCAAAGCGAAGGGATTATTGTAGCAGAGAGCGGAATTTTTGCTCACGGTGCGGCAGAAAATGAACAGGCTGTGCGCATTGCCCTTGGCGGTGATTGGACGGATGCAGAATTTGAGGCTATTTTGAAGAGGATTGTTGAGTTTTTGCATAAGGTGTAAGGGTGAGATTTGGATTTAAGTTTTGAGGTTTTTTCTTCGAGA
>CAYJIB010000067.1:0-9748 GCA_964370125.1 uncultured Desulfovibrionaceae bacterium
ATTTCGGCTAGCCGTCTGCCTGCTCCGCTGCGCGGCTCGCCCACTTCCTGTGGGCTACAGCGGGCGACTTACTTATGACGTTCGGGGGCTACGTCCTGTAGCCCCGCTTACTAGAGCAGTTGCCGCAGGCTATAAGGAAGGCCTTTTGCCTCTTCCCGCAGCAGAGCAGGCGGCAGCCTGCGATAGTTTTCGACCTAGTTTCAAGCAAAGAGCAACTTTTGCCAATTCAGTCTATCCCCAATTTATACTTATTGGGGTTTCCAAAGGGACTCAGTCCCTTTGGCCGCCGGAGGCACTGCTTTTCTGCCTTTGGCCGCCGGAGGCACTGCCTTTCTGCCTTTGGCCGCCGGAGGCACTGCTTTTTGGCTTTTCAAAAAGCTCCCTCTTTTATTGCTTGTGCATATCGCCACTTTGGCATAGAATGTCAAGTCTATGTCAGGTCAAATGCCGTACAATACGCTTTTCTTGGGCTTGTCTTGTGTAAAAAATACTTTACTTATATAAGGATTTGAATATGTTGCGGAGTTTTTTAATTTTTTTCTTTGTGTTGACAATGGTGCTTTTGCCTTCTTCTCTTTTAGCAAGGCCAAAGCAAGGTTCACCTGCCGACAGCTTTGCCCTTATTGATACAGATGATAATGAGGCTATTAGCCTTAAAGAATTTATGGAGGCTCGTCCGAATTTGCGTGAACACGCCTTTACGGTGATTGATAAAGATGAAGATCAAGCCATCGACCTTGAAGAATGGGAGGCTTTTTCACACAGCCACAAAAAAGATATGGCGGGAACTAGCCTGCCTAATGATGAAGATGCTGCAAAAAAAGCAGATAAAGAATAAAAAGTAAGGATTGACGGAGTTATTTTATGGACACTATGAAGGCAAAGAATGTGCAGGCAGAAAATCATGAGGGAAGTGCCGCAGAAGAAAGAACTGTTGGCCAAGATTTTTTGCGCACACGCATTCAAGAAGATATCGCAAAGGGGGCTTTTGATTCGAGGGTGCATACTCGTTTTCCTCCAGAGCCCAATGGCTATTTGCACATCGGTCACGCAAAATCAATTTGCTTAAATTTTGGTCTTGCGCAAGAATTTTCAGGTCTTTGCAATCTTCGTTTTGACGATACCAATCCCGAAAAAGAAGAGACAGAATACGTCAATGCTATTCGTAAAGATGCCGCTTGGCTTGGGGCGAATTGGGACGATAGAGAATTTTATGCCTCTGATTATTTTGAAATATTTTATACTCATGCCGAAAAACTTATTCAAATGGGCAAGGCCTATGTTGATAGCCAAAGCGCAGAAGAAATCCGCTTAAACCGTGGGACTTTAACCGAAGCGGGGAACAATTCTCCCTATCGTGAGCGTTCTGTAGAGGAAAATTTGCAGCTCTTTAGAGACATGCGAGATGGCAAATACCCAGACGGAGCGCATATTTTGCGTGCCAAAATCGACATGGCTTCGCCCAATGTTGTTTTGCGTGACCCAGCCCTTTATCGTATTCGCCATGCTGAACATCACCGCACAGGCAAGGCTTGGTGCGTGTACCCTATGTATGATTACGCGCATTGTCTTTCTGATTCTATTGAGGGCATTACGCATTCTATTTGTTCTTTAGAATTTGTGAACAACAGGGCCTTGTACGATTGGATTCTCGATACTTTGGACGTCTATCACCCACAACAGATTGAATTTGCTCGCTTGCAGATAAGCCATACCTTGCTTTCAAAGCGCAAGCTTATCGAACTTGTAAGGGCCGGCATTGTTGACGGCTGGGACGACCCTCGTATGCCGACTATTTGTGCCTTGCGCCGTCGTGGTTATCCGCCAGAGGCTATTCGAGAATTTTGTTCTCGTATCGGTGTGGCACGTTCAAACAATATGGTAGAATACGCCATGCTCGAATTCTTTGTTCGTGAAAACTTAAACGCTCATTCCCCTCGTTATATGGCTGTGCTTGATCCTATAAAAGTGGTCATTGAAAATTATCCCGAAGGCCAAGAAGAATGGCTCGATATGCCCTTTAGCCAAGACGACAGCATCGCAGGCAGCCGAAAAGTGCCTTTTTCAAGAGAATTGTACATCGAAAGAGCAGATTTTTGCGAAAATCCACCCAAAAAATATCACCGCTTGGTGCCAAATGGTGAAGTGCGCTTGCGCTATGCCTATTATATCAAATGCAATGAAATTGTTCACGATGCTGACGGGAATGTGATAGAATTGCGCTGTACTTATGACCCAGAAACAAAGGGCGGCTCTGCGCCAGATGGGCGTAAAGTAAAGGGGACTATCCATTTTGTGTCCAAGGCTCATGCAAAGGAAGCAGAAGTGCGCCTTTATGAGCATCTTTTTTTGCATGAAAATCCTGCTTCTTCGGAAGAAGGGGCTGACGCGATCAATCCCGATTCAAGAAAAATTGTTAGGGCCTTTGTTGAACCTGCCTTGGCAGAGCTTTCTGCTGGTGAGCGTGTGCAATTTGAAAGGGTGGGCTATTTTTGCGTGGATACTGACAGCACTGCGCAAAAAATTGTCTTTAACCGCACGGTTGGTTTAAAGGATTCGTGGGCAAGGCAACAAAAAGCCTAAAACGAAGAAATGAAGGAAGAAAATATGAGCTTTTTAGATCAATATGCCATTCAAGGCGGCAAGCTTGCTCGAGTAAAGAAGCCTATTCACAGACGGCCTTGGCTCATGGCTCTTTGCATTGTCTTGGCTCTTCTTTGCGGAGCGGGTGGAACAGTCTATTTCTTTAGCAAGATAGCCTTTACCAAGGAAGGCCATGTCACGCTTAGTCAAGAGCAATATGACGAACTTATCAATTTAAAAAATACTCAAATAGCCAGCGAAGATTTGATAAAACAGGTTTTTTCTATGCCTGTAACGCCAGATCAGCTGGGTCTTGTCATTGATTCTGTGTATGATGATGTGCGCCTTAGCTCCAAAAAGCGCAAGGCCTATGTTGACGCCATTTCAAAATGGTCTTCGCATTATTCTATGCCGCCTCTTTTGGTTTTGGCTATGGTGTGGCGTGAGAGTACTTTTGATGAATCTGTGGTTTCAAGTGCGAACGCTCGTGGCCCTATGCAGGTGATTTATCGTCATCATTATGACAAGCTCGACAGGCTTGGCAAAAAAGAAGAAGACTTGCATTCAGTCGATACTGGTATAGCGGTTGGTGTGGAGATTTTACGAGAATATTATGATCGCTATGATGAAAATATCTTTCGTGCGCTTGCGGCCTATGTTGGCGGTCAGCACCGCACTTATGCACAAGACATTATGACACGCTATTTTAGGTCACAAATCTTCCTTGAAGAACATAAAAAAAACCAAGAAAAAAAGCAGGGCGCAAATAGAAATGCCGCCAATCGCCAAGCTGAAAGACCGACTGAGAATAGCAGATCAAGCCGAGAAGAAGCCGAAAGCAGGGCAGAACCCAAGGCTGAAGCCGAGAGTGGTGAAGCGGTGAAGGCCCCTGCGACTGTTCAGCCTACAGGTTTTGAATAGGCTTTTTGTTTGTCGAGGTCTCTTGTGAATTATCCTTCTTTGCTTGTCAATATTAAAGAGCGTATGCGCCGTGGGCAGGTACGGGCGGCCCTTTCTGCTAATGCAGAACTGCTTGCTTTTTATAGAGAATACAAAGGCTTACAAATAGAAAGCATAGAAAAAGAGCTCTTTGTAAAATATATTCTTCCGACTAATTAGTCGACGCTGAAAAAGGCATTTTCATGCCTTTTTCAGAAAGGCACGCCCACTCCAAATACTGCTTCGCAGCCGCCAGAAGCAAGTTCTGGCTTATTTTTCGTGGCGCAACATTTTTGCTTTCGCAAAAATGTTGGTAGCCGGCTCTGAAAAATATCTCTTTGGCTCCATAAAATTGCCAGAAATTCGTATTCCATACTCATTTTTCTTGCAATTTTATTAGCGCATTTTAGGCTAAAAAGTTTTTAATTCCAAATACTTAGTGTCTTTTTCAGTGCCAACACTTTGCGAAATTGAGAGAAATTTTTAACGCAAAAGTTGCTAGGTATGAGAGAATTTTTGCTGGCTAGAAGGTTATTTTAGTTTTTCTTTTAATAGAAGCAAAACCTGCTCAAAGTCTAAGTTTAGTATTCTATAATAACCGAGCAGGCGGCAGCCTGCGGTAGTCTTCGACCTCCCTTTAGGTAAAGAGAGACTTTTACCAATTCAAATTACCCACAATTCACCCTATTTGGGGTTTCAAAAGGGGATCATCCCCTTTTGCCGCCGGAGGCAAAACTGTCTTTCATGACCTGTGCGATATCGCTGGCGCTGTTTCCTCTGAATGTTGTTTTTTTTGCGAGGCAAAGGCCGGCGAGGCAATGCCTGTATACGCCAAGGGCGGCTGCGTAGAGTGGTGGCAGGCCTTGTGCTAGGAAAGTACCGACAGTTCCTGCAAGCACGTCTCCGCTTCCTGCGACAGCGAGTTGCTCGATGTCAAAGGGGCTTATAAAGCAATGTGGCTGGCTTTTTCTTTGTCCTGTTTGTTCTAATTGTTTTAATTGCCCCAGCTGGTCAGCTTCTTTGTTTTGCTCATGCTGTCCATCTTGCCCGACAAGTGTTCCTGCTCCCTTGAGTATCCATACAGGATTTTGTGGGCTTAAGGCTTGCAATGAGGCGAGGCTTGTAAAGCGGTCAGCCTGAACGGCCTTGTTTGTGCTGTTTAAGAGCTGTGCGGCTTCGCCGGGGTGCGGGCTTAAAATGTCATTTTGCCTAAGGTGTTCAAATAGAGAAGGATTTTCCCCTATTGCATAGAGGGCATCGGCGTCTATTAGGCTTGGCGGGCGGCTTTTTTCTTGTAAAATGCGGGCTAGGGCTCTTTGGCTGTCTTCACTTCGCCCTATCCCCATACCGAGGACGAGACTGTCGACAAGGGGGAAAAATTCAAGAAGTTCTGGCACAGCTTCTTCCCAATTTTTTGCAGAGAGGGGAAGGCTCATGATGTCTGGCGGCAAGGCGAGCGAAGTAAAAAGTCCTGCTGGCATGGCGAGGGTCACCTTTCCTGCACCCGCAGACAAAGCCCCTTGTGCAGCGAGCAGAGCCGCACCGCAAAGGCCTTTTGAGCCGCCAACAATAAGGACATGGCCGGCTTGCCCTTTGTGGGCAATGTCCTTTGGTTGATAGCGCAAAATGCTTTCATCAAGCAGAGCATGAGAGGCGGGGAAATTTTCCATAATGCACTTTGGCAGACCGATGGGGACGGTGTGAAGCTCGCCGACATAGGGCCTTGCTTGCGGCAGAACTATGCCTGGCTTTGCGGCCTGAAAAGTGACTGTCGCTGTGGCTTTTATTGCTTGTGACACGTCGTTTTTGCTTTCATTCCCACAAAGGCCGCTCTTTGCGCACAGGCCAGAAGGCACATCAAGAGAAAGCACAAAGGCCCGATTGATTGCCGCTCTTGTATTGATTTCATTGATGATTTTTGCTATGTCTTTGCTAAGGTTTCCTGAAAAACCTGTGCCAAGCAAGCCATCAATAGAGATGTCTGGTGTCGTCCAAAAAGGGTGAAGACTTGAAGAGAGATCAAGCCAATCGCTTACAGGGCTAAAGGATACACCGCAAGCGAGGGCAAGTTTTGCGTGCTGTGCGCAAATTCCTTTAAGTTTTTCAAGGGCTTTTGTGTGAAAAACACGTACGCAAAGGCCCTCATCGTGCAACATTCTGGCAAGAGCAAAGGCGTCACCGCCATTGTTTCCGCTGCCTGCAAAGAGGGCTATGCGTTTGCTTGTAAGCTCTCTGGTAAGTTCCTTGGCAAATTCTTTGTATTTCTTGTAAGGCTTTGATTTTTCGGGGTATTTTTTGGGGCTTCTGTAGTATTGATGCAAGACCTGCCAAGCAGCTCGGGCGGCATTTTCCATAAGGGTGAAGGCTGGTAGGCCTAGTTCTTCGGCCTTTGCGTCCCAAAGGTTCATTTCTTGTGCGGTGGGCAGGGCTGTGAGCATGATGTTCTCTTTTTGTGACAGGCTATTTCCAAAATTTCTGTCTTTCTTCAAGGGCTTTTTCAAAATCTTTGAGATCTCGCTCTTGTTTTTGATTGAGCTTGCCTTCAAATTGCTTTGTTTTTCCTATCCATTGCTGTACTTTTCTTGGATTATTTTGATAGAGGGCGGCATAGGCAAGGTGTAAATAGGCTTCAAAGGGTCTGCCAGATTCTCCAAGGGAGCGGGCATAATAATAGTGCACTTCGCTGTCTTTTGGCAAATAGCGTAAAACCTCTGCAAAGAGCTTGTGGGCTTGCGCATAATCTTTTTTGCCGTTCATCACACGAGCAAGGAAAAATTGTGCCATGATGTCATCAGGATTGAGTTGCAGGGCACGTTGCAGGGTGATGCCCGCCTTTGGATTGCCCTCTACAAAATAAAAACGCCCCGCCTCTCGCACGATAAGATAATCTTTTGGGGCGAGTTGTACGGCCTTTTCAAAAAGGGCCTTTGCCTCAGCATAGCGATTGCGCCTTTCAGCCAAGAGGGCCTTGCCCATGAGGCCTAAGGGATTGTTTTCTGGCAATTTTTTCAGATAATGTTCAGCCATATCGACATCGCCATAGCGGGCTTGCACAAGGGTACGCACACGCAAAAAGGCCTCGTCTTTTTCGGGCCTCTTTGTCACGCTAGGCTCAAAGGCTTGGATAAGTCTGTGCATATCGCTCACACGGTTGCCAAGATCGGGGTGTGTGGAAAGATATTCAGGAATATCGATGCCCCTTGTCCATTGCGAGCGGCGAAGCACTTCAAAAGCCCGCTTCATGCCAAGGGGATTGTAGCCCGCTTCGGTCATATAGCGCAGACCCACTTCATCGGCTTCGTTCTCATTTTGACGGCTATAATGCAACATACTGGCCTGATTGGCCGCCAAAGAACCAACAATTAGGCCTTGCCCCGCTTCTCCGCCTATAAGAGCCCCAGCAAGTGCGCCAAGGGTGCTTGCGAGGCCAGAAAGTTGTGCTTTTTCAATACGATCGGCGATATGCCTTTGCGTGACGTGGGCAAGCTCGTGCGCAAGGACGCCCACAAGGTCAGATTCATGCTCCATCGCCATAATGAGGCCCGTATTCAAAAAAACAAAGCCGCCAGGCACCGCAAAGGCGTTCAAAGAATTGTGCAAAAAAACGCCCACCGTAAAGGGAAAGGGCTGTGGTGGAATGACTTCTGCCAGGCGCTCAACCAAGGATTTGGCATAATTTGTGATTTCTGGGTCTTCTAATAAGGGCATGCGAGAGCGGACAAGGATTTCAAATTCCTTCCCCAGCTCATATTCATCTTGATGTGTAAACTCCCCCAAAAAAGCCTGCGCCCTTGGCGTGAAAAAAAGAGCGAGCGCAAAGAGGGCAAGGCTTAAAGAGATGCCCAAAGTCCGTAAGTGTCTGAAAAATAGAGCTTTCATTTTTTACACTTTTGCCATTTGCTCACTTTCAGCAGGCTTGCTATCGCCACTGCTTTTTCAACAAGGCACTACAACTCGCTTAAAATCGAGCTAATGCGGGCTACTTCGAAGCACCACGGCGGCTGTTCAAAAACAAGTCGGTACAGCGGGCTGTTCAAAAAGTAGTCGGCACAGCGGGCTCAAGATCGAGCCATAGCGGGCTGTTCAAAAAGTAGTGGATGCAAGGCAAATTCTTTTTTTGCGAAATGAGTATACTCTTATGGTATTCGACATGGAGCAAAAAAAGTAATTTAACGCCGCAGACGCTGCTTTTTCAACAGCCCGCACCTATTCGACGTCCCATTGCTGGCCCGCTCCTGTGTCTTTAACGGACACCCCAAGCTCCAAAAGCTCCGCCCGCAAAGCGTCAGAACTCGCAAAATCTTTATCAAGTCTCGCTTTCTGCCTTTTTTCAAGCAAAGCCTCCACCTGAACCGTGTCAATAGACTTTCTCGCAATGCGGATATTTTTCAACTGCTCCAAGAAAACCTGCGGCTCCGTCCCAAAAACGCCCAAAAGCTTCTCCCAACGCTCAACCTGCAGCAAAATATCCCGCAAAATCGCTTGACCGCCCTCGCTATTTTTCAAGACCTTGCTGTCAAGCACTCGACCCGCAAGACGAATAGTCGTAAAAATATGCCCAATAGCCGCCGCTGTATTGCAATCGTCATGCAAAGCCTCAATAAAAGCCTTTTTATATTGCGCATTTTCCTCTTCCAAAGTGGCAAGTTTTGCCGCTTCATCCTTGTCAGAAATCGCCTTTACCTTCCCGCTCTCAAGCTGCGCCTTCATATCACGCAAAGTCTCATAAAAACGCTTCTGCGTACGCTCAGCCTCAATCATGCCATCAAAAGAAAAATCAATAGGGCTTCTATAATGCTTGCCAATAAGGAAGAAACGCAAAGTCTCTGGCAACCAATTCTCCAAAATATCCCGAATAGTCGTGAAATTCCCCAAAGATTTCGACATTTTCTCTGCATTGATTTGCACAAAACCATTATGCGCCCAAATATTGGCTAAAGGCTTCTTATGCGCCGCCTCACTCTGCGCTATCTCGTTCTCATGATGCGGAAAAACCAAATCAAGACCGCCACCATGAATGTCCAAAGGCATATCAACATACTTCGCCGCCATAGCCGAACACTCAATATGCCAACCAGGACGCCCACGCCCCCAAGGACTCTCCCACCAAGGCTCGTCAGGCTTGGCAGACTTCCATAAAGCAAAATCAAGCGGATCTTCCTTCTCCTCACCAGGCAAAACACGCGCACCAGACAATAAATCGTCCAAACTACGCCCAGAAAGCTTGCCATACTCAGGCCAAGATCGCACACGAAAATACACGTCGCCAGATGGCGTCGCATAAGCATAATCCTGCGCAATCAAATCCTCACACAAAACAATCATCTCCGCAATATGCTCAGTCGCCAAAGGCTCAATGTCCGCAGGTAATACAAAAAGACGCTCCATGTCCTCATGAAAAGCCGCCATATACTTCCTAGCAATCGCCTCGCTCGAAACACCCTCCTTATTCGCACGGACAATAATCTTGTCGTCAACATCCGTAAAATTGCGAATAAAAGTCACCTCAAGACCAGTGTCCCGAAGCACACGCACAAGCACATCAAAAGCAATCGAAGAACGAGCATGACCAATATGACAATAATCATAAGCCGTAATGCCACAAGCATACAAAGAAACCCTGCCCTCACGCACAGGCACCAATAACTCCTTCTTCCGACTCAATGTATTATAAATGTACATATCAATCCCTTTTTTTCTTTTTTCTTTTTTTCTTGGGGGGATGATCCCCCCAACCCCCTCAATTAGCGGCATATTGTGCGATTTCACATACTCCCTGCGGGAGTACGCAAAATCGCACAATATGCCGCAAAGTGAAGAGATTTAGAGAATTCCCAAAAAATGTATTTCAATACCGAAAAGTTATCGCTTTTGACAGTTCTGTTTTTGTTTTTTTTACCTTTGCATTCAACGGAATAGACGGTCTGCCTATTAAAAGCTCGAAGAAAGGCCTTTTGCCCATTCAACCAAGCGAGCAGGCCGTAGCCTGCGTTAGTCTTCGACCAAGCTTTGTACAGAGATAGGCTTTTACCAATTCAGCCTACCTGCAATTCATACTTATTGAGGTTTCCAAAGGGGATCATCCCCTTTGGTCGCCGAAGGCATTGCTTTTGGTCGCCGAAGGCATTGCCTTTCTGCTTTTAAAACATATCTATCCGCTGCTGATGTCTCCCTGCTTCGAAAGAAGTTTTGAAAAAAGCGTCGGCGATGGCTATGGCGACGGAGC
>CAYJIB010000068.1:0-9540 GCA_964370125.1 uncultured Desulfovibrionaceae bacterium
GCGGCCAAAGGCAGTGCCTCCGGCGGCCAAAGGCAGTGCCTCCGGCGGCCAAAGGGGATGCCTCCGGCGGCCAAAGGGGATGATCCCCTTTGGAAACCTCAAATAGTATGAATTGAGGCTAGTTTGAATTGGTGAAAGTTGCTCTTTGAGCAAAACTAGGTCAAAGACTGCCGCAGGCTACGGCCTGCTCTGTTGGCTTGGGAATAAAAGCCCTTCCTTATAGCCGACGGCAGTCGCTCGCGGTAGCGAGCTTTGAGCGAATGCAGGCAGGCAAATGGAACTTGCTTCCATTTGCATATATACTGCCAAATGAGCGGCCAAAGGAAGACGGCAGTCGCTCGCGGTAGCGAGCTTTGAGCGAATGCAGGCAGGCAAATGGAACTTGCTTCCATTTGCATATATACTGCCAAATGAGCGGCCAAAGGACGCCAAAGGGGATGATCCCCTTTGGAAACCTCAAATAGTATGAATTGAGGCTAGTTTGAATTGGTGAAAGTTGCTCTTTGAGCAAAACTAGGTCAAAGACTGCCGCAGGCTACGGCCTGCTCTGTTGAGGGGGGAAGTAAGGTTTGGTTTTTGAGATTTTGGGATGAAAAGAAGTCTTCATGTAGCTGTAAAGGTTGAGTAATTAGTAGAAGCTAAAAAAGCCCCCCTCCGGGAGGGGGGAAGCTTGAGCGAAGCGAAAGCAGGGGGGAGCAAGCGGGCTTTTGTAGTTCGATGGCTTTAAATACGCATTCTCCCACCGTCAGTCTTCGCCTGCCACCTCCCTCCCGGAGGGAGGCTTAATTGATGCTTCGCACAGTAAAAATCTAGCCGTAGGCGAGGAACGAGCCGTACGGATAGCGACAGCCTGATGGGGGAAATCATTTCCCCCAAAAAAGAAAAAATATTATAAGGAAGAATTATGCTTCGGAGTATGACGGGTTTTGGTCGTTGTGTTATTGAGAGCGAGTTTGGTATGCAGACTTGGGAGTTACGTTCTGTGAACGGTCGTCATCTTGACATTAAGTGGCGTTTACCTTCTCAGTTGCGTTATCTTGAGTCACGTTTTGAGCGTTTGTTGAAGAAGGGTGCGAGTCGTGGCCGTGTTGAGGTATCGATGGTGTGGCAGCCATCTGAGCTTTTGCAAGAGAGGGTATATTTTGATGAGGTGCGTGCCAGGGCTATGTGTCAGACTCTTGTGGATTTTTCAAAGAACAATTTTTCTTCTTTGGGCTTGGGGTGCGAGTCAGCTTTGTCTTCTTCATTTGATGTAATGTCTCTTTTGCGTATTGATCGTTTATGGCATCAGCCGAGTCAGGATGAGCCTTCGGATTCTTTTGTTTTGGAGCTAGAAAAGGGTCTTGCTATGGCTATTGAGGATTGGAACGAGTCAAGGGAGACGGAGGCGAGTGCTTTAAAGCGAGATCTTATTGAGCGTTGTATGCGTCTTGAGGAGTGGGTGAGTCATATTGGTGAGCAGGCTCCGCGGATTAAGGAGGAGCGTTTTTCTGTTTTGCGTGAGCGAGTGCAGAATACTTTGTCTGAGCACGGGCATGATCTTGACGAGTCTCGTTTTTTGCATGAGCTTGTTTTATATAGTGATAAATTGGATATTAGTGAGGAATTGACGCGTTTGGACGCGCATCTTGAGCGTTTTCGTGAGTTATTGGCAGAAGGGTCTGATGCGGGTCGCCGTCTTGATTTTACTTTGCAGGAATGTTTTCGAGAAATTACGACTTGTGGGAACAAGGTTCAGGACGCTTTGCTTTCTCGTGTGGTCGTTGATTGTAAGAACGAGTTAGAAAAGTGCCGTGAGCAGGTGCAGAATTTGGAATAATTTATTATAAGACTCCTGCACAATTCATTGTGCGGAGTCTTACGGAGCTTTTGCGGTAGCTAAAGCTTATTAGAGAAGAGTGAGATATGTCGCAGGATCGTCTTATCAATTTGGGTTTTGGTAATTTTGTAGTGGCTTCGCAGGTTGTGGCTATAGTGAATTCGCATACAGCGCCGATGCGTCGTTTGCGTGAGGACGCTCGTAATGAGGGGCGTTTGCTTGACAGCACGCACGGGAGGAAGACCAGGTCAATTCTTGTGACGGCTTCTAATCATGTGATTTTGTCGGCTGTTTCGCCGGATACTATTGGTCAGCGTTTTGTTCAAGAGGGGGATGAGGCATGATGAGGGAGGGCTTTCGTCGGCGTGGTGTTTTGCTTGTGCTTTGTGCGCCTTCTGGTACGGGGAAGAGTACGCTTGTAAAGGCTTTGCGTGAGCGTTATCCTTCTATTTCTTTTTCTGTCTCTTATACGACAAGAAAGAGAAGAGAGGGTGAGAGGGACGGTTTTCACTATCATTTTATTGAACGAGAAGATTTTATACAAAGGCGTGAGGCGGGCTTTTTTGCTGAGTGGGCTGAGGTTCATGGCAATCTTTATGGAAGTCCCAAGGACGCTTTGGAGCGGGCTTTGCGTGAGGGGATTGATATCTTGTTTGATATTGACGTGCAGGGGGCAAAGCAGTTAAAAGAGAGCTTTCCTTGTGGTTCTTTTGTTTTTGTATTTCCGCCTTCTTTGGACGCTTTGCGTTTGCGTTTAGAGGGTCGGGGTACTGAGACTGAAGAGAGCATGTCTAGGCGTCTTAGTGCAGCCTATACAGAGATTGAAGAGGCCTCTTTTTTTGATGCGTGGATTATTAATGACAGACTTGAGCTTGCTTTTGAGCAGCTTTGTATTGTGTATGAGGCGGCGAAGCTTTCGCCGAATTGTTATCCTCATCTTGTTGAGAAGCTACTGAAATAGTATAGGTGTGTAGTTTTCTTGTTTGGGATGAAGTCATTTTTTGAAATTTTGCACTGGAGGAAAAATGTTACAGAAGCCAAATCTGATTGTTGCTCTTGATTATACATCAAAGGCCGAAGCTTTGAAGATGGCGCACACTTTGACGGGGATTGTTCCTTGGGTGAAGGTGGGCTTGGAGCTTTTTACAAAAGAGGGCCCTGTGATGCTTGAAAGCTTAAAGGATATGGGCTTTAAGCTTATGCTTGATTTAAAGCTTTTTGACATTCCTAATACGGTTGCGGGTGCGGTAAGATCTTCGGCGGCTATTGGGGCGGATCTTATCACGGTGCATACTTTTGGTGGTGAGAAGATGTTAAAGGCGGCTGTTGATACGGCTTATGAGGCTGAAAAATATGGCAAACGCCCTTTGGTTTTTGGGGTGACAGTTTTGACATCTTTTGAAGAGGGCGATTTGCTTTATTATTCTGGATCGCTTGAAGATTTGGCAAAAAATCTTGCGGCGAGGGCAGAGGCTTGGGGCCTTGACGGGGTGGTTTGTTCTGGTCAGGATTTGCAGGCTATTAAAGAGCGTTGCCCGCAGCTTCAATGTTTGACACCTGGCATTCGCAGTGCAAAGGTTGGCGCTGTGAGTGATGATCAAAGGCGTATTGTCAGCCCGCAGCAGGCTGTGCGTCTTGGTGCAAATTTCTTGGTGGTTGGCCGTCCTATAACAAGGGCAGAGGATCCTGTGCAAGCGGCCAAGATCTTTATGGAAGCCATTGAAAAGGAAAGTGTATGACGCAGAGTTCTGAAAACTCTCTTGAGCAAGGTGCCCCTATTAAGGGCGTATTTTCTTCGCAAGAAATCCGCAAGGTCGGCACAGGCACAACAACACGCAAGACTGTGCAAAAGATTTTTTGGTTTGTTGAGCAAGATGGCGATACGCTTATGATGCAGTCTATCAATATGAACTTTGTTCCTACAGGGAAGAAGCGCATAATTACTTTGCAAGAGCTTTTAGAAAAATTTTCGCCTGAGCCAGAATTTTATATGCAATCGGTGTATCCAAAGATGCGGGAAGTGAACGATAGCGTAAAAGAGGGCGATTCGCTTCGCGATCAGGGCAAGCATTTTAGTGCAGAATTTGAATATTCAAACGCTTTGACTCTTGATGAAGAAAATGTGCGCGCCAATTTTGGCATTGCGCTTACCTATCTTTCTCGTGGCGAAAGGGATAAAGCTTCAAATATTTTTGAACGCCTGGTCAATCTTGAAGCGACTTATGAACAAGAGCACAAGCATTTGTTTAATGAACTTGGGATAAGTTTGCGGAAAAGTGCCATGCTTGGACAGTCGATAGAATATTATACAAAGGCTCTTGGCCTGACAAAGAATGACGACAATTTACACATCAACATGGCGAGGGCCTTGCTTGAGAGTGAGAATTATGGACCTTGTGTTGAGCATTTGTTCTTGGCTCTTTCAATCAATCCTGAAAACGAGGTCGCAATAAAGTTTTTGGACTGGCTCGTTGCCAAAAAACATGTACCTGAAGACATGCAAAGCACGGTGACAGAGGTTAAGGGCGGAATAAAATATACAAAAAGCCTAGAAGATATTCACGAGGCTGTGAAAATGCCAAAAAAATGATTGATACGTTTTTTTAAGAATTTTTGAGAAAAAATACAATATGCATTTGGAGGAAAAAATGCGAAATACGACGATTTTTGCCTGCTTGGCACTGCTTTTAATTTTTATGTGTGGCCCAGTTCAAGCTTTCGCAGCACCTTTGCCTAAGGTAGAAGTAGAAACGACAATGGGCAATTTTGTGCTTGAGCTCGATCCAAACAAAGCCCCAAAAACGGTATCGAACTTTTTATTTTATGTGCGTTCTGGCTTTTATACAGACACCATTTTTCATAGAATTATTGACGGATTTATGATTCAAGGCGGTGGTTTTACAAAAGAGATGGTTCAAAAACCCACAAAGAAGCCTATTGAAAACGAGGCCAGAAGAGATTTTAAAAACGATCCCTACACCATCGCTATGGCCCGCACCTCTGACCCACATTCAGCCACTTCGCAATTTTTTATTAATGTAGCACCAAATACCTTTCTCAATTTTAAATCTGCCACAAATCAAGGCTATGGTTATGCAGTTTTTGGAAAGGTGATTGAAGGGCAAGAGGTCATTGATCGCATGAAATCTGTGCCAACAGGGCGTAAAGGCGGCATGGGGGATGTGCCAAATGAGCCTATTGTTATTTTGAAAATGACCCTGCTTCAGCAATAATTCCCTAGAAACTTTTGACTTTGAGAGTAAATATGAACATACATTCCTTAGAAACGCCGGCCCTTCTTCTTGATGTCAATAAGATGGAAGCAAATATTGCAAAGATGCGAAAGCATTTATCGCAATTTGACGTTATATTTCGCCCACATTTAAAGAGTGCGAAGGCTATTGAGGCCGCAAATGCCTGTATGGACGGACCAAAAGGACCGATAACGGTTTCTACCTTGGCAGAGGCCGATTTCTTTAGCAGTCACGGTGTGACAGATATTTTGTACGCTGTTGGTCTTGCGCCAAATAAATTTGCTCATGTGCTTCGCCTTATGCAACAAGGCATTGAAATGAAGGTGCTTCTTGATTCTTTTGAGGCTGCAAAATTGCTTGTGGCCTTTGCGAAAGAGCAGGGGGCTGTGTTTGATGTTTGTATTGAAATTGATGTTGATGGTCACAGATCTGGGCTTAAGCCAGACGATCCCAATTTGCCAAAACTCGCTGCTCTTTTGCAAGAGGGGGGGCAAAATGTTCTTGGTGTTTTGACCCATGCGGGCGAATCGTATAAATGCACGACGACACAAGGCATTGTTGATATGGCCGAACAAGAAAGAGCGCGCATAGTGCAGGCGGCAAAGGCCTTGCGTGATGCGGGTTTTGCTTGTCCTATGGTCAGCCTTGGTTCTACACCGACGGCTTCTTTTGTGCAAAATCTTGACGGCGTGACAGAGGTGCGAGCTGGTGTCTTTATGTTCCAAGATTTGACGATGGCAGGCATTGGTGTTTGTCAGCCAGAGGAAATCGCTGTTTCTGTTTTGGCTTCGATTATTGGACATCAAGAAGAGAAAGCTTGGGCGATTATCGATGCGGGTTGGATGGCTTTGTCAAGAGACAGAAGCACAGCCACACAGGCAAAAGACCAGGCCTATGGCCTTGTGTGTGATATTGATGGCAATATTATGCAGGACATTATTGTCTTTGGCACCAATCAAGAGCACGGCATTATTGCGGCGAGAAATGGCGCAACACTGCCAAGCTTGCCTATCGGAACTCTTGTGCGTATTTTGCCAAATCACGCTTGTGCGACGGTTGCGCCCTATGACAGGTATCATGTTTTGCGTGATGGTGTGCTGTGTGAGGTGTGGAAGCATTGCACAGGCTGGTAAATAAGCGTAGCATGTGGCGATGGCTGCGTCAAAGTCCATTTTTGCTCCGCTTGTACCATCAGAGTACACTCCTTCGGAAAAATGAACTTTTCCTTGCTCTCACCACATGCTACACGTATTTACAGGCAGGCTTAAAGTCTCTTGTTCTGAATAAAAATTGATAAAAACACAAAAAATCATGGAGTTGCATCAAGATGGAAATGCTTACAAGCCAAAATGTCCCCTTGCCGCTTGGCCATTATTCACACGCTGTGTGCGCAAACGGTTTCATCTTTCTTTCTGGTATTTTGGCAGACAAAAAACCGCCCGTAGGCGAAATGCCCAGCTTTGAAGAGCAAACCCGCATTGTTTTTGCCTATTGCCAAGACATTTTGGCAGAAAGAGGGGCGAGCATTAAGGATGTTGTTTCAACAACCATTTATGTGACCGATTTGGCAAAATGGGGCGCTTGCAACAGCATTTATGCCGAGATTTTTGGTGACCACAAGCCAGCCCGCACCATTGTCCCTGTGCCTGTACTTGGTTATGGCTTTTCCATTGAAGTACAAATGGTGGCCCTTGACCCTAAAAAATAATAGAGAAAAGTGTTTTCAATCTTTGTATTCGACCAGAGCTTTAAAGGGCGAATGGCTGTGATAAAGATCTCGATTGTGTTTAGCGTGTTTGATAGAATGTATAAAGATTTCAGCGCCTCTGTCGTGTGGATTGATCTCTTGAAGCAGGCTTGAATAGGGCTTACCAATTGAATGGGAAAGATGTTTTGCGCCTAAGGGACTTTCAAGGCTGACCTTATGAGAGAAATGGATAAAATCGTCTGACATATTCTTACCTTCTATGTAAAGAGTGTTCTTTTTACACAGATGAAGAATAAAATAAAAAACAGACATACGCAAGCTATTGGCATTATATTGTTTATTACTTTGCTTGCGAATGAGAACCTTTTAATAAAAATGAAAAAAAGACACAAAAAAAGGCGTTTTTCACGCCTTTTTCTTTTTAAAAGAGCTTGTCTTAGACAAAACGGACAAGATCTTCAAGAGGCTTTCTTGACTTATTTCTTACCTTATCGTCAGCAGGATAGCCAAGAGCCACAAGCTGACCAAAGCGTGTTTCAGAAGGTAAATTGAGCAAAGAACATAGTTTTTCTCTGTCGTACATACCAATAATACAAGAGCCAAGACCTTGTGCCTCTGCGGCATAACAAAGAGTCACAAGCACACCGCCAATATCGCCCTTTGCAAAGTATTGACTATCAAAAATCGGCCTGATTTTGGGCATAAGTACGGCGTGCTCTTCTAAAACAACAATAAAAGCCGTCGCTGAAGCCATATAGTTATTGATACCAAGTTGCATGGTTGTTTTTGCAACTTCTGCAACAATTTCAGGCGTGTTGACAACGATAAACTTCCAAGGCTGGCTATTGCAAGCCGAAGGCGCAAGACGGGCAGCCTCTACACAAGAAAGAAGCTTTTCTCTTTCTACCGTTTTATCTGAAAATGTTCTGCAACTCTGCCTTTTAACACATAAATCCAAAAAATTATTCATTGTCTACTCCCAGTATTTTGGCTAAAATAATGTTTCAAAAATTAAGTGAAAGAATATACCCTTTTGAAAAAACTGTCAAATTGCCTTTATAATTATGTTGAGGCTTGTATGGCTTAGTTAAAGTTTTTTGAAAGGGGTTCTTAATAGAGCTGGGGGAAAAATTTTTTCAAAAAAGTTTGCCCCTTGCAATTAAACAAAAGCTCTATTGACTGTTTTTCCGTATCTTGCTATGTCAACTCACTGCACATTAAAACACACAAAAACAAGGTAGACTATGAACAGCCGCCTCCCCGAATCCCTAGAAAAACTCATTCATTCCCTAAGCCGCCTCCCAGGTCTTGGCCCAAAATCCGCCATGCGTGTCGCCATGACCCTGCTCAAATGGCCAGAAGATACCGTAAGACAACTTGGGCAACACATAGCCACTTTGCGCGACACCCTACAACTTTGTCAAGAATGCGGCGCACTTACAGAAAAATCCCCCTGCACCATCTGCACAAATCCTAACCGCCAAGACAATCTGCTCTGTGTCGTAGCAGATTGGGACAGCCTGCTCACCATCGAAGACGGCGCTTTCTTTCAAGGACGCTATTGCATTCTCGGCGGATTGCTCATGCCACTAGAAAATATCCAAAGCGAACACCTAGAGCTCGATCGCCTTTACAATCGCCTAAACAAAGGACAAGTCGAAGAAGTCGTTCTCGCCCTAGGCGCCACAATAGAAGCCGATAATACCGCTATCTTCCTTCACAATCTTATCAAAAAACGCTATCCAAACATACAAATCACCCGACTCGCACAAGGAATCCCCCTCGGCGCCGAAGTCAAATTCATGGATAAAGAAACCCTGCGACAATCCCTCGAATACCGACAGGATTTGCGCATACGTTAAAAATACAAAACTAAAAGCCTTGTCATTTGTACAAAAAAGACCTATAATCAAATAATGCAATCGGAATAATGCGCAGAAAACAATCTGCAAAAGCATAAACAATTCCATAAAAACATTAGGAGAAGCCATGAACCCAATACAAAACACCACACAAACACAAAGCCTCCAAGCCGTCTCTGTCTTCATGAGACAAGTATACACCTGGATGACGCTCGGCCTGCTCGCAACAGCCGTTGTCGCTGGCTATGTCGCAAGCTCACCAAGCATTCTCGCCCTCATTCACGGCAATAGCCTCGTGCTCATCCTTCTGCTCGTCGCAACAATAGCCCTCCCGCTCGTCCTCTCAGGCATGATGCACAAACTCTCAGCCACCACAGCAACAGGACTCTTCTTCCTCTATAGCGCACTCATGGGAGCCGCTCTCTCTTTCGTCCTGCTCGCCTACACAGCAGAATCCGTCATGTCAACCTTCCTCACAACAGCAGGAATGTTCGGCGCAATGAGCCTCTACGGAACCGTCACAAAACGTGACCTCACCTCAATGGGATCTTTTCTCTTCATGGGACTCATAGGCATAATTCTCGCCTCACTCGTCAATATCTTCCTCCAAAGCAGCGCACTCGAATTCGCCATAAGCATCATCGGTGTCATCGTCTTCACAGGACTCACCGCCTATGACACACAAAAAATCAGACAATTCGGCGAAAATGCACCCCTCGATGACGCAACCGCCATCAGACGTGGCGCACTGCTCGGCGCACTCACACTCTACCTCGACTTCATAAACCTCTTCCTCATGCTCCTTCGCCTCATGGGCGACCGCCGCTAAGCGGCAGGATAGAGTTTTGAGATAAGATTTTCTGGGGGAAAACTTTTTTGAAAAAAAGTTTTCCCCCA
>CAYJIB010000069.1:0-9480 GCA_964370125.1 uncultured Desulfovibrionaceae bacterium
TAGACAAGACTGATCGGATCAACCGATTTTCTTGCTTGTGCAGAATGCATAAAACCGTCCTGCTCAAGAGCGCAACCAATTCGGTAGAAAAAGCGCAAAACTTCAGGGTGATTGCCCACTCCAGAGCTGTCAAGCACCTCAAGCAAAGCCTTTGAGCCAAAAGTCTTAGCCGCCTTTGCCATGACGCCCAGTTTTTTGGCAAAATCAGCGCCGCCAATTTCAGAGTCCTGCCTTGCCGCCTCTCGCCAGCCCTGAATAAGCTGCACATAGCTTTGCTCCACCTTGCGAACGTGCGAGGCATGAAGTTCGGCAAGTTGTTGTGCCTGGTATTGGGTCAGACCAAGGGCTTTGAAAATGGGTGTCGCTCTTTCAAGCAATTCTTCATCGCAAGACATGCCGTCGTCGAAAATGATTTGATACTTTTCTGGGACCTCAATGTCTTGACCTGCTTTAGCTAGGGCAGATCTAGCGGAAACAGGCTTCTTGCCTTGCACCGCTTCGCTGAGCAATGACCGATCTTGCGTACCCGAATCATTTTTTTGTTGCTCCATTTTAGGCGCCTTGCTTTGAGTCTTGTTTTCGCTATTCCACAAAGACTCTTCACCAAAAGCGTTTTGCAAGTTGTAGGTTTTCTGTGTTTTTCCCTGAGTTTCAAAATCTTCATAGGCCATTAGGCTTCCTCCTTGAGGGCTTGTGTCTCTTCAAGATTTTCTTGATTTTGTTCTTGAAGCGACGGGATTGATAAGGGCGATTGTTGATTTTGTGCAATCGCCGCCATAAGCGAATTTAGGGCTTCACTGTTGCCTAGTGAGGCCAAAAGCTCGCTGTCCAAGCTTTGAACAACAGCTAAGAAAAGCTGTGTAAAGGCGGTGTTTTTTGTTACGTCCATGCTGTGCAATTCTTTGGCAAGACCTACAAGTCGCTCAAGTAAGGCAAATTGCGTATCGGCTTCTTGTTTTTGTGTCATGCCTTCGCCAAGCACTTTTCGCTCTTTGCGTAAAGTGCTTACGTCTACGTCAGAGCGCAAAATGTTTAAAGGCACACCCAGCATGGTGGCGTACTCGTCAAGGACTTTGTCTGTGTCAAATTTGTCAAGGATTTCGGGATTGATCTTGGCAATCTCGCCCGCAAAATTTGCGAGTTGAGAAATTGCGCCAAGTCCCGCCATTCTTTGTGATTGACAGATGGTCGAGGTATAGTCGACATGCATACAGACACAGTCAAAATCAAAGGGTTTTTTGGGCAAGATGCCCACAGATTCACAACGGTGCAATAAAAGATCGATAAGGGGCGCGAAGATGGCGCTTTGCAAACGCTCAAGCACAGGGCCGATTTGTGAAAGACGCTCTTGACGTCGCTCTAAAACCTCTGTTGCGGTGATCCCTTGGACGCCTTCGCCTGTAAACATGCGGAAAAGCTCATTAAAAAAAGCTTTCTTTACTGAATTTTGCAATTCTGTAATAGCGGGAATAAGGCTTGAGACATTGTAATCGTATTTCAAAACAGGTATGAAGGCTTGGCCAGAACGGGCGTCAGCAAAGCTGACCTCACCACTGGCTGTGCTCAGGTAGTGGCCTTTGAGTTCTGGTGGGGCGATCATGGGCGGATTTGAAATTTTTCGTACAATATCGGCCTTTTCTTCTTGCATGATTTTGAGCTGTTTGACATCGGGCAGGGCGTCCATGCCCGGTGAATAACCATACACATTGTTGCCCACTGTCGCCCAAGTGGCCACAAGATAGGGGAAATGTTTGTAGCCCGATTCACGAAGCAGCTGCCCATCGTCGGGCACATCGTGTTCAAAGGTGTATGAGGCAAAGGGCATGTGACAAGGCCAAGGCGAAGAAAAATTGGCCGCCTGCCTTGGCAAGACAGCATGAACCAAGCGCACATAGCTGTCTGGCGCTTCTCTGTAGAGATTGCGCACTCTGTCGCTTACACGGTCCCAGCCAAATTCTGCTACGATATTGCGTGCGGACATATCAAAGACGCGAAAGAGGGTATCGACCTTTCCATGCCAATTGTTAGAAATGTAATATTCTCCAACAGTTAAGGCACGAAAACGCACGACCGTATCAAAGTCGTCTTCCACATACATGGCCGAAGTTCCGTAAAGAGCCAATTCTTCATAGTTTTGTGCAATGACATGATAGAAATTGGATTTTGCCAAAATATCGTGCAAGAGCTGAGTGCTTTTTTGTAGCCACAAACGCATGCCAGGATAGTCAAGCCATTCTTGCTTTTTAATGCTTAAACGAAACCAAGGAATAGACTTTGGCGTGAGCCCCCCTTGCATTCCAGCGGCGAGCACTCGCAGGGCTTCACGAGCTGTGCTATCAACAGGATCGGCCTTCTTGCTTCCGTCATTGGTGAGTTCTCCGTCTTCGAGGAATTGTGCTGACCAAGGCAAGATATGCCTTGCCAGGTCTTTATAATGTTCATCCCAAGAGCGGCGCTCTTCTTTAAGGGCGTGCAAGCGCCGTCGACAATATCTGACAAGAGGTTCTTCGTATTCAAGCAAGGGGATTTGTTGTCCCTCTTGCTTTGGGAGGGATTGTTGAAAATCCTCGATTGGAACCTCGGGCCAAGCCTCTGCTAAAGCTTTTGGCAAGGACGCAAGGCTTGATGAAAACCATGATCTGTCCATATTATTTTCCAAGGATAGTAGGTGTTTTGACCTGTTCTTGTGTAGTAAGGCCAAGGCCGCTGGTCAGCACATTGTTTGTGCTGTTTTTTGAAGATTTGAGCTTACGCTCTTCTTCCATGACCGCCGCTTCTACCTCAAGATCAACTTCTCTCGCGACTTCACGCTCTGTGGCGCTTTCAGCTACTGGCACGGGGGCAGGGGCAGAAACAGGGGTGGGTGCTGTTGGTGCTTGGGGGATGGCGACCATTGTTGGGGCTGAAGGTTGTGAAAAAATACACATTTTTTTACTCCTTTGTCCTTTGCGAACTTTGTGGTTTTGTGGTGAAAACAAACAATGACTATAAATGAAGAAATCAGCTCCTTCGTCCAGTATGGACTTTGTGCTTTTTTGCTCCAGAAAAGCCCATTGCGTCTGGATCAAAAAAACGTGCTTGTACAGGGGCATAAAAGGTAAGGGCCAAAGAATCCGCACAATCTGGTGAGGCAAGGCCTCTTGCTTTCATGTCGTCCTTTTTTTCAAGAATGAGCTTGTCTGAGGCAGTAAAGCCGTATTCAAGGCCTGTTAAATCGTCGACAAGCTGGCTGTCATCGGGCAGGCTTCCGCCGGCAATAAGCCATTCTCGCAAAGCCACCCACATCTCTGCTCTTCTGTTGGCAAAGCGTTTGCTTTCAAGGGCAGAAGCCCCCGCTTGGGCATCGACTACAGGAATGTGGAGTTGGCGCAATCTGTCGATCACACCCGCGCCTATTCCCACGCCGTCGACAAAGAGGGCGTCTGGTTGTTCTTGTTCAAATTCTCTGGCAATGACAGAGGCTAGGGTCATAAGGTCGAGTTCTCGGAATTTTTTTTGAGGGAAACAATGCAGGCCTTGGCGCAAGGTGATGACAGATTGATCAGCTCCAAAGCGGGCAACATCAACAGCCATAATGCGGGCAGCGTGCTGGTATTCGACGATATCAAGTTCTCGTTCAACGGCTTTTTCGACAGCGTCAAGTGAGATGAGCTGTAATGAGCCTGTTCGTGGAAATTCACCACGCACTCGCACCCGCACAAAGTCAGAGTCTTCGCCATAGTCCGCAATCCATGTTTCGAGCAATTCTTTATTGGTCATAAAGGCCGTGCGGCTGTCGATCTTGCTTGTTGCCCAGCGGTGCCTAAATCGCCCAAAACATTCTTTAAAACGCCCTGTATTGCGGGTTGGATTTCCAAAACAGCACCAAAGGATTTCTGTGTCTTTGTCTGTGAGAGCGCCTTCTGCTACCTCCCAAATGCGTTCTGGGATAGCTGAAGCTTCATCAAAGAGAAGCAGTACACGCTTGCCCTGATTGTGAAGGCCAGCAAAGGCTTCGGTATTGCGCTCAGACCAAGGCACAATGTCCACTCGCCAGGTTTTTTCATGCTCTTTGTCTTTGTGCGCAAGGGCTTTCATGGTGCAAGAAAAATGCTTTCCATAATGACAAAGGCCGTGCCATTTGGCGAGTTCTGCCCAAGTCTTGTTCTTTAGCTGGGCTTCGGTATTGGCGGTGACCACGCCCCTTGCCCCTTCACAGGTGGCAAGACCCCAAAGAATGATCCAAGCGACAAGGGCTGATTTTCCGATGCCATGCCCCGATGAAACGGCCACTCGCAAAGGTTCTTGATAAATTTTTCCACTGGTGAGGCTGTCTGTCATGCTTTCAAGCACATCTCTTTGCCAGTTGTCAGGGCCACAAAACTTTGACAAAGGCCCTTCTTTCCAAGGAAAGGCTGCCAAAACAAAGCCCAAGGGGTCTTTGGCAAAGACCATGGCCTTGTCAAGTTCGTAGTCATCAAGCATAAGAATACCACGCATTGGCAACGCTTTGCCCTGTTTTTAAGGCACTTTGCCCCACATCAAGTAGGCTTGTGCTCGGCTGGCTTTTTACTTGGGCGGCATCAATTTGACTTGAATAAAGGCTGTTTTCAGCTCGCCAAACTTCATACTCTCCCTCTTTTGCATAGCGATAAGCGTCTTCTTCATGACGTCCGCTTTCTTGCATAAGAAAGGTTGCGGCAGAACCGTCTAAGTCGCCTAAAGAATAGCCTTGAGAGGCAAGCAAAGAACGTTGAGTACCAAGCTCGGCCTGTTGCTGGCTTCGTAATTGCTCTTCGCCATAGCTGACATCTTCACGGACTTTTTCGGTCTCAACTTCTTGAACCTGCACTTCTTGTTCGGCTTCGGCGGTTTCATAATAATACTGTACTTGACTGGCCGAACTTTGTTGAACGGTACTTGCCAAAGACAGGGCACTGGCCATAACTCCAAGAATGGGCGCAATGATGGCACACATAATCATCTCCTTGTTTACATTTTCACATGATGTTGCAGCAACATAGCCAGGGGTTGTTCGACACGCTTTAAGGTGGCGTGAAGGTCTTGAATGTCGGCGACCATGCTCTCGTGTTTGTTGTGCAATTTCGCCAATTCTTCACGGACTTCGTGCAGGCATTGTGTTTTTGGTAGGTTGTTTATGCTTTGCATTGACCTCTCAAAGGTATTGAGATGTTCAGTAAAGCGCAGTTCAAGCATGGTCATGTTTTGGCGATACTTTCTACAGGTATCGTGCCGCACAAAGAGCTTGCGCAAAGACCAAAGAGTCCACAAGAAAAGGCCATTTATTGCCCCAAGCAAGACGGCGGGCAAGAGCCTTTGCATATATTCTGTTAGTACTTCCATGTCCTTCCTCCTTTAGTGGACTGTCTCTGTATCAAAGCCTTCATGACAGAGAATTGTTGCCTCAAGGGCTTCGATATATTGCCGCAATCGAGCGTCTCGAATGAGTAGGACCTCGATATTGTCAACATCGCAAAGGGGACTGTCTTCTATAAAGCGTGGCACATCCTTCCCCATTTTTAAATGCCTTGGTCTTGGGCAGGCTTTTTTCCCAAAATTTTCCGACACAAAGGGTGGCATGGCCACATCTTGTGGCGCTTTGCAAAGCGCACAGCCAGACAAGACACCTGAAAGCAAACCTGAAAACAAAAGACTTCGCCAAAAAATTTGTGCACTGTTTTGTGCTTGCTTCTTCATGGTTTTTTATCCTTTTGTGGCGCTGTTGCATTGTGCCTTTGCTTGTTAAAAAGGCTTGTGAAGTCAGCATTTAAGTGCGCTAAAATGTCTTCATGTCCAGAACAGAGAGCTTTTTGATTTTTTAGTTTTTCAGCTGTGTTTTGCTTGCTTTTTTCTTCATATTCTTTGAGCAAGGTCTTGATGTTTGAATAATTAGTCGCCTGTTTTTCTTCTCGATCAAGGCAAAGCTTTAATGTGTTTGCTGTGCTGTAGACACGCTTTGCCAGCTCTTCTGCTTCTTGCCTCCAGGCAGTTGCGGCAAGCTGAACCTGTGCCACTTGAAGTTCTAATTCTTTAATTTTCGCTTCATATTGAGCCTTGCTGTCTTGCCAAAAATAGTAGAGGGCAAAGCACAAGAGGGCCAAAAGGGCGAGGCTTGCTCCTTTAAAAAAATGTGAAGAAAGCGCCTTCCATATAATTGACAACATGCGTCCCCCTTTTTTTCAAAATTTTGCAAAAAGTTTTTGATCGATTAGTCGCTTAGCAAAGAAGGCGATAAAGTCTTTTCACAAAGGCCAAATCCCCAGCCAGCTTCTTCATAAAGTGTCTCAAGTATGCCTAAGATACGGCGCACATACTTTCTGTTTTCATTCCAAGCGGCCCTTGATCTGCCGGCATTGACAAGCTCGGTGTGCTCAAAATACTTTTTGCTGTTATAGTTTTTTTTGGCTGCCAATTTTTGATCACGGCGAATCCAGCTTTCTCCGCCATTGTAGGCAGAAAGGCTCATGGCCATACGCTCGCAATCGTCATCAAGAACACGCTTTCTTGTTCTTTCAAAAAGCCATTTGTCAAAAAAACACATTGCTCGAAGAGCCCAAGAAGGCGAGAAGGGTGCGGCTTTGCCAAGCTCTGGAGTGATTTCGCTTATCCAATCAGCCGTTTTAGGCATAAATTGCGCAAGGCCTTGTGCGCCTACAAAAGAACGGGCTTTTTTGTCCCATGACGATTCTTGATGGACTTGAGCGGCTAAGGTGGCTATTGGGGCTTGCATGCCAAAGACCATTCTGGCGGTCCTTGTGAGCAAGGCCCGGTATTGCAAGGCCTGCCGAGGGATGTCTCTTGAAGAAAATGTGCTTGCCCCAGTCTTTAAAAAATTTGAATTTTCGTGTTTTTTTTGGGCATATATTTTTGGCGCACAAAAAGTCATGCAAGAACAAAGAAGCACAAAGACACAGACAAAACGCAAGAAATTTGCCAAAGAATGGGGCAAGGAAGGTGTTTTCATAGAGCCAGACCCAAGGCCAACATGCATGCAGCCATAATAATGGCACGGCGGATAAGGCAAGCGATAAAGACCTTTTTGTAGCCCTTAACGATACTGTGATTGGCGTACAAGCTTTGAAAGCCTTCAGCCTCTCTTTCACGCCAGGGCCAGTCTAAATACGAGTCTGGACGTGCATAAGGAAAGGCCAAACGGTCAAGGAGATAGCCAGCCGCCCCCGCCACACAAAGCAAGGTCGCCTTATACAAAATCACCCCACCTTGCTCTGGATAAAACCACAAAACAAGAGCTAATAAGCTTGAGGCTAGGCAATAACCTGTTAGAAAGCGGCAGAAAATTGAGCCATTTGGCCTTGTCTTTTTCATACAAAATCCTTTGTGACTAGAGTTGTAATTTGAACTTCAAAAAGCTTTAACAATTCAATAAAATCCTTATTGATTTTCCAAGTTTTTGATGCTGAGTTCATAAAAGAAGAGCTCTTTTTTATTGCAAATGCAGGCGCATTGGCCTAGTTCAGTTTGCAGGCAAGGCAAGGTGTCGTGATCCATCAAGAAAACTTTTTTGCCCTTTACATTGGAGCGTGGTGCAAAATGTGGCAAAAAGCAGGACTCCATTGGCTGTAAAGATCGAAAACCAAAAATGCCAAAAGTCAAAGAACAGCAGCACTTTTCAGCAAAAAGCGTGTCTTTTATTGAGGTTGCGTAGTTTTCCAAGGCTTTTTCAAGACGTGCAATGGCTTTTTTGTCCTCGCGCACACTGGCATTGACTTTGTGAGTAAGTGCGGCAATATCTTCATTTAAGGCATTTTCAACCAGGGCTATACGCCTTTTGTGTTTGGCTATGGCCGCAAGAAAAGAGTCCGCTTCTTCTAAAGAATTGATGTTCATTGCTTTGTCCAAGTCATCTAAGCTGCCTTTTGTGTTTTGTGTTTCAAAATGTTTTGTTGTTTGTTGATTGTTTACAATGTTAGCCATGAGATTTCTCCTTACATCTCGCTTTTTGTGCAAATTTCTGTCGTTGTGTGCAAAATCTCGTCGTTAAAAGACGTGCCTTTCCCTTCAAGTATCCTTTGGTAAAATGATTTATAAAAAAATCATTGAGCTTTATTTTAGCTTGCTTGCCAAATTCAACAAGATTTCTTTGCTACAAGACACAAAATGCATGAGCAAAAAGCCTTTGCTCTTTTCGCTTTTGTGACTGAGCAAAAATTTTTTATCAAAAAATTCAATAGCTTTGCCTTTTTGTTTCATTGTCAAAAATAAAAAATCTGTTTGAAGTTTTTTTTGTTTTAACTTTTTTAAAACATTCAAGCGTAGCTAGCCTTGATAAAATGGTCAGCAAAGGCAAATTGTTTTAGCCTTTTATTGCTTGACTTTTGTGCAAATAATTCTTACATTCATGGAAAGAATTCTTGCCACAGGCTTAATATGTGCATAATTCTTTCGCTTGTCAAGAGCTTTTGCTAAAAAAAAATGCAAAAAAGGGGGATGTGTATGAGTTCCTTCACACAAGATGCGAGAATACTTTACAAAAAAAATCTTGAAGTCGAAAAAAAACAGCTCCAAGAAATCGGTTTGCGTATCAAAACGGTTCGGGGAAAACAGTCTCAAGATGTCTTTGCAGAAAGGCTTGGTATCAGCCGAGGCGCTTTGTCTTCATATGAGAGAGGTCTTAACGAACCTTCTTCTGGAACATTGGCAAAGATTTGTTTTAACAACAATATCAATATTTCTTGGTTGATGTTTGGCACTGGTCCGATACACGCAAGCCTGCCTGTACAAAACTTAGGCAAGCAGCAATATTCAGAGAGGGAAGGTCAAGATATCC
Organism: uncultured Desulfovibrionaceae bacterium; assembly: GCA_964370125.1. GTDB lineage: Bacteria > Desulfobacterota > Desulfovibrionia > Desulfovibrionales > Desulfovibrionaceae > CAYJIB01. Next base: position 8,789 of record CAYJIB010000069.1, read on the forward strand.
CTATGCTGAGCGAAGAGCCAGTGCACTACACTGAGTATAATAAGTTGAGCAATAATAGTTATCTTGGGCCTATCGAAAAGGGGCCAAGTCTTTTTCTTGTGCCCCTTGTTGAGGCGCATTTGTCTGCTGGTGGTGGATCCTTTGAAGTAAGTGACCAAATTGAGCGACACTACGCTTTTCACTATGATTTCTTGCGTCGTAAGGGCAATCCTGAAAAAATGGTGCTTATGAGGGTGACAGGGGACAGTATGAGCCCCGATATAAAAGATGGCGATCTTGTGCTTATTGACCAAGATCAAAGACAGTTGCGTGCGGGCAAGGTTTATGCTGTGGGCGTTGAGGATATGGTGTATTTAAAAACAGTTAATGCACAGCCAAAACAGATTATACTTTCAAGTAACAATCCTCTGTACAGTCCGATTGTTTTAGAGACGGGCGAACATTTTGAGAACTTGGTGCGTATTATTGGGCGGGCTATATGGATTGGGCGGGAGATTAATTGAATGCAGGCGACTGAAAAAGCAACACCTACTTCGTCAAGCTTCGATTTTGCGTCGCTCATGTACCAACCGGGCTGTTCATTTGCGTAGTTGCTCATTCTTCGCAAACGCAAACTCCCTTCGGTCGCCTTTGGTGGCAAAAGCGTACACTTCGCTAGCAAAATCTCGTTTTCCTCGTATCTGATACTTTTT